>JAJPKB010000595.1 GCA_021323915.1 Chloroflexota bacterium | reverse complement strand
TCTGCTGGAGCCCGACGAGCGCCGCGAGCAGCGCCAGGCTGCTCACCAGGTCCTGCGATCGCGCCGTGCTGCCGCGCGCGCTCAGCTCGCCAAGCCGCCGCTGGGTGGGCGCTTCGGTCCGCTCGTCGCTCACCGGGCCTCACCCTCTCCTCTACCCTCTGGCCCCCTTCTCCAGGGGGAACCGTCCCTCTCCAGCGGAGCTGGAGAGGGGGAAGGATCGGCGCTCGGCGCCGCGGTCTCTCCCCTCTCCATCTCTAATGGAGAGGGGAAGGGGGTGAGGCCACGGCCTCTCACGAGTGCACCAGGACCGGCATTACGTCCGGGATGTGCCGGTAGAGGTCGGCGAGCTGGGTCGCGGTGACCGGCAGCAGGAGCGCCAGGGCGACCAGCGCCAGCCCGGTCTTCGCCGGCAGACCGACCGCGAGAAGGTTGAACTGGGGGGCGGCGCGGCTCAGCACCGCCAGCGCGACGTCGACGAGCAGGAGGAGCGTGACGAACGGCAATGCCATCGCCAGCGCCGCCACCGCGATCGCGGTGAAGAAGGCGGCGACGCCGTCCGGTCCGGACAGGCTCGGCGCGCCGCCGACCGGCACGATCCGAAACAGGTCGTCCAGCGAGAGCAGGAACAGGTGGTGCCCGTCCAGGTCGAAGAAAAGCACCGCCGCGAACGCCATCAGGAAGCGCTCGATCGGACCGTTCTGGTGGCCCGACAGCGGGTCGAGGCTGAATCCGAAAGTGAATCCCGCCTGGTAGTCGATCAGGCCGGCGCCGACCCGCAGCGCCGAGACGAGCAGCGTGCTGGCGACCCCGAAGAACAGGCCGAGGGCGAGCTCCTGGACGAGCTCGGTCGGTCCAAGCCGGAGCTGGGCCGCCGGAACCGCCGTCGGCGCGACCGGCGCGATCGCCAGGGCGATGCCGAGGCCGACGAAGATTCGCCCGGGCAGCGGCACGCCCGGCCACGCCGCCAGCGGTCCGACCGCCATCGCCGCCGTCGTCCGCAGGGCGACCAGCAGGAAGAGGGTCAGCGTCGTCGGCTGGAAAAGCTGAACGAGATCCATCAGCCCACTGCCGCCGCGAGGTGGGAGAGGATCGCCACGGTGTAGGCCACCGCCGATTGGAGCATCCAGGGGCCGAGCACGACCAGCACTGCGCCGACGGCGACCAGCTTCGGAACGAAGGACAGGGTCGCCTCGTTGATCTGGGTCATCGCCTGAAACACGCTCACCACGATGCCGACCGCGAGAATCACGACCAGCGCCGGTCCCCCGAGCTGAATGGCCAGGATCAGCGCTCCTTGCGCCACGTCGAGCGCGCTGGTTTGAGTCACGTTTGTATCCTCCTGTGAGCCGGGGCTCCCTCACCCCCTACCCCCTCTCCCATCCGCGGGAGAGGGGACTTCAGGGCAGATACTTCTGCTAAGACCCTTCCCCCGCGGCTGAACGCTCCCCCTGGAGAAGGGGGTAAGGGGGGTAGACGAGAAGGGGTAGGGGGTGAGGGAAGCCTCCTCCTCAATGAAAGCTCTGGATCAACGACTGAACGATCAGCGTCCAGCCGTCGGCCAGCACGAAGAGCAGAATCTTGAACGGCAGCGACAGCGTCGTCGGCGGCAGCATCATCATGCCCAGCGACATCACCAGGCTCGCCACCACCAGGTCGATGACCAGGAACGGAACCAGGATCATGAAGCCCATCTGAAAGGCCGTCTTCAGCTCGGAGAGCATAAAGGCGGGGATCAGGACGTGGGTTGGAACGTCGGCTGGACCGTTCGGCGGGGGCAGGTTGGCCAGCCTGACGAATAGCGCCAGCTCGTCCTGGCGCGTCTGGCGGAACATGAAGTCCCGAAGCGGCTGCGACGTCCGCTCGATCGCGGTCTGGGCCGAGATGTCGCCGTGAAGGTACGCCTGGATGCCGTCGGCGTTCGCCTGCTGCCAGACCGGCCACATGATGAAGCCGGTCAGGAAGAGCGCCAGGCCGAGCAGCACCTGGTTGGGCGGCGTTTGCGGAAGGCCCAGCGCGCTGCGGGCGAACGACAGGACCACCACGATCCGAATGAACGACGTCGTCATCAAGAGGATCGCCGGCACCAGGCTGAGCACGGTGAGCACGAGCAGCGCCTGCAGCGCGACGCTCGGGTCGGCCTGCACCGCCGACTGTCCGATCTGAAAGTCAATCGCCGGGGGCGGCGACGCGGCCTCGACGGCCCCGCCAGTCGCCAGGACGAGGGCGAGCGGGACGACCGCCAGGATCAGCGGCCGGATCCTTCGCCCGGGCAGGCTGCCGAAAAGGCGCCGAATTCCCTCGCCCCCTGCGAGAGGGCTCCTTGGCGGACAGTTTTGTGCACGAAGCGTAGGGCGGGGGGTGGCGCGGGGAGGGGTGGGGCAGCTTGTCTGCCGCCGCGTCGCCCGGGGACGGGCAGGAGACAAGCTCCCCCACCCCCGACCACGTCCCCGCCCTGCTCTACCGGATCCTGGCAGCGAGACTGTCGGCTCACGAGCTGGCAGAAGGTGAGGATCCGGCGTCGAAGCGATACCCGGTGCGTCTTGAGAGCACATCCGTCCCTCGAGGATCAGGCGTCCCGCGCTACAAGGCACCCGGTCGCTCGGTCGGCCCGTGACAGACGGTACTGGTTGACGCACGACTGCCCCGACCCTCACCCCAGCCCTCTCCCAGAGGGAGAGGGAGCAGACCGTGATATGCTCGTCTGTCTGGACTTCAACCTGTCGGTACGCGGGAAATCGCATCTATTCGACGCTTCCCTTGACGGATCGCCGATCCGCGGCGAAATCGGCGCTGCTCTCCGGGACGTGGACCGACGTTGACGCTTCCCCGCGCGCCGCGGCCAGCAACGCCCGCTGGAAGCGGCTCAGGAACGGCTCGTCGGATCCGGCCAGCCGGCGCGAGCGGGCGAGGTCGTCCGAGGAGCCGGGGCCGGGCTGGCGGCGTCCGGTGAACGAGAGAACGTCCAGCAGCGCCCGCGTCCGGGGCGATCGTCCGTCTCCGGCCGACGAGGCGTCCGGCTCGGCCGGCAGGTCGTCCTCGGTCAGCTCGGCCAGCAGGGTGAGCTGCTGGGAGGTCTGGCCGACGAGGATTCGTTTCCTTCCCACCGCCACCAGCACGAGGGTCTGCTGCGGACCGACCGGCAACCGAGCGCGAATCTTGAGCAGACTGTCGGGAGCGAGCGACGGGCTGCTGAGCCATTTGAGGGCTCGGGTGGAGAGAACCACCAGGCCGAGCACCAGGAGGAGCTTCCAGGCCAGGTCGAAGAGGGGACCGAACTCGTTTCCCAAGCGCGCTTCCTAGGTGAAGAGATGCGGCATGTCGCACCCCTTCCAGGGAAACCGGGCCGGGGGTCGAGGGTGGGCGGGCGGGCACGTGGGATGGGGGATCGACGGCGATCAGCCGGAGATCTGCACCGCCAGGTTGCCCGCGCTGAGGCCCGGGCGACACCGGAACAAGGGCAGATCGGCAATGTAGAGCACCAGCTCGCCCCGGGCAGACGTTCCCAGACGGAGCACATCACCCTCGCGCAACGAAAGCACCGACGAGGTGGGCAGGTCGATCTGGCCAAGCTCGACCGAGAGCTCGAGGGCGACCTCCTGGAGCCGACCCCGGATCTGCTCGTCGGCCCTCGCCTGCTCGTCGCGGTGCTGCTCGGCGTTCCAGACCTGGGTGTGAAGCTGCCCGAGAATCGGCTCGAGGGCGACGTAGGGCAGGCAGATGCTGATCGGGCCGGTTACCTCGCCGATCGCCAGCTCGAGGACCAGCAGCGCGACGATCTCGTTGGGACCGGCCGCGCGCACAGCCCGCGGATTGAGGATGACGTCTTCGACCGTCGGCTTGATCGGAACGACCGCGTTCCAGGCGTCACTGGTCGCCCGGAGGAGATGACGGCCGAGTGGCTGGAGGAGCGAGCGCTCGATCTCGGTCAGCTCGCGGTCGTGGTCGCTGGCGCTGCCCGGGCCGCCGCAGAGCCGATCGATCGCGGCCAGGGTTGGCGCCTGGTTCAGCTCCATCAGCACCGGCCCCTCGAGCGGTGGCATGCGCAGCACGTAGATCACGGTTGGATTCGGAAGCTGTTCGACGAACTCGTCGAACGTGGCCTGCTCGACCGATCTCATCTGGATCCGCGCGTTCAGCCGAAGGTAGGACGAGAGGGACGACCCGAGGTGACGGGCGAACATCTCGTAGACCGTCTGCAGAACCCGGAAGTGCTCCTTCGAGAAGCGACTCGGACGGCGGAAGTCATACGGCTGCGTCTTGCGGGGCGGAACGCCATACGAGTCGGCCGATCCGGGCGTCTGGTCGCGTTTAGCCCCTCCTACGTTCTGCAGGAGGGCCTCGATCTCCCATTGCGCCGTTTGCTTACTCGCCATTCACTTCCCCCCGATGCACGCCCGGCCGTACGACCAACCGATGACCTTACCGTACTAGAGCGGTTCCGGCTGCCGTTGACCGACCCGGCGAACGAACGTCTTGTAGCACGGGTGACAAGCCCCCGCTCGTCCTGTTGCCCGGAGCGGGGAACAATCTCTCGTACTATCGGTTAGCCGTACACCCGCTCTTTGGAGTCCAGAGCTACTCTAAAGCTGGGGCATTCCGACGACCTCGGTGATCCGCACGCCGAAGTGCTCGTCGACGATGACGACCTCACCCCGGGCGATCAGGATGCCGTTGACCAGGACGTCCACCGGGGCACCGGCCTGTCGGTCGAGCTCGACGACCGCGCCGGTGCGCAGCGCCAGCACGTCGCGCACGAGCATGCGCGCCCGTCCGAGCTCGACGGTGACCCGAAGGGGCACTTCTTTAAGCAAGTCGATGCTCTGGGTGAGCCCGCTGTCGGAAGTCGGCGCGAGCGTGGGCAGATCGACCGGGCCGGTCCTCGCCGAATCCCGTCGTCCGCTGGCGTTGTCGAGAAACCCCTGGGTGTCGTCTATCATCCGATTTCCTCCCCGGCTACTGAATCACAAACTCGGTGAAGTACACCGCTTCGAGCGTCGGATTCGGCACCTGCTTGCGCAGACCTTCGAGCAGCTCCGCGCGCAGCGCCTCCTTTCCCTGGGCGGTGAGCAGCTCGGCCGCTGTCTTTCGAGTCAGGGTCGTGATCTCGAAGTCCTCCATCGCCGGGTCGTAGGGATCGATCCGGGTCTTGTACGCCGCCTCCTGCGCGGCGAGCGCGTCGCCCTGCAGCTCGCCCGGTCGGTGGCTCGGATCGGCGAAGGCGAGAGTGATCTGAATCTTCAGGTAGCGGTAGCCCGGCGTATCGGCCAGGTTGACGATGCGCTCGGGCATGACGTAGTTCACCAGGCCGGGCTGGGTCGGCGTCGCGCCCGACGCGGCCGCCGTCGCGGCGGTGGGGCCGATCGGCAGCAGCTTGAGCTGCCAGGCGCCGACCAGGGCGCCGATGGTGAGCAGAACCGGGGCGACGATCATGACGATGCTTTTCATGGCTGGCCTTTCGCGGAGGTATCCGGGTGAGTCAGAACGAGGTCGACCCGTCGGTTGCGGAGTCGGCCGTCACGTGTCGCGTTCGAGGCGACCGGCTGAAACTCCGCGAACCCCGCCGCGCTGAGCCGGCCGGGTTGGAACTTCGCCTGGTCGATCAAAAAGTGGGTGACCACCAGCGCCCGGGCGGTCGAGAGCTCCCAGTTGGTCGGGTACGGACCGCCGGTCGGCTGAAGGTTGTCGGTGTGTCCCTCGACTCGAATGTCGTAAGGCAAGGGGCGAATCTCGGACGCGACCTTCATCAGGATGTCGCGCCCCTCGGGTCGCAGGTTGGCCTCGTCGGAATCGAACAGGATGACCCCGTAGATGCTGATCAGCAGGCCGTCCGGTCGGGTCTCGACCTTGATGCCGCCACGGGCCCCGGGCATGACGATGCCCTGAAACGCCTCCTGGAGTCGTCGCGCGGTCGCCCCGTCGCCGGAGATGGCCGAGGGAACGGTGGTCGGCGCGGGCAGCGGCGCGATCGTCGTGGAGGCATCCTGGGCCACGATTGCGCCGGAAGAGTCCAGCGACGGCGCGTCACGCCCCTTGAGGACGTCGACGTGAAACGCCTCCTGAAGTCCCTCCTGGAACTTCTGGAACTTCTGCACGTCCGCCTTCGAGATGCTGTAGAGAATGATGAACAGGGCGAGGAGCAGGGTCAGCATGTCGGCGTAGGTAATCAGCCAGCGCTCGCTGCTCCCGCCTCCGCCGTGGCCACCGGCCATCAGGCCGCCTCGCTGGCCGCCGTGGCGCCCGCGGCAACGCCCGGCTTCTTCGCTACCGCCGCGCTGCCCCGGTGCTTGGGCGCGAGGAACACGTCGAGCTTGTCGCGCACCACCCGCGGGTTGTCGCCGGCCTGGATAGCCAGGATGCCCTGGAGGATGAGGTGACCCCGGTGCTGCTCCGCTTCGCTCTTCAGACGGAGCTTGCTGGCGAGGGGCAGATAGATCAGGTTCGCCGTGCTCACGCCGTAGAGCGTGGCTACGAAGGCGACGGCGATTCCCGCGGCGAGCTTCGTCGGATCGTCCACCTTGCTGAGCACGTGAATGAGACCCAGCACCGCCCCGATAATCCCCAGCGTCGGCGAGTAGCCGCCCATCATCTCGAACATCGCGTAGCCGGCCGCGTGCCGCTGGGCGGTCGCGGCGATGTCGGCTTCCAGCACTTCCTTGATGACTTCCTCGTCGGTCCCATCCACGACGAGCTGAATCCCCTTTTGGAGAAACGGGTCCGGCAGGCTGCGGATCTCGTTCTCCAGGCTGAGCACGCCGTCCTTGCGCGCCCGGGTCGCCAGGTCGACGAACATCTCGACCAGCTCACCGCCGGGACGTCCCTTCTCGAAGAAGGCTCCCCGTGCGAGCGCGGGCAGGCGCTTGACGTTCTCCAGCGGGTTGCTCAGAATCGTCGCGCCCAGGGTGCCCAGGATCACGATGACGAAGGCCGGCACGCTGATCAGGCTGGCCATCGGCGTGCCGTCCAGAAGCGCCCCGCCGAACACAGCGGTCAGGCCGAGGACCAGACCGATCACCGTCGACTTATCCATTGGCCGTCCCTTCGGTCAGCAGCCGCGCCGGCCGCGCGCACTCTCGTCGAATCGCGCGCTGGTAGGCGACGACCCGGGCCACCACGTCGTCCACGTCTTCTCTGACGACGAAGTGCTTTCCGTCGACGTTGGTGATCACGGTATCGGGATGAGCTTCGATCGTCTCGATGCGGTCCGCGTTCAAGACGAAGCGGGTGCCATCCAGACGCGACAGGTGGATCACTGGCAGCTCCTGTTTGGCGAGTCGCACCCCGGCGACGGAACGCCCATCCGTGACGACCCCGTCTGATCGAGAGGACGGCCGGCGGCCTCGACCACCGCGACCGGGGGCACGCGCGCGCCGGTCTCGCCGGGAAAGCTGACCGGACGCTCCGCGGCCGTCGAGCTGCCGGACGCCGGCGCCGTCAGGTGGGCGTAGATGATCAGTCGGTGATCGTAGGCGTGGACGCTGCGGTCGAAGATGCCGCCGCAGGTGATCAGGCTCAGGCGCGGCGGACCGTCCCAGGAAAAGATCGAGGCGATCGGCGCCGCGTCCGACGGGTAGGTGCCGGAGCCATCCACGACGAAGCGGCGGGTACCCCCGCCGAAGAGATCGACCTCGATCGCGTCGCCGGGCTTCAGGTCGCGCAGGTACCAGAACACCGCCGGCCCATGAACCGAGTCGACGTGTCCGGCGAGGACGGCTACCCCGGCCTGGCCGGGGGTTGGACCGTACCCGTACCAGCCGACGTCGGAGAAGTTCTGGGGGGTGCCCATCGTGCCGTCGGCCTCGAGCCCGACCGTTTCGATCGCCGCGTCGACGCCGATGCGCGGAATCCGAACCCGCACCGGGATCTCGAGGGGGCCGAGTCCGGTCAGCTCCGGGCCGGCCGGGGTCGGAAGCGTCGGAAGGGCCGATTGGGCCGCGTCCGGCGTACCGGTCGATTCGGACGCTGGCGTGGGCACCGCGGTCGGGGACGTAACGGCGACCGTGGGGGTGGCCGCGACGGCGGAGGCGACCGGGGGAATGGCCGGCGTGGGCGCCGTCGGCCCGGCGTGGCCGGTCAGCGGATTGGCGGGGAGGCTCGCGCAGCCCGTTACCAGGAGAAGGACCGTCAGCAGGGCGAGCGAGGACGCGGCGAGAGATCTCTTCATTGCACCGGAAGGGAGGGGACCGGCGCGAGGAAGACGACCGGACCGGCGCGGCACGTGCGCGGGCTTCCTGTCCAATTAGGGACAGGAAGCTACTCTCGCTCTAGGTGGCCCTATGATGACAACTGGTCGGCGGCATCCTGGCAGGACGGACAGAGCGCGCGCACGTCGGTGGGGACAAACCCGTCGGGCGCGCCCGCCCGCAGAGCGTCTGGCCGGTCGATGGTTCCCCAGGCGTCACAGCCCAGGCAGGACCAGCCCAGCGCGCCGAGCATCGAGAACAGCATCCGCGCTTTGGGGCCATGGAGAACCCCGCTGACCCGCTTGACCGAGCGCACGGACGGTTGAACGGCAAGCTCATCCGCGAGCAGATGGTGAACGGCCGACGGTCCGAGCCGGGGGTTCTCGGCAAGGTTGGCAACGACGTAGTCGCGCGCCAGCAACCGGCGATCGGAGCCAAGCGGCTCGCGCAGCAGGCCTTGGCGCTGGTAGAGCGCGCCAACCGGAACGACGCTCGCCCGCCGATTGGCGAAACTAGAGGCGGCGCGGCCCGGGCGAAGCCCGGGGGAAGATTCGGCGCGTCGTCGGATCGAGCACGATCCAGCGCGCGCTGGCATCGCGGGCAGTAGCCGCCAAGGTCAAGCGGCACGAGGTGCCGCGCGAGCAGGAGGGCGGTGGCCGGATCGCCGCGGGCGCTTGCCAGGGCGCGTCCGCAGCCCCAGCAGACCCAGGCCGGTCCCACCACTTCCCAACGGGCGCGACTTCCGATCGGGCCACGCAGCGTGGCGAGAGTGCGGTATACCGTCCGTGGGTGAACGTCGACACCCTGGCTGGCGATCCCGGCGGCGAGCGCCGCCGCCGGGAGGCCGGGCGCTTCCAGGAACGCGCGCGTCGTCGCCCGCCGCTCGGCCGTCTGACGGAGGCCGAGGCGCCGGAGGAGCCGCCCGGCGGTCTCGTGGTCAATCGTCATCGGGGGCAGCCTCGGCGTCGGTGCTGCCGGTGACCGCGTTGAGCGAGTCGACCGCGAAGCCGGTTTCGCCGCTCTGGTCGACGGCCAGGCTGGTATCGCGCCGAATCCGCTCGACGACATCCTCGATCTGCTCCGGTAGCTCGGCGAGGGCGACGACGGCGCGACCGGCGCGGAGGCAACCCCGGACGAGGTTGGCGCCGCCCAGCTCGGGCAGGAACACCGTGGCGTCGGGGCGGGAGAAGATCCGCACCAGGTGGTAGAGCAGGCCGGGGTGAAACTCGGGCAGCCAGCGCGAGCGGCGACCGGGTCCGGCGTACTTCCAGAGGTGGCTCAGCGCGGCCTCCTCCACCGTGGCCACCTCGCGCGGCTGCCGGCCGGACAGCGGGGCTGCCCATGACTGGCGCCACCGCTCTTCGAGGCTTCCTTCGACGTCGGCGAGGACCGGCGCGGCGGTGATGATCAGACGAGCCGGTCCCTTGGGGGCCAGGACCTGGTCCGGATGAGGCACCGCGTACAGGGGCCCGTGCAGCCCGGGATCGTCGAGCACCAGCGTCCCCCCGATCGCCCAATCGGTGGCGCGGAGCTCGTCGATGGTCGCCGCCAGCAGGGGCAGACCCGGGTGGAGCGGCGTGGACACCGGCACGATCAGCAGGAGGCGGCCGCCGGGGCGAATCACCTGTCGCCAGGAGCCCAGACAGACGTGCAGCCTTTCCTGCCAGTCGCGAGCGAAGGGAATGTGAGGAGGCGTCAGGAACGGGCGGACGAGCGGCTCGATCCAGCTTGGCGCGGCCACGATCAGGTCGACGGCGGGCAGCTCGACGAAGGGCAGCGCGTCGGGCGATCCGCGATGAACCGTCAGATTGCCAACCCGAATCGCCGTCTCGACGGCGGATGGGTCGCCGGTTGCGTGCCGCGAGCCGTCCGCCCCGGGCGCGGGCTCGTCGGGGGGCTCGGGGCCTTCGTCCGGCGCGTCGACCGGCCAGAGCGGTGCGACCTCTTCGACGTCCAGGATGAACGTTCCCTCGGCGGTCTGGGCGGCACGGCCGAGGCTCTCGTGGACCACCTCATCGCGCTCTTCCGAGAGCAGTGGCTCGTCGCGCTCGGTCAACGCGCTGAGGATGTCGCTGCCGCGCAGGTCGCCCGGTTGCATTTCCTGACGGAGACGGGCGATCACGCTCAGGTCGTCGCCAGCGATCTCGGCCTCGGCCGCGCCGGAGTCGGCGGAGGCCGGCGCCCTCAGCCCCAATCGGCGCGCGGCGGCGTTCAATCGCTCGGTCGCCGCCGCCGCGTCCGCTTCTTCGACCTGGCGCATGCTGATGCCCATCACCTTCGCGACGACCGTCCGCAGCTCCCACGGCTTGGGCTGGCGAAGCGACGCCTGGGCGATGGCTTTCTTCCAGACCTGCACTTCGCCGCGGATCTCGTCGATCGTCTTCTGGCGCTGGAAGTTGGCCGAGACGATGACCAGATCCACGTCGGCGCGCCGGGGAAGGGCGCGCGGGTCGACCAGCCGGACCGGAACTGTCGTGACGCCGCAGGAGCGCGCCGCGAGCACGCGCCGCCAGCCCGAGAGAACCAGTACCGAGCCGGCGCGCGCGCCGGTCTCGTCGTCGTCTTCCGCCTCGAGCCCCAGGATCGGCTCGATGATCCCGAGCGCCGCGACCGATTGGAGGAACAGCGCTCCGTTGCTCGTCTTGAAGAGCTCGGCCTCGGGGGCCTCGCCGTACAGGCGCGCGTGGAGAGGGTGGCGGATAAGCTGATCGAGCGCCACCGACTGGACCGCGCCGCAGTCCGGGCACGGCGGGAGGCGATGGCAAACCTGACCGGCGCGACAGCCGGGGCACTCGCCGCAACCGGGGGCGGACCGACAGCGGGCGCAGCGCTCGAGCACGGGCAACGAGGTGCGGCCATCTTCGCGTAAAATGCCGATTGACCGCAGCCACTCGGCCATGTCCGGGGCGGTCTCGCCCCGACGGACCAGTTTTGACATCGTTGGATCCCCGGTGGAACGTCAGGCCGTGAGCGCCAGCTCCGGCAGCGATCTCCCCTCGAGGAGCTGGGCCAGCCCGGATGCGCCAAGAGGGTAGGATACCACGAAATCGGAAGCCCGACCAGACGGCAGCTCGTCGCGCCCGATTCCGGCCTCGGCGAGCCGCGATTCCTCGTCCGGGGTCAGCGGGGACAACCCTCGGGCGGCGCGCCCGGCCCAGGCGGTGGCCGCCGAGGCATCCCATTCCTGGCAGAGCCGAAGGACCTGACGAACCGACCACTGGTGGCGCTCGGCCTCGCGGAGCAGAGCGAGGGCGAAATCCGGGTCCAGCGCGGCGATGACCGGCCCGACCGCCGAGACGACCCGGTGCTCGAGGTGCGGCGGCGCGGTGCGGAGCAGATCGATCGTCTGGAGCGCCCGAAGCAGCTCGGTGACCCGGCGGCGCTTCGTGTTCGCGTAGCGGAAGAAGCCGGTCGAGCTATCGCGCACCGCCGGCTGGTTCAGGATCTTCCACGCCCGCGCCTCGGAGAGCCAGTGAATCGGTCGAAGCAGGGTCGCCTTGGCGGCGATGACCTTCATCGTGTCCACCGGTGTCTCGGACGGCAACAGGTTCGCGACGAGCTTCCGGCTCGATTGCCCGATTGCCAGCAGCAGGGCCACCGGCCCCAGATACCAGTACGTCCCGTTCTTGCCCGGGGCGACGTACGGGATCGGCGGATCCATGCCGGCCGTCACCAGGTCGGCGTAGGTGTTGATGACCTCGCGTCCTTCCGGAAGAAAGAGAACCGGCTCCTCCGGATGGAACTTCGGTAACCGAAGGTCACGGATCACGAACGTCCGGACTCCCTGCTCGCGCGCGCTCTGGGTCTGAATCATCGTCCTCGCCTCTCCACCCAATATCACTGCCGTTGGCCACTCGTCGCGTGCGAGACCGGTTTCCGCTTCCCCCGCTTCGTGGCGTCTACGGGCATCGTAATCCTACGGGGCGGTACCGGGCGTCGCCACGTGACCTTGGTACCGCGCCGCGTGGCCCATTTTGGGGGGACGCCGCACAATCCGCGGAAAGCTCCCCGTCGGCCCCCGCACCAAACGGGTGCATTCCGACGATACTGATCGTGAGGGAGTCCGCGAATTGGGCCGCGCGAGGCGCCGCTGGTTCCCGGGCGCCGCCCGATGAGGTTTCGGCGGCGTCTCCCATCGACCGGGAGGTCACATGGTGGATGACCTGTCGTTGACTCGCGTGGAAGACAGATCGGGTGACGTCGATCCCAAGACGTCGGATTGGCTCTGGGAGATCGACTCGGCGGGATACTATACCTACAGCAACGCGCGGGTCGAGGAGATTCTCGGCTACCGAGTCGACGAGATCCTCGGCGCTCACTTTTTCGACGTGGTGGATCCGCGGGAGGGACCGGAGTTCTCGGCCATCGTGACCGGCGCGACCCGCGAGAAGGCCCCATTCCGCGACGTGCCCAGGCGGTCGCGCGGCAAGGATGGCCGCGAAGTCTGGCTGGAGACCTCGGGCACGCCGTTGCTTGGCGAAAACGGCGTGTTGATCGGTTACCGAGGCCTGGACCGCGAAGTCACCGAGCGCTGGCTCGCGCCGTGGCCAGGGAGTCCGATCGGCGTCACCGGCGAATCGATCAGCCTCGACGCCGAACCGTGCGTCTGGCGCTGGGATCGCCACGACGACGAGACGGTCAATCTCAGCCGCGTCGTCGCGGAGAGCCTGGCGTTGCTTCCGGCGGCGCGACGGTCGCGGGTCATAACGAGCCTGGCGCGTGACCTGCTCCCGATCACCGGGTCGCCGGCGGATCTTCGGCGCGTGGTGCTCGACCTGCTGGCCAGCGCCGGGGCCGCGGTCGCCAGCCGGGGCTCGATCGCCGTCACCACCGAGAACCTGTACGTCGACGAGCCGACTGGACGCGACGAGCGGATCGAAGTCGGGGAGTACGTCCGGCTGACGGTGTGGGTCAGCAGGCCGCCTCGCGGCCTGGCCGTCCGCGAGATGCGCCTCGACTCCGGGCTCACGACGACCACGACCGGCCGCCGGGTGCGTCTCGGGCTCGCTCTCGCGCGGACGATTATCCGCCGGCACGACGGCCACGTCGACGTCGCGAGCGAGGCCGACCGCGCCATCCGCGTCGACGTCTACCTGCCGGTCGATCGCGACGTCCTGCGCGAGTCGCAGTTCGAGGGAATGACCGGCGGTTGCGAAACGGTGCTGATCGTCGACGACGACGTGGAGCAGCGCGAGCTGGCGACCCGCGGCCTGCGGTCGCTGGGCTACCAGACGCAAGCGGTCGTCAGCGGCGAGGAAGCGGTTGCCTATCTCAGCCGTCGCGAAGCGGACCTCGTCATCCTCGACATGGTCATGCCGCCGGGGATCGACGGCGCCGAGGCCTACCGCCGGATTCGGGAAGTGCGGCCAGGCCAGCGGGCGATCGTTGTCTCCGGCGGCGCCGAGTCCGACCGAACGCGCGCCGCCCAGACGCTCGGCGCCGGCGCCTACCTCCGCAAGCCGGTCACCCTGGCCGCCCTGGCCCGCGCCGTTCGCCGCGAGCTGGACGGTGGTAAAGGTCGATGAAACCAGCGATGTGAGCACGTTCTGCCGACGCTCTATGACCGTTCGAACGGTCACCGACTCTTCCATTGTCCTAGCTACCGATCACCAACCGGCTACTTACGTGGCCCGCAACCGTCCTGCTCGGCAACCTACCGCCCCAAACAGTACATGCGCTCGGGCCGCTGTGCCTTGTCCTACCGGCCTGCCCGCGCATCCGGCGTTCGTGACCAACGGTGTGAGATGGTAGCTCCGGGATCCCATCAGCCTCGCGGAGTCCCCCTGGCAGCAGGAGGAGATCAATGCCCGCCGGCTGGCAGGACTCCGGCACGATCCCGCGACCCGGGCGCACGAGAACGGCGTCCGCGTCGTCGACGAAACCGGCGACCGCCAAGACGGGACGAAGACGGCCCACGCCAGCCGCCAATACCTGGGCTCGATCGGCAAGACCGATCCGGCCTTGCGCACCAAGCCCCGCCTCGCCGTCGCGTTGGTCGACGCCGCCTTGGCGGCCGGGGTGTCGTTTCGGGCGGTGGTGGCGGACTGTTTGTACGGCGATAACCCGACCTTCGCGGGCGCCATGGAGGCGGCCAGTCTGCCTTTCGTCTTGGGGATCAAGCCCTCGCCCAGCATCGGGGCGCCGGGGGACGCGGTCCACCGCCCCGAGGACGCGGTGGCGGAGTTGCGCTGGAACGGGCCGGCGGATCCGGGCGATTGGACCCGGGTCATCCGAACGTTCCGCGATGGCCCCACCGAGACCGGGTGGGCGGTCGCTCTGCCCCCGCCGCGGGAGCTCCAGGACATGCTGGAGTGGGTTGCCGACGGTCGCCCGCTCAATCT
>JAJPKB010000599.1 GCA_021323915.1 Chloroflexota bacterium | reverse complement strand
TGGCGCGGCCGCGGTGGTAGGGCTGGGCGCGGCGGCGGCCGGCGCGGGCGCCTGGGTGGGAGGAGCGGCGGTTGGGCTGGGAGTCGCCGCCGATCCGCATGCCGCCATGACGCCAGCGAGTAGAGTGGTGCCGCCGAGTGCTGCCACGGTTGCAAGGACTCGGCGGCGGCTGATCCGGAACTGACTCGACGACATAGTCTTGCCTCCTCCGCTGTTTCTACGCCAAGTATCGGCGGCGCCGGGATGGCCGATCCGAGAACATGGCGCCGCGTAAACCGGTACCTGCTCGACGTCTTGGGAAAAGCTTTTCACTTGGCCAGCATCGTACACACGCGTTCAAAGTATGTCAATATTCTCGAATTAGCATCCCGACCATGGCGTGACAAGATGCTATCCTCGCCAAATCACCGCCAGGCGCTCGCGTGGTCGAGATCGAACGCGTCGATCGGAAGGCTTGCCCGACCGTCGACGATCAGCTCGGCCATCAATCGACCGAGGACCGGCGAGAGGGTGAAGCCCCAGCCGCCGGTTACCACTACGTAAAACCCCGGAAGTCGTTCCCATCCGCCCATGATGCCGACGCGATTCGCCGGCCCGGTTGCCGTCGTCATACCTCCCCAGGCGCGAAGCAGACGGACCTCCCGCAGCGGCGGCAGCACGTCCACGGCCACCGCGGCGTTCGCCGCGATGGACGCCAGGGTTACCCCCACCCGTGCCCCGGCGCCGTCGACCCCGGGCCAGCCGCCGCCGATGACGAAGGTGCCGTACTGGGTTTGCCGGAGGGAGAGCGGACGCGTGGCGTGCTGGATCAAGGCAGTCAGGATGGGCGGCCAGGGCTCGGAAACTATCACCTGCAGCGGATGCGGTCGGACGGGCAGGTCGAGCCCGACCAGGGCGACGACTTCGCCGGTCTGGGCGCCAGCCGCGACGACGACCCTCCGTGCGACGATCGGGCCGGTCGTAGTCTCGACCAGAAACCGGTCGCGTCGCTCGAGGGTGATTCCGGTCACCCGGGTCCGCGTCCGTATTCGGGCGCCGAGCGCCTTCGCCCGGCGCGCAAAGGCGTGAGAGACGAGGAGCGGGTTGGCGAAGCCTTCCGCCGCGCAGTAGCTCGCGCCGGCCAGCCGCGGCGAAAGCCCGGGTGCGACGGCAAGCGCCTCCGGGGTTGAGAGGACGCGCGTGGCGAGGCCGGCCTGATTCTCGTAATCTGCCTTTGCCCGCAGGTCCTCGAGCTCGTCCGGAGTCTCGGCGACCATCAGGCCTCCGCCGATTCGCACCCCGAGGTCTGCCTGGAGATCCTGCTCCAGCGTGCTCCAGACGCGGGCCGCCTCGGCGTAGATGCGGTTCGTGTCGCGAAAGGATCGCGCTCGCGCCGGCGGCATAGAATTCAGGTCGTGATACTGGGCGCGGAAGTGTTGGGCGGGGATCTGAATGTGGATGGTGCCGGCGTTGGCTCCCGACGCCTCGCGATTCAGCGCGGCGCGCTCGACCACGAGGACGTCGACGCCGTTTCGCGCTAGGAAGTGCGCCGTTGCGCAGCCAACCACTCCTCCACCGACGACCAGGGTGTCGGCGGCCGGATCCGTTCGGGTTTCGCCTTGCTCCCAGGCGATCGCGGACGATTCAGGCTCGCCGACGCCACCGGAATTGCCCGGTAAGCCTTCGGCGCCTGGTGGAGCTGATCGTTCGGCCATCGCCGTTACCTGCCGCCAAGGAAAAGGTTTTCTCAAAGGCCGGCGCATGCTATCATTTGGCTCGATCGAACGTCAAGAAGGATGCTGGGATGCCAGGAGTTGACGACGGCGCGGCGAGGCCACCCTCCGACCAACGGCACACCGCGACGATCCACGACGTCGCCGCGGCAGCCGGCGTCACCATCGGGACGGTCTCGAAGGCGCTGAGTGGACGAGGAAAGCTGCGGCCGGAGACGCGGCAGCGGGTCCACGCGGTGGCCGAGCGGCTTAGCTACCGGCCGAACGACCTGGCGCACAGTCTGCGGCGGGGGCGAACGTTCACCGTCGGCCTCCTCACCAGCGACCTTCACGGGCGTTTCAGTCTTCCGCTGCTGGCGGGAATCGAAAACGCGATGGGCGAAGCGCGCATCTCCGTCTTCCTGTGCAACGGCGGAGGAGATCCGTCGCGCGAGCGGCAGCACCTGGAATCGTTGCTCGCGAAGCGGGTGGACGGACTGATCGTGGCCGGGGCGCGCACCGATCCGCGTCCAGCCGTCGAAGTGGGAAGCGCCGGCCCACCGGTCCTCTACGCCTTCGCGCGAACCGCCGACCCGCGCGCGCTGTGCCTGATTCCGGACAACTTCCAGGGTGGGCGGCTCGCGGCGTCTCACCTCGTCGCGGCGGGGCGACGAAACATCGCCCACGTCACCGGCCCGGAGGAGTTCGAGGGGGCCCGGGCCCGAAAGGCCGGGATGGAGGCGGCTCTCGCGGATCATGGGCTTCCCTTCCCCACCAGCCGCCTGGCGCATGGGACCTGGACCGAAGCCTTCGGCTACCTGGCGGCGGCCCGACTGATCGAGGCCGACCGCGCTGTCGACGCGATCTTCTGCGGCAGCGATCTCCTGGCCCGGGGCGCGATCGACGCGCTCCGCGAGCGCGGGGTCCGCGTGCCGGACGACGTGGCGATCGTCGGGTTCGACAACTGGCCGATCGTCTCCGCCACGACACGTCCCCCGCTCTCGACCGTCGACATGAACCTCGAAGCGCTCGGGCGACTCGCCGGGCGCTATCTGCTCGATCTCGTCGAGGGGCAGAGCCACGTCGGAACTCTTCGCCAGCCCTGCAGCCTCGTCTGCCGCGCCTCGTGCGGGGGTAAGGATTGCACGCCCTGCTCCGAGACGGAAGACGAGCTGATCCACTGGTAATCGATCCTTCATCTTCATCACCAGGAGGAGCAGGGTGCAGTTTCTCGGCGAGGCCAGGTTCGAGCGGCGTGATGGTGCGACCCTTCGGTACGCGACGCCGCAGGGCGTGGTTGAGATCACGGTCTGCGCCCCGCGGATCGTTCGGGTCCAACTTGCTTCGGGCGATCAACGGGCGATCGGATTCGTCGAGCCACGGCGCTGGGCGGAAACGCCGTTCACGGTCCAATCGGGCAGCCCGTCGGTTATCACCACCGACTCGCTCGCCGTCTCAGTCGATACCCGACCGTTTCGGCTCGCTTTGGGTCGGCCAAACGGCGACGCCGTGCTGCGCGAGATCGGGCTGGCGACGGGTGGCCGAGACGGCGCCGGCCAGCGGGTTCAGGTCTGGCTCACCCCGTCCGGCGAGCAGCACTTCTCTGGATTGGGCCACGGCGGATCTCGGCTGGACCGACTTGGCGAGACGCGCCAGTTTTGGAACAGCCACGTCGACCGTGGCCCGGGCTCCGACATCGGGATTCCCCTGCTCGTCTCCAATCGGGGGTATGCCCTCTTCTTCGACAACCCGAGCGATGCCCGACTCACGGTTGGGCAGTCCGACGCCGGCCTCCGCATCGTCTACGACGCCGAGGATGGACCGCTCGCTTTCTATTTTCTGATCGGCGACGATCCGCGCGCGGTTTTGCAGGAGGTCGCGGACCTGCTCGGCCATCCGGCGATGCCGCCACGCTGGCTGCTCGGCTACCTTCAGTCGACCCGCCACTTCGACGATACCGACGAGCTTCGCCAGCTGCCGCGAACTCTCCGCGCGAAGCGGATCCCCTGCGATGCCCTGATCTTTCTCTCGTCGTACGGAGATGCGCTCGGCTGGAATCGCCAGGTTGGCTTCCTCGACTTCCAGCGGGAGCTCTGGAGTGATCCATCCGGCCTGCTGCGCGAGATGCATGAGCAGCACTTCGCGGTCATCACCCACGAGTATCCGGTGGTGCATCCGGAATCACCCCTCTCCGCGGAGGCGGACGAAAAGGGCTACCTTCTGGCGGCGGGCTATCCCAACCTCCCGGCGACCGGGCACCCGAACACGACCTACCAGCAGGGCCAGCGTTACTTCGACTTCTCGAACCCGGAAGCGCGGCGCTGGTGGTGGCAACAACACCGCCCCTTGGTCGAAGCCGGGATCGCGGGATGGTGGCTCGACGGCGGTGAAGGCCCGCCGTCGACCAGCTGGCTGGCCGGCGGGAGCGGCGCCAACCTGCACAACGTCTACGACCTGCTTCGTCAGCGCGCGTTCGCCGAGGGCGAGGCAGCGGATCGCCCGGACCACCGGCCGGCCCTCCTCTGTCGATCGGGCGGGGCCGGGATGCAGCGCTTCGGCGCCGCGTGCTGGTCGGGCGACGTCAATAACACCTTCCCCACCCTGTCCACGCAGATCGCGCTGGGGCTGAACACCGGAATGTCCGGCGTGCCGTACTGGGGAACCGACATCGGCGGCTTCTTTCACCCGGTCCCGGAGAGCGGGGAGCTCTTCGTCCGGTGGTTCCAGTTCGGTGCTTTCTGCCCGATCTTCCGCGCCCACGGCCGGGTCTGGCGGGAGCATCTTCCCTGGGCGCACGGCGACGAGGTCGAGAGGATCTGCCGCCGCTATGCCGAGCTACGCTACCGGTTGCTTCCCTACACCTACTCGCTCGCCTGGCAGGCGTTCAACCGCGGCCTTCCGTTAATGCGACCGCTGGTCCTGAACTACCCGAACGACCCGTGCGCCTGGGATCTCGCCGACGAGTATCTCTGGGGAGACGACCTTCTCGTGGCGCCGGTGACCCGGGAAGGGGCGCGCGTCTGGACCGTCTATCTGCCGGAGGGCGCCTGGTACGACTTCTGGACCAACGAGCGATTCGAGGGCCGTCGGGGCGTCCAGGTTGACGCGCCCCTCGACCAACTGCCCCTCTTCGTCCGCGAGGGCGCGATCGTTCCGCTGGGACCGGTCGTCCAGTTCGTTGACGAGAAGCCGCTCGAAGACGTCACGCTTCTGATCTACCCGGGGCCGTCGTCGGCCTTCGAGCTGTACGACGACGACGGTCGCACGAACCGCTACCGAGAAGGGGAGCTCGCGATCACCGACGTGCGGTGTCAGACGGCGTCGGGCCAGACGATCGTCGAGATCGGGGAGCCCCGCGGAGACGCGAAGGTCGTTCCGCCTCGCCGCTCCTACACCCTGCGCGTGTGCGCCGGTCCGCCGTCCGCGGTGGACGTCGACGGCTTGTCGAGCTTCCCGAGATTGGACGGGGCTCGAGGCGGCGAGCCCGGCTGGTGGCACGACGGCGATGGCTTCGTCTGGGTGCGGCTTCCGGTTCAGGCCGGGAGGGTTTCGCTCCGCTATCGATGACTTCCTTACAGCCGGCCGAGCGGGGTTGGAAAGACGGGCGGACGCGGCGATTCGTCTTCCCAGCCGAAGAGAAAGCGCAGGGCGCCCCCGCAAACGCGCCCCTGGCA
>JAJPKB010000520.1 GCA_021323915.1 Chloroflexota bacterium | reverse complement strand
GTAGCGCGGAGGATTGTTCCCCGCTCTGGACAACAGGACAAGCGGGGAACAATCCTCCGCGCTACGAGCCGTCTTGTAGGTCGATCGTCGTCGATCAGGACCGCTCGCGACAGCCGGTGCCCGTCAGGATCAATCGACTGCCCGGCTTATACGCGACGTGTCGGGGGCCGTCTATGGCCGGCCGGTCGCTCGAACCGAGACCTCGCCGGCGGAGACGGCGAAGGTGGAGCCGTCGGCGTTTTCGAGGATCAGCTTGCCTTCCTCGGTGACCTGGCGGGCGAAGAACGGGCCCTCGACGATTTGCCCGCGGTGAAGATCCACCCACTTGCCAATCGTGTCGAGGCGCTCGCGCCACTCCGAGAAAATCGCGTCGTACTGTCCGTCGCGCAAGAGGGCGTAGCGCTCGTCGAGACCCCGCAGGAGGGAGCGGGCCAGGCGATTACGATTGACCGTGCGGCCGAGGCCGGCCTGGAGGCTGTCCGCGCCCGGGATCTCGGCGAGGGCGCGGCGGCTCAGGTTCACGTTGATGCCGATGCCCAGGATGGCGTACTCGACGTGACCATCGACGATGCTGCTCTCGGTGAGCACGCCGCCGGCCTTGCCGCGCTCGGAGATCAGATCGTTTGGCCACTTCAGTCGCACCGGCAGGCCGGTCAGCTCGACCGCGGCGCCGGCCGCCGCGCAGGCGCCGAGCATCGTCAGGTAGAAGAGGCGCTCGGGGGGGAACGCGGAGCGAAAGAGTACCGAGCAAAGAAGGCAGCACCCCATCGGTGCCGTCCACCGACGTCCGAGCCGTCCGCGCCCGGCCGACTGCTCCTCGGCGAACACGGCCAGCCCTTCCGGTGCACCCTCGGCGGCCGCGGCCTTCAGCCAGTCGTTCGTCGAGCCGACCGACTTCAAGCAGACGACGCGATATCCAATCAGGCGATTATCCAGGCCGCGGCGAATCGTCTCAGGCGAGAGCGGGGTATACATCCACCGAACCCACAAAAAGAGATGCCGGAGAGGTTGTCCCCTCCGGCATCAGGTTGTCAAGCACGTGCGCTTGATTGGGAACGCACGTGAGAAGGCGCGACCAGCGTTACCCGGCCGTTCCCTCCAGCGTGCAAATTGCGCAAGAGCTCCGACAACACGTACTATCCATCTGCACACCACCTCCTTCATCCCGAGTAGACTTTATCACAACGCGAATTCGCGTGTCAATCCACCCGCGGCCCGGGTGGCTGAGACAAATCGGCTATCGACGGTCGCGCGATTGTCCGGTACGTCACCGGCGACGACAGGACCAAAGACGTCACCGTCTGGCCATACCGCGTCAGCCGATCGAGAAGCGCTTCCAGGTGGCGAACGGAGGTCAGGGCGGCTTTCATCACGTACGAATCGCCACCGGTCACCCGCCGACACTCGAGGACCTCCGGAATGTCCATCGCAACCTCGGCGAATGGACCGCACAGTCCGTCGCCGGTGGCGATGCGGATAAGGGCGAGCAGCGGCAGGCCGAGCTTTTCCAGGTTGAGATCGACCCGGTATCCTTGAATGACGCCGGCGTCTTCCAGGCGGCGGACCCGTTCGGCGACCGCCGGCGCGGTGAGGCCGACCCGCCGCCCGAGCTCGGTGAAGCTGAGCCGCGCGTTGCCCTGGAGCTCCTCCAGGATCTTCCAGTTCACGTCGTCGAGAATCGCTTCGGATTCCAAAGCTGCCTCTGCTTTCCGCCTTCTTCCCCTGGTGTCAGAGGTCAATTCGGCTTCAATTATCTGTTCCAATAGCCACGGTCACTTTCATATCATAAACGTGCTGGAAGAGTCTATCCCCCACTCGATCGATGGCCAGGGCGGTAGCGGTGGGGCGACGCGAGGTGTTCGGAGAGGAGGCCCGGTGATTCGGGATGACCTGTACGTCGATTTGAAGACGATGCAAACGCGGCAGTGCGAGCTCGAAAAGAAGCTCGCGGTCGCCCGCCTGATGGCGAACGCGCGCCCGAATCGACCTGGGCCGCTGGCGCGCGTCCTCGACCGATTGGGCGACGCCCTGATTCTGGTGGGCCAGGCGCTGAAGGCGCGGTACGACCAGGGCTATCCGGGCAGCGGCGACTTCGCCTCGGGAGCCGGCTAGCGTCATCAGCCAGGACGGTCAGCCGGCGCCCGCTAGCTCGGATCGGGCTCGTTGAAGCCAGCGAACGTCGGCGACGACCGCGTCGTGCTCGTCGCCGACCCCCGGAATGCTCTCGACGATCCAGGGCGCATCGGGCCGCCCATCGGCCAGAGCCCGCAGGGCCTCGCGAACCGGCACGATCCCCCTGCCGAGCGGGCAATTGATGAGCTTCACTCCATACCGGGCGGTTCGGCCGGGCTCGAAGACGGATTCGCTTCGGTGGTCGCGCAGGTGGGTTGCGAAGATGCGCGGCAGCAGGCTGGCGCAGACCGCCAGCGGATCGTCGCAGACCTTGGCGCAATTTTGCGGATCGAAGGTCAAGCCGACCCACTCACTGGAGACCGCGTCGAAAACGGCGCGCAGCTCGGCGAGCCGAAAGTCGCTGTGGTTCTCCAGCGCCAGGCGGACGCCGCGCTCCCGGGCCCGCGGCTCGAAGTAGCGCAGAGCCGCGACCGTGCGCTCGATCGCCCGCGCCGGGTCGAACGCCGCCTCGCGAAACCAGCCGGTGATCACCCGACAGACCCGCGCGCCGAGGAACGCCGCGACGTCCAGCACCGGCAGGACCGACTCGGCCACGGCGTCGAGGGGCTCCCCGGGCGGCGCGATCGCGCCGGCGCTCACCAGCGCCTCGAAGTGGCAATCCTCGATCAGCCGACGTAGCCTGCGCAGGGGCTCGCCGGTCCGGTACGTCTCGAGCCCGCTCGACAGCGAGACGGCTTCGACGCCGGCCTCGGTAAGGAGGGGCAGGAGATCTTCGAGGGTCCGGGCCGGTCCCTCGCCGGGCAACGGATCCAGCGCGCGGTGGTAGCTCCAGGTGTCGACGCCGATTGAGATTCTACTCATTGCTTACGACGTGACCGCGGGCGCGTCGGGCGTACCGTCCGGCTCGGGCTCTTTGCGCCGGCCCCGGGGAGCGCGTCGACCGGCTTTCGCCTCGCGGTCCTCGCTCTCGCCATCCTCGGGATGGTTTATCGCGATGGAACGGTCGACCTTGCTCTCGTCCCCGTTGGACGATTCCCGCTCGAGGCCGGCGCCGTCGACGCTCCCGGTTCCAGGGTCGGCGATCGGGCGGACGCCCGGGGCCGACCCGTTCCGCCGGCCGGCATCGGAGAAGACGATCTGTCCGTCGCGAGCGTCGACGATCAGCGTATCGCCGGGGTGGTACGCGTTCGACAGAAGTCGCCCCGCCAGCGGATTCAAGATCAAGCGCCCGATCGCCCGTTTCAGCGGGCGCGCGCCGTAGGCCGGATCGTAGCCGACGTCGGCGAGGTGGGCGCGGGCGGCCGGCGTGACGACGATCTCGACGCGGTGCTCGCCCAGCCGCTTCGCCGCCGCCGCGAGCTGGATGTCGACGATCCGCCCGATCTGCTCGCGGTTCAACCGGTTGAAGGTCAGCACTTCGTCGACGCGGTTGAGGAACTCGGGCGGGAAATGGTGGCGGAGGGCTTCGAGGCCCCGGTCGCGCAGCGACTCGTCGGACTCGTCCGAGGGCTGCTCGGCCATCCACTGACTGCCGACGTTCGAGGTCATGATCACGACGGCGTTCTTGAAGTCGACGGTGCGCCCGAGGCCATCGGTCAGCCGACCGTCGTCGAGGATCTGGAGCAGGATGTTGAAGACGTCCGGGTGCGCCTTCTCGATCTCGTCGAGCAGCACGACGCTGTAAGGCCGCCGACGGACCGGCTCGGTCAGCAGGCCGCCTTCCTCGTAGCCGACGTAGCCTGGTGGCGCGCCGATCAGCCTCGCCACGGAATGCTTCTCCATGTACTCGCTGATGTCGATCCGAACCATCGCGTTCTCGTCGTTGAACAGAAACTCGGCGAGCACCCGGGCAAGCTCGGTCTTGCCGACGCCGGTTGGTCCGAGGAAGATGAAGCTGCCGAGCGGCCGATTTGGATCTTGCAGGCCGGCCCGGGCGCGCCGGATCGTGTCGGCGACGACGTGGATCGCCTCGTCCTGGCCCACGACACGCTCGGCGAGGCGCTGCTCCATCCGCATGAGCGCCTGCATCTCGCCTTCGAGCATGCGGCTGACCGGAATGCCGGTCCACCGGCTGAGATCCTCGGCGATGTCCTCTTCGTCGACCTCCTCGCGCAAAAGTCGCCCGACCCGCCCCTTGGCCGTGGCTTCGAGCTGTCGATCGGCCTCTTCGAGGTCGCGCTCGACCTGAGCGATCTTGTTGTAGCGCAGCTCGGCGGCGCGATCGTAATCGGCGGCGCGCTCGGCGTCTTCGGCCTCGTGGCGGAGGCGCTCGCGCTCTTCCTTGAGGTCGCGGACCCGTTGGATTGCATTCTTCTCCTCCTGCCAGCCGGTCCAGAGACGGTCGCGCTCGGCGCCGATCGTCCGAAGCTCCTGCTCGATCTGGCCGATGCGCTCGACCACCGCGGCGCCCTGTTCTTTCCGCAGCGCCGCCCGCTCGGTCTCGAGCTGGGCGATTCGCCGCTCGACGACGTCGAGGGCGGCCGGAACCGAGTCGATCTCCATACGCAGGCGCGCCGCCGCCTCGTCGACGAGGTCGATCGCCTTGTCGGGCAGGTGCCGATCGGAGATGTAGCGATGGGACAGGCTGGCTGCGGCGACGAGCGCGGCGTCTTTGATCAGCACGCCGTGGTGAACTTCGTAGCGCTCGCGCAGTCCTCGGAGGATCGCGACGGTGTCGTCGACCGTCGGCTCGGCGATGAACACCGGCTGGAAGCGCCGCTCGAGCGCGGCGTCTTTCTCGACGTGGCGGCGGTACTCGTCGAGGGTCGTCGCCCCGATGCAGTGCAGCTCACCGCGGGCGAGCATCGGCTTGAGCAGATTCGAGGCGTCCATCGCGCCCTCGGCGGCGCCGGCCCCGACCACGGTGTGCAGCTCGTCGATGAAGATGATGATCTCGCCGGAGCCCTTCTGAATCTCCTTGAGCACCGACTTCAGTCGCTCTTCGAACTCGCCGCGGTACTTCGTGCCGGCGACGAGCGCGCCGAGGTCGAGCGCGAAGATGCGCTTCTTCTTCAGGCCCTCGGGAACGTCGCCCCGGACGATCCGCCAGGCCAGCCCCTCGACGATCGCCGTCTTGCCCACGCCAGGCTCGCCGATCAGGACCGGATTGTTCTTGATTCGCCGGGAGAGAATCTGGATCACCCGCCGAATCTCGGCGTCGCGACCGATCACCGGGTCGAGCTTGCCGGTCTGGGCGAGCCGGGTCAGATTGCGGCCGAACGTCTCGAGGACCTCGTAGTTCGTCTCGGACGCGCTCCGCTGCGCGCCCCGCAGCTCACTCAACGCCTGGTACATCCGCTCCTGGGTGATGCCGTGGTCGGCGAAGATGCGCGCGGTGACGCCGCCGACCCGCAGGTCCACCAGGGCCAGGAAGAGGTGCTCGAGCCCGACGGCCTCGTCGCTCAAGCGAGCGGCCTCGCTCTGCGCCAGGTCGAGCGCGCGCGACAGCCGGGGGGCGGGATACTGCGCGTGGCCGAAGGCCTTCGGGAATCCCTCGATCTCGCTGATCAGCTCGGAGCGAATCAACGTCTGGTCGATGCCGAAGCTCGCGATCAGCTCGGCGCTGGGCCCGTCCTCCCACTCCAGGAGGGCGAGCATGAGGTGCTCGGGCTCGATCTGGCCGTGGTGCTCCGAATTGGCGATATGCTGCGCGGCGAGCAACGCCTGTTGCGCTTCCTCGCCGAGTTTCCTCTGACGCACGTCGTTCCCCCCGAGCGATTGAGAAGAGTCCGGAATTCAGGGGTTAAAAAAGAGGAAAATGGAAGAGCAGCTGCCCCGAATTCTGGCTTTAGGATAACACACCCGGGCCTGGTTGCGGAGCAGCCTCGGCCCCGGATCGCCGCCTGTTCGGGCTGGAGGACGTTCAGGGTCGAGGCGACGTTCGCGGCTGACCCGGAGTCGGGCGCGGACGCCTGGAACGACCAGCCGCCGGGTTAGACCGATGGGGTTCTAGTTTTAGTAGTCTCGGAAGAAGACGGACAAGCGCCACGACCCACATCAAAGACAACGAAGAACGTCATATCTTGTGCCCGGTATTTCGCACCGAAAACTAAAACTAGAGCTCAGGCGACGAACCCTATGTGTACGACAATCGCCGAGGGTCAGGAGGGCTGCACAACGATTGGCTCTACGTGGACCTCGTCTACCGGCCCCAGGTCTGGCACTGGCTCGACGAGTATCTGATCAACTTGGGCAGCGCCGAGGAAGTCACGACCCATCACTTAGAGCCTGCCGGACGGTCCGCTGACGATCGATGGAACGGTGGTGAACACGCGGGCGCTCGACGACGGCCAGACCCAGCTCGGCGCCAGCTTCGCGCTCGCGCGGCC
>JAJPKB010000579.1 GCA_021323915.1 Chloroflexota bacterium | reverse complement strand
TTGCCAGCCGTGCCCGTTCGGCGCTGGCCGAGTTCGGGCGAACGATGGCCTCGCTTCGCGCGGCGAGCGAGGACCTCGTGGTGGCCAGACTTCTCGATCGCGTCCTTGAGCGCGTTGGGTACACCGAGTTTTTGAAGGACGGGTCGGAGGAAGGCCAGACGCGGTGGGATAACGTGCGCGAGCTGCTAACGGTGGCTGAGGAGTTCTCGCACTACGAGCCGTCCGAAAGTCTGGCGGCTTTCCTCGAGGACGTGGCGCTTGCGGCAGACGCCGACGAGTACGACGAGTCGTCCGACGCGGTTACCCTGATAACGTTGCACGCGGCCAAGGGCCTCGAGTTCGGCGTTGTATTCATCGCCGGCCTCGAGGAGGGAATATGCCCTCACAGTCGATCGGTGGACGATGATCGTCAGCTCGAAGAGGAGCGACGGCTCCTTTACGTGGGGATCACCCGGGCGAGGCGACGCCTCTTTCTGACCTACGCGGCGCGTCGCTCACAGTTCGGCGAGGCCGGCACCCGTCAGGCCTCGCGGTTCTTCCGCGATTTGCCGAGGGAGTTAGTGCAGGGCACGGCCCGCGCGGTGCAAGATCGCGCGCAGACGTGGAGCCGACCATCCGGAGCTGTCCTCCGACCGGTCATAGGTTTCGGAGGTCAGGACCGTCGCCGCTTTCCCGACGTTTCGCTCGATCGGCCGGCCATACCCGCTCGGCCCGGTCCGATCGAGAGCGCGGACGCTCGGTCGCCGCTTACTCGTCTCTCCGCTGGCGACCGCGTGGTGCATCCGAAGTTCGGTGAAGGGGTCGTGGTGAGCGCCGAGCCTCGCGGCGATGACCAGGAGGTCACGGTAGCCTTTCCGGATCTCCCGATCAAACGCCTGCTGGCGAGCTACGCGAACCTCAAGCCGGTCTGACAGCCGACCCGGCCACGGCAGACGCTCCGTTCACCCCGTCACTTGCTCCGGCTTCCGCCGACCGAGTCAGGAGCCCACGAGATGAGCGCGGCTTTCGCGGCCGGGTCCGGCCGCGCGGCCGGTCATCTGCGTGTAGATCTGGGTCGTCGCGATGTTCGCGTGGCCTAGGAGCTCCTGAATCGCCCGCAAGTCGGTGTTGTCGTCGAGCAGGCGGATGGCGAAAGAGTGTCGGAGCGCCTGGGGTGTGATGTCGTCGGGAAGTCCGGCCAAACGGGCGTGTTCCTTCAGGATAAGCCAGAATCCCTGCCGAGTCAGGCGGTCGCCCCGATGGTTGACGAAGAGTGCGCGTTCGTCGTCGCGACGAATCAGGATGTTGCGGGCAGCCGGCACGTACTCTTCCAGAGCTCGAATCGCCTCGGCGTCGACCGGAATGATCCTCTCCTTTCCGGAACGACTCACGCAGCGCACCGATCGTGATGAAAAGTCGACGTCGTCAAGGTTGAGGGCGACCAACTCGCTAACCCGAAGCCCGGTCGCGTAAAGAAGCCGGAGCATCGCGTTGTCCCGCACGTCCTCGGGAGTTGACCGCTGCGACGCCTGATCTAGCAGCTCGACGACTTCCGCGCTCGAGAGACTTCGGGGAAGTGACTTATCGATGCGTGGAGAATCCAGATTCTCGGTCGGATCCACGTCGATGGCGTTCTTGGCGTAGAGAAAGTGGAAGAACGACTTGATCGCGGCGATCTTCCGGGCGATCGTGGTTGATGCGTATCCCTTCTCTTTCAGCGCGACGACGAATCCGATAATGCGGGGGCGACTGATGGACGACCACGTCTGGTCGGCGCTAGTCGATTCGTCGGGAAGCACGGGGTCCAGTGCTCGGCTCGGCGTGCTGACGAGGTACTGGTAGAGCTGGGTAAGATCGTTTCGATAGGCGGCGACGGTATTGGGGGAAGCCGATAGCTCCGTTTCCAAGTGCCCTAAATAGCGCTCGACCTGCTCCCACATGAGTCGATCCATCCGATAGTCCTCACCCCGAATTTGGAGTGACCCTTCGTCGCGTCCACAGGATGGACGACCGTGGTCCACCTTTCTGGCGGCCGCCCTGCTGCCAGCGCACGCCGTATTCTATCATGGCCTTCGCCTTTGTCCACATTGGTAAACGTAAAGATTGGCGTCTCTAATCACATTCTTCCGTGCTGGCACGGGAAGTGCTTCCATCGTTGCTCGACGCGAGGGAGATGGTGTTGGTATTCAAGCACGAGGGCCTGCTGGCCTTCGTCGGCCGTTTGACGCACGACCGCGAGTTCTGCGAGTGGTTCGTGGCGCAGCCGACGCGGGCCCTTGCCTCCCATGGCCTCGCCGCGCAGGACCTGCGAGAGTTAGCCGCGGTCCTGCGCGGCGACCACCACCAGCGAGACGTCGCCGACGCGCTCCAGCCGACGATCCAGGCGATGCTTGATCTTGTCGACGACGATGACGAGATCGACGAGCAAGAGCGAACCGCGGAGCGCCTCGCCAGACTCGATTCTGAGCTGCGCGCGGCCCGGGAGAGGCTCGCGGTCGTTCGCGCCCGACGGCAGCGTCCATGGTGGAAGTTCTGGTCGTGACCGACTCGGGGAGGAGTGTTCGAATATGGCGTCATTCTGGGCGAGGCTCGGCCGTTGGCTCGATCAAGTACTGGGTGGCAGCGGTGATCCAGCCGACGAGGTGGATCCGGCCAAGGTCGAGGCGGCAATCCAATTGATTCAGTCGACGGTCGAAGAAGAGCAGCGCGAGCGCCAGGTACGCAAGCTCAAGGTCGCGGACTTGGACCCGGAGAAGCAGGCTCGACTGGCGAACGAGCTGTCGAATCTGCTCAAAAAGCCACCAGCCCAATAACCGGGAGCCGACGCGGCTCGAAGCTGCTAATTGTCGACGATCGGAAGATTACGACGCAGGACTTCGATGCGCTCGAGCGCGAGGCCCGATCCGATCGCGACGCACGCTAACGGATTCTCGGCGACGTAGCAGGGCACGCCGGTTTCCTGGGTCAGCAAGCGGTCGATGTTTCGCAGCAGCGCGCCACCGCCGGTCAGAATGATTCCCTTATCGATGACGTCAGATGCGAGCTCGGGCGGAGTCTCTTCAAGGACCGAGCGGGCGGCCGCGACGATGGCCGACACCGGCTCGGAGATGGCTTCACGGACCTCCGGCGAGCGCATCGTAATCGTCTTCGGCAGCCCGCCGACCTGATCTCGCCCTCGAACTTCCATCGTCAGCTCATCGTCGAGCGGGGTGGCGCTTCCGATTTGAATCTTGATCTCCTCGGCCATCCGCTCGCCAACCATCAGATTATACTTCCGCTTGATGTAGTTCGCGATGGCGTCGTCGAGACGGTTGCCAGCCACGCGCACCGATTTCGCGACGACGATGCCGTTCAACGAAATGACCGCCGCTTCGGTCGTCCCTCCGCCGATGTCGATGACCATGTTGCCGCTGGGAACGTGGATCGGGATCTTCGCCCCAATTGCCGCCGCGAGTGGCTCTTCGATTAGATACGCGGCGCGGGCGCCAGCCTGGAGCGTCGCGTCGTGAACCGCTCGCTGCTCGACGCTGGTAACCCCGGCCGGAACGCATACCATCACCTGGGGACGAAGCAAGCCAAGGCCCAGCCGGCCGCAGACCTTCTCGATGAAGTGTCGGAGCATCGCCTCGGTGATCACATAATCGGCGATCACGCCGTCGCGCATCGGACGAATGACGCTGACACTGCCCGGCGTGCGGCCAAGCATGTCGCGCGCTTCGTTGCCGACGGCCAGGATCGAGTTGTCTACGTTCGAGATGGCGACGACCGAGGGCTCCTGGAGCACGATTCCCTTGCCGCGGACGTAGACGAGAACGTTGGCGGTTCCGAGGTCAATGCCAATCTGCTTGGCGAACATATTTCCCCGATACTATTCTCATCACACTCGATCGAAGCGGCGCTTACTCGTCAGCCAGATCGCGTTCGTCCCGGTACGGAAACCGCCTTACGCCGCGACTCGGTGAATTCGGGCGCCCAGGTCCTGAAGCTTTCGGTCGACGTTTTCGTAGCCGCGGTCGATGTGATAAATATCATGAATCTCGGTGCTGCCGTGCGCAGCCAGCCCAGCCAGGACGAGGGCCGCGCCGGAACGGATGTCCAGGGCGCGGACGTTTGTGCCCTCCAAATGTGCCGGACCGCGGATCGTCGCGGTCTGGCCGTCTACCTTGATGTCGGCGCCCAGCTTGCGGAGTTCTTTCGCATACTGGAGGCGATCGTCGTACACGCGCTCGTGGACGAGACTCGTGCCGGTCGACTGGGTGAGCAAGGTCGCGAACGCGGCCTGAAGGTCGGTTGGAAAGCCCGGAAAGTGGAGAGTTTGTAGCTCGACGGCATGGAGCGATCCGTTGGCTCGAATGCGATAGCAGCTCCCTTCGGATTGAACGATTGCCCCGGCCTCGATGAGCTTGTGGGTGAGAGGATCCATGTGATCCGGCACGATATCGTGGATGACGACGTCTCCACCCGAGATCGCCGCCGCGATCGCGAAGGTTCCCGCCTCGATGCGATCGGGGGTCACCCGATAGTGGACACCGTGCAGGTGATCCACGCCCTCGATCTCCAGATAACTCGATCCGATTCCTCGAATCCGCGCGCCCATCTGTCGGAGGCATTCCGCCAGATCGGCTACCTCCGGTTCCACCGACGCGTGCTTGAGTACCGTCGTTCCTTCCGCCAGCGTTGCCGCGAGGAGCACGTTTTCGGTGCCGGTGTGGCTTGGGTAATCCAGGTAAATGCGCTCGCCGTGAAGTCGCTCCGCTTCCAATGCGTACTGGTTGTCGCTCAGCTCAACCCGGGCGCCCATGGCCGAAAAGCTCTTAATATCGACGTTGACCGGTCGGTGCCCGATGCTGCAGCCACCCGGGTGCGGGGCGGTCACCCGGCGCGCCCGCGCGAGAACCGGTCCGGTGGTGAGAAACGACGCGCGCATCGTTCGGGCAAGGTCGATCGGGACGCTGGTGTTCAGATGCGATGCGACCGGCGCACGCACCGTCACGCGATGGTTAGCGCAGTCGAGATGGACGAGGCAACCAAGCTGGCGCAGAATCTCCGCCATGTTGCGTACGTCTTCGACGAGCGGAACGTTGTCGATGACGCACTCGTCCGTCGTCAAGAGCGTCGCCGCCATGATGGGCAACGCGGCATTCTTGGCGCCGCTGGTCGCGACGTCACCACGCAGCGGTACCTGTCCTTCGATAATCAACTTGTCCATGGCGCTCCCTTGCCGTGTACCCCAACGATGGTCAGCGTGGAATCTCCGTAGTCTGACGCCGTCGGGCGACCTTCAATCGCACTTGAGATCGTCGCAAGGCCGCTTCGGCGACGGCGAGATCGGCCGTCGCGCGTCTCTCTTGCAAGAGCAATCGCGCGCGCTCCTCGGCGGCACGCGCGCGTTCGACGTCGATTTCTTCCGCCCGTTCGGCCGCGTCGGCGAGCACCAGCACGCGATTGTCGCGGACTTCCAGGAAGCCACCGCTGATGGCAAGATTGGTTTCGTCGGCACCCTTCCGCGCCCGGAGCGCGCCCGCTTGCAAGGTCGTGACCAGGGCGGCGTGGCGCGGCAGGATTCCAAGCTCACCCAGACTACCCGGTGCCGTCACCATGTCGACGTCGTCGGAGTAGACGAGGCGCTCGGCCGTGACGACGTCCAGGTGCAGGTCAGGCATCTCAGCGTACCCCCGCGGCTTTCGCCCGCTCCACGACCTCGTCGATCGTGCCGGCCATGTAGAAATGCTGCTCGGGGATATCATCCAGCGTACCGTCGAGGATCTCGCGGAACCCGCGCACCGTTTCACGGAGGGGCACGAAAGCACCTGGGCGACCGGTGAACACTTCCGCTACGAACATTGGTTGGGAAAGGAACCGCTGGATTTTCCGTGCGCGCGCGACGGTGAGCTTATCCTCGTCACTCAGCTCTTCGACACCGAGAATCGCGATGATGTCCTGGAGGTCCTTGTATCTCTGAAGGACTCTCTGCACACCGCGCGCCACGTCGTAATGTTCTTGTCCGACGATTCGCGGATCAAGAATGCGAGAGTTCGAATCGAGCGGGTTTACCGCCGGGAACAGCCCGAGCTCGACGATCGACCGGTCCAGGGAGACCACGGCATCGAGATGACCGAACGTTGTGGCGACGGCGGGGTCGGTGTAGTCGTCCGCGGGCACATAAATCGCCTGCACCGAGGTGATCGAGCCCTTCTTCGTCGAGGTGATCCGCTCTTCGAGCGCGCCCATCTCGGTGGCCAGCGTTGGCTGGTAGCCCACGGCAGACGGCATGCGCCCGAGCAGCGCCGAGACTTCCGCGCCGGCGAGCGTGAACCGGAAGATGTTGTCGATAAAGAGCAACACGTCTCGCCCTTCGACGTCGCGGAAATATTCCGACATCGCGAGACCGGTCAATCCCACCCGAAGACGGACGCCCGGCGGCTCGTTCATCTGTCCGAAGACCATCACCGTGTTGCTCATGACCCCCGACGCCGTCATCTCGTGCCAGAGGTCGTTTCCTTCACGAGAGCGCTCGCCCACACCCGCGAATACGCTGAATCCACCGTACTCCGCGGCGATGTTCCGGATCAGCTCTTGAATGATGACCGTCTTGCCGGTACCAGCCCCGCCGTAGATTCCGATCTTCCCGCCGCGCGTGAATGTCGCAATCAGATCGATGACTTTCAGGCCGGTCTCGAACACCTGCGATTCGGTGCTTTGCTCCTCGAACGATGGCGCAGGGCGATGAATCGGAAAATGGACCTCGGACTCGACCGGCCCCTTGCCATCGATCGGCTGACCCAGAACGTTGAACATACGACCGAGCGTTGGCGGGCCCACCGGAACCTGAATCGGTGCCCCGGTGTCGCTTGCCTCGGCTCCGCGGCGCAGGCCGTCGGTCGAGTCCATCGCCACGCAGCGAACCCAGTTGTTCCCCATGTGCTGCTCGACTTCGACGACGATCGGACCGCTATCTTTCTCAACCACCACCGCGTTTAACAGGCTCGGCAGTCGGTCGGGTGGAAACTCGATGTCAACGACCGGCCCGATGACCTGCACGACCTTACCTTTTGCCTTGGTATCGATGGCCACGCTCCACCTCCTGAGGGGACTGAGGAGCGGCATTCCTGCCGCCCCCGTCGTCGTTCAACCTATGTAAAACATCAGACCGCCGCGCGATACCCCGGGCCTCGACCTGGCGCCTCGTCAGAGCGGGGGTTTGGGCGTGTCTCCCAATTTTCCTCTCTCCACGGCGGGGAAGGTCCCCCCTGGCGAAGGGGGTCAGAGGATAGACAAAGGGCACCAATGCCGAATCGGTGTCCGGATTTTGCACTAGGACGCCTTCAACGCCTCCGCGCCAGCCGCGATCTCGAGAATCTCCTTGGTGATGCCCGCCTGTCGGGCCTTATTGTAGCTCAGGGTCAGCTCGC
>JAJPKB010000066.1 GCA_021323915.1 Chloroflexota bacterium | reverse complement strand
CTCTTCCGATCTCAGACGTCGCAGCATGGACCGGCCTGGCCGTCGAACGACTCGTCGAAATAGGCGAGCAGGGCGCGACGACGGCAGGTCGTGCCAGCGGCCCACTCGTCCATCTGGCGAAGCTGTCGGAGGGCCACCTGCCGCTCGATCGCGGACGGCTTTTCGTCGATGAAGTGCCGGTGCTTGACCGCGTCGCCCGGGCCGTAGAAGAGGATGCAGTCGGCCGGCTCGCCGTCGCGACCGGCCCGGCCGCTCTCCTGGTAGAAGCCCTCCAGATTCTTCGGAAGGTCGTAGTGGACCACGAATCGTACGTCCGGCTTGTCGATACCCATGCCGAAGGCGATCGTCGCGACGACGATCTGAACGTCGTCTTTGATGAACGCGTCCTGGCGCCCTCGCCGCTCCTCGCTCTCCAGACCGGCGTGGTAGGCGACGGCGGCGAAGCCGTCCGCCGAGAGCTGCGCCGCCAATTGCTCGGTGCGCGCCCGGCTCTGGCAGTAGACGATCCCCGACGACCGATCGCGCCCTCGCAGGTAGCGAACGAGCTGACCGTACGCGTCGTGCTTCGGCCGCACCTCGTAAAACAGGTTCGGACGATTGAAGCTCCCCCGAAAGCTGGCCGCGCTCTGAAGCCCGAGCTGGGCCCGGATGTCGGCCTGAACGCGCGTCGTCGCGGTAGCCGTGAACGCGCCGAGCGCCGTCCCCGGAAACAGCGCGCGCAGGCGCGCGAGCTCGCGGTACTCGGGGCGGAAGTCGTGCCCCCACTCCGAGATACAGTGCGCCTCGTCGATCGCGAAAAACGCGACCCCGGTCGCCGCGAGCAGACGCAGAAAGCCCGGCATCATCAGGCGCTCCGGGGCGACGTAGAGCAGCTTCACCTCGCCGCGCGCTACCGCCGCCTGACGGCGGCCGATCTCGGAGGCGTCGAGCGAGCTGTTGACGTAGGTGGCAGACACCCCCAGCGCCTCGAGACTGTCGACCTGGTCCTTCATCAGCGCGATGAGCGGCGAGACCACCACGGTCATCCCATCCAGGAGCAGCGCGGGCAGCTGGTAGCAGAGAGATTTGCCGCCGCCGGTCGGCATCAGGACAAAGACGTCACGCCCCGCCAGGATCGATCGAACAATGTCTTCCTGGAGCGGACGAAACGACGTGTACCCGAACGTCGCCTTCAAGCAGGCGCGGATATTCATTTCGCCGGCGTGGCGCGCCGCGGCGCGGGAAGCTTCGACGGCGACGAGGTGATTTCCATCGGATGCCAAGGAACCAATCTCCTCCAAAGTGGACGCCCCGGCCGGCGAACGCGTAAATGTGGCGCCGATCCGGTTGGCGATCACCGTCGCATGATAACCCAGATCCGCCGGCCATGCGTCACACCCGTTCGCCCGCGTATGCCGCGGAAACGTAGAGGATCGTTCCGAAGGGCCCTCCCACGATTCCGCGGCATACTCCGCTCGTCCACGCCAGGTGCCAAATCGGCCGGTTTCGGGTACTATGACCGACGCGTCGACCCGAAGTCTCGGGAAGCGGCGTCGATCCTCAGCCGGCGAGACGGCCCCGCGTCCGATCTTAGCCCCGGCCTGGAAGACAAGCGAGGAGGATTCGTGGAGCGAGCGGTCACCTTTTTCAGCGGCGGCTGTCGGCTGGCAGCCGATCTCTATCTTCCGGAACCTCTCGGGCCGGGCGAGCGACGTCCGGGCGTGGTTCTGTGCTGCGGCTACACCGGCGTCAAGAATCTCTACCTGGACGACATGGCGCGCCGGCTCGCCGCCGGCGGCTACGTCGCCCTGACCTTCGACTACAAGGGCTGGGGACAGAGCGAGGGGCCATCGCTCCGGCTGGCGCCATACGGCCGCGTCGAGGATACCCAGGCCGCGCTCACCTTCCTCGCGCTGCAGCCGGAGGTGGATCCGGACCGGCTCGGTCTGTACGGCATCAGCTACGGCGGATCGACCGCTGTCTTCACCGCCGCGATCGACAATCGGGCCCGGGCCGTCGTCAGCGTCACCGGCGTCGGCAACGGCGCGCGCTGGATGAGTCGGGTGCGCCGGCCCTGGGAATACCGGGCGCTCGTCGAGCGCGCCGACCACGACCGCGCCCAGCAGGTCGTCACCGGCCGCTCCGAGCTAGCGGACCGCTCCGACGTTCTGATGCTCGATCCCCAATCGGTCGAGATCTCCGCGAAAGCGCGCGCCGGCCGCCCGGGCGCGTCGATGCTGGTCCCTCTCGAAATGGTACACGAGACGATCGGATTCAACCCGGAGTGGGTCGTCGAACGGATCGCGCCGCGCGCGGCGCTGTTCGTCACCTCCGACCGCGACGAGCTTGTGCTTCCCGAGGAGTCGGTGGCGATGTACGAGCGCGCGGGCGAGCCGCGCAAGCTGGTTATCCTCAAGGGATATGGGCACTACGAGGTCTTCACCTCGCCGGCGCTCGACGCGGTGATGGATGAAACGCTCGCCTGGTACCACGCGCATCTGGATTAGCCCAGCTCCGTTCTACAAAAGGCAAGCATCCGACAGACCGGTAGCGCGGGGGAAGGGTCTTGAGGATAGCATCTCCCTGAAGACCTCTCTCCCGTGCACGGAAGGCTCCCCCCTGGCGAAGGGGGCGAGGAGGGTAGACAAGAGGGGGTAGGGGGTGAGGGAAGCCCGGGTGGGCCGCGGAAAGGTGGCCCTCCCCAGGGCCCATTCCCCACCCGTCCGGCCGCCCGACCGTGCGTCCGGCGATGCCGGCCGTTCGGTCAGAAGTGGGTCGGCGGCATAAAGAAGATCCGGTAGGTCAGGAGGGTGAGCGAGAAGAGAAGAACGATGGCCGCGCGCAGCTTCGCCTTTCTACCTCGTCGGCGATCGGTCAGGATCAAAAACGATCCCAGCGGACTGAACACGAAAAAAGCGAGCGCGATGACCGTCGTGGAAAAGTACCACGGTCGCTTCGTCGTGGTCAGTCCGGATCCGGTCGATCCCGTCGTGGGGGGAGCGTTCGCTCCTGTTTTGGCGCCGTCTGGCGCGCTGGCCGGGCCGTTCGCTCGAGGATCGAGGACCGAATCGCCGGATTCACTCACCGTTCGTCTCCATCAGGGTCCGCGCCCGGCGGTCCACCACTCATACTACCACACCCATCGGCCGCCCGGGCGCTACTCCTCGACCGGCGATCGATCGCGTGCGAATGGCGATCACGGTTTCAGCCTACCTTGTCTGGACGAAACCGCCATGAGCAATTCGCCTGCTGGAGGCCCGGAATACTCCCTGCCGCGCGGCGTCGAGTTCCGACCCGACGCGGTTGATCGCCGAACGACTCCCATCGAGTACAATGAGGGCGGAGGGTAACATTGATGGAGTATCGACAACTCGGGGGATCCGGCACTCGTGTCTCGGCGGTTGGCCTTGGCGGCAATACGTTCGGCCGCTACTGCGATGAAGCTCAAACGGCGGCGGTCATCCACCGCGCGCTCGACCTCGGAATCAACCACGTCGACACCGCCGACGTCTATTCGCGGGGAGTGTCCGAGCAGCACGTCGGCAAGGCGATTGCCGGGCGGCGCGCCGAGGTCGTGCTGGCGACCAAAGTGGGGATGGGCATGGGCGATGGCCCCAACGAGCGTGGACTGTCCTATCGCTGGCTGGTGGCTTCCTGCGAATCGAGCCTGCGCCGTCTCGGAACGGACTACCTCGATCTCTACTATCTCCACCGACCGGACTCGACCACCCGGATCGACGAGACCCTGCGCGCGCTCGACGATCTGATCCGTCAGGGAAAGATCCGCTACGTCGGCATCTCGAACTATCCGGCCTGGCAAGCGTGCGAGGCGCTCTGGGCGGCCGACCGTCGTGGATACCAGCCGCCGGTCGTCACCCAGAACCGGTACAACGTGCTCGATCGAGGGCTCGAGTCCGAGCTGCTGCCGTTTTGCCGCGCCCACGGCGTGGGCATTATCCCTTACTCGCCGCTGGCGGGCGGCATGCTCACCGGCAAGTATCGGTCGGGCGAGCCGGTCCCGTCGGGCGTGCGCGGCCACAACAACCCGGGGTTCCAGCAGCAGCTGACCGAGCGGAACCTGACGCTCGTCGGACGCCTCGAGTCGTTCGCCCGCGATCAGGGCCACACTGTCGGCGAGCTGGCCATCGCCTGGCTGCTCTCGCGACCGGAGGTCTCCTCGGTTATCGCCGGCGCGACGCGTCCCGAGCAGGTGGAAGCGAACGCGGCGGCGGCAAGCTGGAAACTGAGCGCCGACGACCTGAAGGCCATCGACGAGCTGATGGCCGGCTGAGTCTGGCAGCCTCGCCCATGACCAAGCATTCTACCTACCTGACGTCTCGTAGCGCGGGGGCTTGTCCGCCGCTCCGGGCCACGAAACGAGCGTGGGACAAGCCCCCGCGCTACTGGCTTATCGTTCGGTTGCTACGTCGGTACCGCAGCCACTCGGCTATCCTGGAATCCGTGATATGCCTCTAACCCCAGGCCGTATCGTCGACCTGACCCTCGACGTCTTCCCGGGCGCCCCGGTCTATCCGGGTGATCCGTCCTGCCGGTTTCGTCGCCACGATACCATCGCGTCGACTGGCTACAACATGACCGAGATCTTCCTCGGCACCCACCAGGGAACACACCTGGACGCGCCGTTCCACTTCTTCGACCGCGGGCAGACCGTCGACCAGCTCGCGCTCGACCGTTGCGTCGGCCCGGCGACCATGATCGATCTTTCCTCGAAGCCGCCGCGGCACCCGATCACCCTCGCGGACTTTCAGCCCTACGCATCGATCGTCCAGCCGGGGGCGCGCGTCATCTATCGCCTGGGCTGGGATCGGCGAATCGCCGATCCCGGCTACTTCGAAGATTATCCGTCGATGACCCTCGAGCTCGCCGAGTGGCTGGCCACCCGGCGGATCGCCCTGATCGGCATGGACAGTCCGGGCCCCAGCGTCGCGCAGTGGAACGAGGTGCACCGCGCGCTGCTGGGAGCCGATGTCGTGATCGTCGAGGGCCTGGCCCACCTGGACCAGCTTCCCACCGATCGCCCGTTCTTCTTCGTCGCCGCCCCGCTGCGCCTGCGCGGCCTCGACGGCTCGCCGGTCCGCGCCTTCGCGCTCGTCGAATAGGGCGGCAGGATTATTGTTCGTCGGCGAGGCTCGCGAAGACCGGGGCTAGGGACGGATACAGCCTCAGGTAGCTCTGGCGATAGCGCCTGTCGTAGCGCGCCGCGCGGTCGGGATCGGGATCGTACGCCGTCGTGAGCCGATCGACCGAGGCCGCCGCCGCCGCGGCGTCGGGATAGACGCCGGCTCCGACCCCAGCCAGGAGCGCCGCGCCCAGCGCGACCGCCTCCGGGACCTCGACGCCGAGAATCGGGCGATTGAGGACGTCGGCCCGAATCTGGAGCCAGAGGGTGGAGCGGCTTCCCCCGCCGAAGACGCGAATCGGCTCCGACGGACGTCCGGCCACGCTCTCGGTCACCTCCAGGGCGTTTCGGATGCCCTGGGCGATCCCCTCGAGCACGGCGCGCACCAGATGGCCGCGCTCCTGGGTCGCCTTCAAGCCGATGAACGCCCCGGTCACGTTCTCGTCCCCGACCGGACTGCCGTTCCCGCCGAGGTACGGGAAGTAGAGCAAGCCATCCGATCCGAGCGGCGCCCGATCCGCGGCTGCGAGGGCGGCGGCGACCGGATCGCCGGCATCGGCGAAGAGTCGCGAGGCGATCCAGGCGAGGCCGCCGCCGCTCAAGGGCATGCCGGCCTGGATGACGAACTGGCCCGGTACAACGTGGGCGTAGCAGCAGATCCGGCACCGCCGGAAGAGATCGTCGCCGCGGTACTCGGCAGTCGGGAACACCAGGCTCTCGGCGGTTCCCATCGAATCTACGACCTGCCCGGGCCGCACCGCGCCAACCGCCAGCGCGCCACAGAGATGATCGTGTCCGCCGATGCCGACCGGCACCCCGACCGGAAGACCGGTCGCTCGGGCCGCTTCCGGCGTTACCACGCCAATCACGGCTCCGGACGGCGCCAGCCGCGGGAGCTGGTCCTCGCGCAGCCCGGCCAGGTCGAGCATCTCCGCCGACCAACCCCGGGCGCGCTGGTCGTAGAACATCGTTCGCGAGGCCAGCGTCGGATCGGTCGCCGCGACCTCGGTTAGCTGCCACCCCACGAAGTCGGCGACCGATAGCCACCGGTCCAGCGCGCGGACGACGTCCGGAGCGTGCTCGCGCAGCCAGAGAATCTTGTAAAGCGTGTAGACGTTCCGATGGGCCATGCCGGTCAACTGAAACAGCCGCAGCGGGTCGCGGTGGCTCAGCACCCACCGCAGCTGCGGCTCGGTTCGCGGATCGTACCAGGGGATGATTCGGGAGAGCGGTCGGCCGTCGACGCCGAGTGGAACCCCGGCTTCGGCCATGCTCGCGATTCCCACGGCGAGGGCCGGTCCCGGCGCCGCGGCCATCACCTCGCCCAGGCAGGCCGCGACCCCATCCCACAGCTCGGTTGGATCGATCTCGCGCTCGCCCCGGCCGACGTCCTGGTACGGCGTGGGACGCGACGCGACCGCGACGACGTGACCGGTCGCGGGATCGAACGCCACCGCTTTCGTGTTCGTGGTGCCGACGTCGAGACCGACGAGAACGCTCATCGCACGATTCCCTTCGCGTGATCCGGGCCACGCCGTTGACGGCCGCGCGCCGCCCATGTGCGCTGTTCTGCCCGATAAGTATAATAGCTTCGATTGGAGGGTTACCGTCGATGGAAATTGGAATTGCCGGTTGGATCTTTCACGAGTCGATTCAGCGGGATCGCACGATGACACTCCTGGAGATGCCCGCGGTCTGCCGATCTCTTGGCGTTCAGACGATCGAGCTGGTCTCGACCTTCTTCGCCAGTCAGTCCGCCCAGTACCTGAACCAGCTACGGACGGCGATCGAGGATCAGGGGCTTCGGGTGCGCAACATCGCGGTGGATATGGGGAACATCGCCAATCCAGACGAGAAGGCGCGACGCACCGACCTAGAAGCCCTCAAGCAGTGGTTCTACGTCGCCCGGGCGATCGGCTCCGAGGCTATTCGGATCAACAGCGGCCCGGCGGCGCCGGACGATTCGGTGGCGATCGATCGGATCTCGAAAGGGTACCACGAGCTTGCCGCCGAGGCCGAGCACGCCGGCGTGTACCTGCTGATCGAGAACCACGGCGGAGCCTCGGCTGATCCGAAGAACATCCAGACCTTCCTCGACCGCGCCGAGTCATCCTGGTTCAGGGCGTGCCCGGATACCTCGAACTTCGTCGGGGATACCTGGGTCGAAGGCATGCGCATCATGGCGCCGCGGGCCTACTCGTGCCACGTCAAAGTGTACAATTACAGCCAGGACGGCAAACAGAGCTGGACCGGCCGGGAGGGCCAGGTCCACGCTCACGATCTACGACGCTGCTTCGAGATTCTCCGCGAGGCAAACTACCAGGGTCCGCTCTGCGTCGAGGGCGGCGCGTCGTCCACCGAGATCGACAGCGCCCGCGACGCGATCCGCTACGTCAAAGAGCTATGGGACAGCGAGTAGGGGGAGAGAGTGGCAGAGCCAATCCGAATCGGTATCGTCGGGTGCGGGCGAATCGTGCCGGCGCACCTGCGCGGGTACGCGACGCTACGCCGGCTGGGATACGACAACTTTCGAATCACCGCGCTCTGTTCGTCCAAGCGCCGTGACGCCGAGATGTTCCGCAAGCGCGGCGAAGGGCCCCCGCCACGACCGCCGGTTAGCACGGCGCCGGGAGATCCGCTCAGCGCGCCGCACATGTACGTCAGCGATTTCCAGACCGACGTCGAGGCGCGGGTCTTCGACAGCTTCGACGAGCTGCTGAACAGCGGAACGGTCGACGCGCTGGATATCCCGGCGTCGGTCTTTGCTCACCACGGCTACACTGTGCAGGCGGCCGAGGCCGGAAAGCACGTCGTGGTCCAAAAGCCCTTCTCGGTCAGCGTGGCGGCGGGGCGCCAGATGGTCGAGGCGGCGCGACGCAACGGAGTGACGCTGGCGGTGACCGAGAACGTGCGCTACGCCGAGGGGTCGCGCATAGCCCGCTGGGCGATCGAGCGGGGTTACCTCGGCGACGTCCAGATGGTCGCCTCGATCGGCATCGGGACGGACGCCTGGTCGCCGGACAAGGTCGTCGCCGACACGCCCTGGCGCCACCAGCGCGTCCTGGCCGGCGGCGGGGCCACGCTGGACATCGGCGTCCACCTCTTCCACCGGGTCCGCTTCCTGTGCGGCGACGTGACGCGGGTCAGCGCGCTG
>JAJPKB010000115.1 GCA_021323915.1 Chloroflexota bacterium | reverse complement strand
GAACGACGCGCCTTCGGCCAACGCCGGGCACGACGTCGCGATGGCGATTCCCCGATCGATCCATGCGATAATAGAAGAATCGAAAGATTCTTCGCTCGTTTGAGAAACCTCGGCCTGAAGCGCCGTGTTTGGCGAACGGGCGTCGGAGCGGTCGAAGGTACGCCATGATCGGAGTTCTGAAAGCGCGTCTGGCGGTGGCTCTGTTGAGTGTCGCGATCCTCTTCTCAAACGTCCCGACGGCACAGGCACAGTCGCCGTTAGACTTTGATCTGCCGAATGGTCACTTCTACACCCAGGCCAACGGACGGGGTGGCGCCGGAGGAACCGGCTACGCGATCGTCGACGCCGTCCAGAACTTCCCAACCTTCGGACGGGTCTCGGTTCCCTTCGCGTCGGCATTTCGTGAGTTCGGCGGTGTGCCAATTCTCGGCTTTCCCGCCTCGCGAGTCGTGGTATTTCCCGACTTTCCGATTCAGGTCAACCAGAAGCTCGTCTTACAGCTTCAGCCGGGACGCGGAATCTTCTTCTTGAACACGTTCGATATCCTGCACGACCGAGGCCTCGATGCCTTCCTCGATTCGGCCAGGGATATTCCGCCCCCGTTTGATACCAGTCCCGACGCTCGGCTCCCCAGCTTCTCGGACGTGATCGCACGCCACCAGGCCTTTCTGAACCAGGACCCGGCGATCCGCGCCGTTTATTTCGGCGCCCGAGATCCGCTGCGCGAGTTTGGTTTGCCGATGAGCTTCAAGGACTATGGGAACGTCTTCGTCGTTCGGGCTCAACGGGCAGCTTTTCAGCACTGGCGCGTCAACGTCGGGCCGAATCGGGCCGGCTCGGTGACAATCGTCAACGGGGGCGACATCGGCAAAGAAGTCGGCCTGTTTCCGGCCTCGTCGGTCGTTCCCGAGGGACCGCCCAATTTCAACAGTAACCTTGTCGTTCTCCGGCCGGGAACCAATCAAACCGTCTCGAGCCCGATCGCCGTCGGCGGCTACGCCCGACTGTTCGAGGCCGCCGGGCGTTTCGAGTTGCGCAACGCCACGGGCCAGGTGATCGCGAGCGGGCCGTTTCTGGCGGCGATCGGCACCAGCCCGGACTTCGGACGATTCGACGTCGCGGTTACTTATTCGGTGCCTACCCGTCAGTCCGGCACGTTGACCTTATTCAGCTTGAGTCCCGCGACCGGCGCGCGGATCAACGTCGTCAACGTGCCGCTCACTCTCTCGCCCTAGCGTGGGCGCCCAAACGGCGGCGCGGCGACAGAGCCCGCTCGCGCGCCCGGGACGCCGAGAATCTCGCCTGGTGAGATTCTCGGCGCGTCTCTCAGACCCGAGCCCGCGCGCCAGGCACCAGAGCGCGGAACACCGCGACGAAGACGATCGCTCCGATGACCGCGATGATGATGCTGGTCAGGTTTAAGCCCGTCACCGCCAGGCCGAACAGCGCCGATGCGATCGCGCCACCAATCAGGGCTCCGATGATCCCCACGATGATGTCGCCGATCACGCCGTACCCACCTGGTCCGACGATCAGTCCGGCCAGCCAGCCCGCGATCAAGCCGAGCACGATCCAGACGATAATTGACATCAGGGTCCCCCCTTGATCGACGTAAGCGGTAGATACCGCACGACGCGTGCCAATTCGCAATGCTACGAAGACATTTCGGGTGAAGGGGAATATGCGCGCAGTGTTACAGCGAGTGAGCCGAGCCCGCGTTGTGATCGACGCGAAGGAGGTCGGTCAAATCGGTCTGGGGTGGGTTATTCTCCTGGGCATCGGACCGGACGACGACGACCGGACCGTGACGACGTTCGTCGACAGGATCGCCCGATTACGCGGCTTCGAAGACCCGAACGGAAAGATGAACCTTTCCGCCGAGGATATTCACGCCGAGATGCTGGTCATCTCGCAATTTACCCTCTACGCGGATCTCTCGCGGGGACGGAGGCCGAGCTTCGTGGGAGCCGCCGTGCCGGCGCGCGCCGAGCCGCTAGTCGAGCGCTTCGTCGAGCTGCTTCGCGAGCGGGGATTTCACGTCGAAACCGGCCGCTTCGGCGCGATGATGGACGTCGAGCTGACCAACCACGGGCCGGTCACCTTCGTGCTCTCGACCGATGGCTGGGACTGAAAGCAACCGCCGCGCAGCTAAAGACCGACTACACCGGATCGTCGTTCCAACGGACGTCGAACCGTACGCTCAGGCGCGTGAAGTGCTCGCTCGCGCCGCCGCTCTCGGCCCGATCGGCGTTGGTCACGGTGATCGTGGCGGTGATCGTATCAGTAGCCACCTCGGTGGTGACGCCGCCTCGGACCGGCAGCACCTCGTCGACCTGACCCTCGCGAACCCATTCGTCGATCCGCCCCCGGGCTCGGTCCATCGCCGATGGCGTAACGAGTCCCACCGCGCGAAGCTGCTCGCCGCTGACGTAATCCTGGACCCACGCGCTGAAGGCGTAATAACGCGAGGCGGCGCTCGAATCGACCGTCAGCGCGGAGCTCAGTCCACAGGCGGCGACCAGGGTGCCGGTGTTCGGATCGGTGATCGGGTGAATCTCGTCGTAGGGCTCATCGCCGAGGCAATACCGCGACTCGAACCCTAGTCGACGATTCGTTCGGGCGGCTGCCGTCCGTGGTTTCACGAGGGTCGCGGCCCGACCGCTCGTGCTCGCCGGCGGCTCGACCGGCGTATCCGCATCGTCTTCGTCCGGAGTCAACTCGAGTCGTCTTGTCGGCGTCAGGTCCCGCGTTCGCCGGAAGGAGACTGTCTCGGCTGGCACGCCGGCAGCCGAAGACCGCGGGCGCGACGCGCGCTCCAGCGGGCCCGAGCGGGTCGGCGTGCGACGAAGCCCACCCAGCACGGGGATGGACGAAAGCGAAAGCCCAGCAGTACGCAAGAGGACCACCGTCCCCAGGCCAAACGCCAGGAGGAACGCGACGAGCGGGCCCAGCAACGACGACTTGCTCGGCGTGGCGGATGCCGCGTTCGGCTGAGCGCTCGCGGCGGGCGTGGCCGCTGCCTGACTGTCCGAATTACCAGTCGCCGCGCCCGTCGAGGAGACGGCGTTGGCGCTCGCCGAAGGTGCCAGCGCCTGGGCCAGCGCGGCGACCGCGGCCTGGTCCGAGGCGTTGCTCACCTTGCCGTTCTTGGCATCCTGGAGCGTCTGCTCGACCAGTACGGTGGGTGAGCCAAGCAAAGCTAGCCGCTCGCGCGCGACCTCCTGATTGTGATCGCGCTGAAACAGCTGGGCCACGACCGAGACATAGTCGGCGCTCGTCACCGGCCCGGACGACGAGCCGGTGAACGGCCGCGTCACCACCCAGCCGAGCCCCAGCCCCAGCAAGAACGTCAGCACGAGGAAGATCGCCGGGCGTCCAATCTGCCATCGTGCCGCTAAAGGTTGTCGCATGCGATCACCCTCCTACTCGAACCAGTTTGTTGTACAAATATCCGGCGTGACCGTTGTACACCACGTGGTACCAGTGCGGATCTCCCGCGTCGACCATTTGGCCATCCGCCGTTCCGTACACCTGCACTTTGGCCCCATCGGGAATAACCGCCACCGCGGACGATTTCGCGGTCGGGGCAGCGCGCAGCAGAGCCGGTTGGCGGCCGGCCGTCTGAACGACGCCGTTCCTCTCCGGCGCGGCCGTTGCTTTAGGCGGAGGAGGCGGCTCGGGCGTCGCCGTCGGCGGTGGCGGTGACGTGCCCACCTGCGTGTTTACCTGAGGATTGGACTGAGCCTCGCTCGTCGCCGTTGGTTGATCGGTCGGAGCCGGGGTTACCGTGCTGGTCGGCGCGACCACCGCCACGGCCGGAGTGGTCGAAGGAGGCGCGGCCGGAGTGGGGGCAAACGTCGGCGCCACCTGCGCCGTGCCCTGGGCAAGAACCTGGCTGTCTGGCCCCGCCACGAGCGCTTCGGCGAACTGATGCAACTGGTCCGCCTCCTGTTGACTGACTCGATCGGGAGCGCGGGCCAACTGATCGGCAATTGCCAGGACCGCAACCGACGGATTGCTGTAGCCAAGCGACACCAACCGATCGCGAACCGCCGCTAACGGCACCCCCTGGGCGTACAGATCGCTCACCAGGAGCATGTAGTGCTGTTGAACGTTAGCCGGCTGATTTGAGAGACGGTTGCTGAACCCCAGCACCAATCCAAATGCTACGCCCACCGCCAGTACGACGACCGCCATCGGCGGCTTCCAGCGCTCGGAGACGTACTGCGCCGAACGCAGTCGGTTGCGGCGTCGATTCGTCGTTCTCATTCCTTATTCACCCCCCGGCGAACCTCGCCATCTCGTTCGCGGCTGGTGGGCCAAGCGATCGTCGCGGAAACGCCACCGGTCCAGCCAGCCCTCGACGCGAACGCCTCGTGGGAATATCTTCGAGTCCCATCCCGACGTGACATGTGGAATCCGTGAAAACCGAGTACTCGGCCTGGCGAACTCCCGACGAACGTCCGCCGCGTCTTCGCTCGGCAGACCACCTGTGGTGTGCGGTGAATCGAGAGCTTACCGCCTTGACCAGCCGTCGAGGACCGGACGACCAGATGGCGGTTATTCTAGTACAGCGTGGGGGCGAAGGGTATGAGCGTCTCGTTAAAATACCGTCGGTATAAGAAAACTCCAACGGGCAACCCGTGGTACAATCGCGTCACTATTCGTCCACGGAGTTGCATGGTATATGGTCAGGGACTACGAAACGCCGACGGTGCCCCCGGCATGGCAGACGTTCGCTCGGAGCTGGGCCGACCGTCTCGGGCTCGCCAATCAAGAGATCTCCCTCGTTTGCTCCCCCGATCGCTATGGCATCGCGGTCATTCTCCGGCTGATCCAGGCCGATGGCACCGAGCGTATCGCGACTCGACGCTCGTCGGATGCCGACGACGCCGCGGAGCGCCGCCGTGCTTTTCTCGACACGCTCCGCGCCGGCGACTTCAGGACAGTCGAGATCGACGTCGCCGGCTACTTCATCGGCGAAGGAGCCGTCCAATGTGGGATCTGCGGCGAGGCTCCCGATCACGAAGAATGGCAGCACGCTCTTCTTCGGGAGCTTTTGCGGGTTGCCGATCCTCCCGCGGATCCCGATCCATCGCTCTCTCCCGAGGACGCCGACGATGCCGAAACCGAGGCCCTGAACGCCATGGTGGCCAGCCGACTGCGGAGCCAGTAGCTCGCTCGCGGAGCATCGCCGTGCAACAAAGAGCGAGGATCGGGCAATGCCCGATCCTCGCTCTTTGTTCCGGAGTCACCGGTTTAGGCGACTGGGCGCGGTCCGACGAAGAGGTTGTAGAGGAGAATCAGCAGGGCCACGACGAGGAGAACGTTGATCGCCGGACCGACTCCCCCGATAAGCAGGCCCCACAGCCAGATGATCAGGACGATCGCGAGGATCACCCACAGAATTTGAGCCAGCGTCATTACCTCGCCTGCCTCCTTCCCTGATGAACGATCGGCGGGGACAGCCCCGCCTCGAACGCCGACGCCGAGACCGTCACCGCGCGAGTTCCCTAGCGGGTGAAGGCCGACTCGAAGCGCTCGCCAACGTTACGGCCCGACGGACGCAGCAACTTGTAGAACAGCCCAATCGCGACGAACGTCGGCGCCCACTCGCCGATGAACAGCGCAGTGTGTCGGCGTCCCATCAAGTACATGGCTGCCGAGCCGAGAACGCTCGCCAGCATCGCGTACATGTACGCCTCGGCGGGTATGTTCGCCAGGAATCGAAACACGTCGTGCTGGGCCGCCTCTGGAACGTTTGGATTCTGCACGGTTCGTTCCTCCTGTCTGCTATGAACGATCAGGTCTGGAACGGCCCGGTCACCGGGTCCCGCCAGACGGGAGGGACTGGTACCGCACGTCGCGTGCCACCGCCGTCGACAAGCCCCGTTCCACCGTGCCTGGCGGCGCGATGCTGTATAATGGCCGCGCTGCAAAGAGAAATCACACCGAGAACACCTCTCGATCGTGGTTGTTGATATGGTTGATATGAAGGAGTCGCACATGAAGCTCGCCGAGCGTATGAGCCGTCTCGGAACCGAGACGGCTTTCGAGGTTCTCGCGAAGGCACGGGCCCTCGAAGCGAGGGGCAAGAGCGTCATTCACCTGGAAATCGGCGAGCCCGACTTCGATACGCCCGCTCACGTCGTCGAGGCCGGCGCCAACTCGCTCCGTTCGGGCGATACACACTACTCGCCTTCGTCTGGAATTCCCGAGCTTCGCCAGAGCATCGCCCGATACGCCGGCCGCAAGCGCGGACTTACCTTCAGCCCGGAGCAAGTCGTCGCGACGCCCGGGGGCAAGCCGATCATGTTCTTCGTCATCCTGGCGCTCGCCCAGGAAGGCGACGAAGTCATTTATCCCAACCCGGGCTTCCCAATCTACGAATCGATGATCAACTTCGTCGGGGCGACGCCGGTCCCGATTCCCTTGCGCGAAGACAAGCGCTTCCGCCTCGACGTCGACGAGCTGGCGAGTAAGATCACTCCGCGAACCCGCCTCTTGATTATCAATTCGCCGCAGAACCCCACCGGGAGCGTGCTCGAGCGATCGGACGTCGCCGGCATCGCCGAGCTGGCGGTACGCCACGACCTCACGGTTCTGTCCGACGAGATCTATAGCGAGATTCTGTACGAGGGCGAGCACGTCAGTATCGCCGGCTTCCCGGGAATGGCCGAGCGAACGATCATCCTGGATGGCTTCTCCAAGACCTACGCGATGACCGGCTGGCGCCTCGGCTATGGGATTATGCCCAGCGGCTTCGCGCCGCAGATCACCCGCCTCGTGACCAACTCCGTTTCCTGCACCGCGACGTTCGTCCAGAAGGCAGGTACCGCCGCCCTCGAGGGACCACCCGACGACGTGCTCGCCATGGTCGCGGAGTTCCGTCGACGCCGACAGGTGATCGTCGACGGCCTCAACGCGATTCCGCGCCTTCGCTGCGCCATGCCCGCCGGCGCTTTCTACGCCTTTCCTTACGTTGGGGACGCGGGAATGGATTGCCGCGCGTTCGCCGACTATCTGCTTAACGAAGCCGGCGTGGCCACCCTCTCCGGCACCTCGTTCGGCGCGTTTGGCGAGGGCTACCTGCGCCTCTCGTACGCGAACTCGATCGCGAATCTCCAGGCAGCGCTTGATCGCATCGAGAGCGCGATCAAGAAGCTTCGGTGAGCTCGCCGCTAACCATCGCCGACGTCGGCGAGTTCGAGGTGATCGCGCGCCTGAAACAGCGTTTCGCTCGATCGGGTGTTGGGATCGTCCGGGGAATCGGAGACGATACCGCCGTACTGCGACCCAGTCCGGGTTATCTCGTCCTCGCAACCACCGACGCCGCCGTGGAAGGCGTGCACTTCCTGCGCGCTTCCACCACGCCTCGGTTGCTCGGTCAGCGGGTTCTGGCGGTGAATCTCAGCGATATCGCCGCGATGGGCGGGATCCCACGCTGGGCCCTGGTATCGCTCAGTCTCCCGGAGACGACACCCCTCGATTTCATCGACGACCTGGCGGCCGGACTCGGGGAGGAAGCCGCACGGTTCGGCGTCGGCATTGTCGGGGGAAATCTCGCTCGATCGCCCGAGCGCCTGGTCCTGGACCTGACCTTGCTAGGAGAGGGGGAGCCTGACCGGGTCGTGTACCGAACGGGTGCCCGCGCTGGCGATCGGGTGCTGGTCACGGGTACCCTCGGCGATGCCGCGGCCGGTCTGGCGGTTCTTCTCGGAGACGCCCCTTCCGGCCTGCCCGGCGCGGACGAATTGATCGGCCGGCAGCGCCTGCCAACGCCACGCGTCGAGGCCGGACGGGTGATCGCTCGATCGGGCCTCGCCACCGCGATGATCGACGTGAGCGATGGTCTGGCCAGCGACCTGGGCCACCTTTGCGAAGACAACGGTCTTGGAGCGACCGTCTTCGCGGATCAGCTTCCCCTATCCGCCGCGATCCAGACGCTCGCCGCGACGGTCGGGCGAGATCCGCTGGATTGGGCGCTCCACGGCGGAGAGGATTACGAGCTTCTTCTCACCGCACCGTCCGAGCGGGTGGCCCAGCTCACCGCGGCGGTGCAAGCCGTCGGGGTCCGCCTGACCGACGTCGGCGAGATGACCGAGCGGGCGGGCATCTGGCTGCAGCGCCCGGGCGGCCAGCGAGAGCCACTGAGGGGAACGCTCTGGCGGCACTTCTGAACAGGTCCCGGAAGGATGGTGACAGAACGTGGCGATGACGGTCGGCTCACTCTCGGCGCTGGAAAAGATCGCCGAGCGCGCCCGCGCACACTTCGAACAGGAAAACCAGGCTCGTGAGCGGGCGCTCGCCCGAACCCGTGAGGTCATCCGGGCATCGGCCAACACGATTCGGGCGGTGCACCGCCACGAGTTCGAGCGCGCCGCCGAGCTGCTGGCCGACGCTCGGCAAGCCTTGCAGAGCGCGACGGCGGCGGCCGAGCCCTACGGCGCGGTCCTCTACGCCGGTTTCATCCACGACGCGCAGAAAGAATTCACCGAGGCGACGACGGTCCTCGCCATTCTGACCGGTCACCCGCTGCCGCCACCCGAGGAAATCGGGGTCGAGTGGCCGGCCTATCTCAACGGATTGGCGGAGGCGGTAGGCGAGCTGCGGCGTTTTCTTCTCGACCGCCTTCGCCAGGGAGAGCTCGCCGAGGGAGAGCCGCTGCTGAGCGCGATGGAGGATGTGTACGATGTCTTGGTGACCATGGACTATCCGGACGCGATCACCGGGGGCCTGCGCCGAACGACCGACTCCACCCGCGGAATCCTCGAAAAGACGCGCGGAGACCTGACCGTGGCCATCCGTCAGGCGGATCTGGAGCGCCGACTTCACACCCTGGGCGATCAGCTTGCCCGCCTTGACCCCGCGAAAGGGCCGTGATAGAGTTTCGCTTGGTGTGTCTACGAAACGCCCGGTCAGCCCGTCAAGAAAAAAAGGTAGTGAGACGCGAATCAAAGAGCTATCCCGTGCGTTTCGACCGGGGAACCTTTCCCCGCGTTTCATCCCATCGTTCGGTACGGGAAGGCCCCCTAGTCGAGCCTGACGGCCGAGCAACTCCCCCATCACGGACTGCAGGGGAAGCCCCGAAAGCAAGAGGAGCACAGCGGATTCGATGAGCGCTATGGCGTTGGTCTTCCTCATCGGCTTGATAACCGTCCTCTTCGCGGCTTATCTAGCGTGGGACGTCTTGCGTCGAGACGTGGGCACGGACAAGATGCAAGAGATCGCCAGCATGATTCACGAAGGGGCGATGGCCTATCTGCGGCGTCAATACACGACGATCGCCGGGCTTGCCGTCGTCACGTCGGTTCTGATCGGCCTTCTGATCGGAGCGGTCGAGCATAGCTCAAGCACCGGGGTGCTGACCGCGATCGCCTTCCTCGTCGGTGCGTTCGCCTCGGGCTTGTCGGGTTTCATCGGGATGTACGTCGCGGTAAGCTCCAACATCCGGACGGCGAGCGCGGCACGCCGCACCCTGGATGAGGCCATCACCACCGCGCTTCGGGGTGGAGCGGTCTCGGGCTTCCTCGTCGTGTCGCTGAGCCTGCTTGGCGTCGCTACCATCTTCCTGGCCTACGGTGGCCTCGATCACCCCGCGCTTGCCCCCTTCGAGATCGTCGGATTTGGCTTTGGCGCCAGCTTCGTCGCCCTTTTCGCCCAGCTGGGCGGCGGAATTTATACCAAGGCCGCGGACGTCGGCGCCGATCTCGTCGGAAAAGTCGAAGCCGGCATCTCCGAGGACGATCCGCGGAACGCCGCGGTGATCGCGGACCTGGTCGGCGACAACGTCGGGGACTGCGCGGGCCGCGGCGCCGATCTCTTCGAGTCGATCACCGCCGAGAACATCGGCGCGATGATCCTGGGCGTCGCGATCTTCTCCGCGATCGGTTCCAACAACCCGGCCTGGATCTTCTTCCCACTGGTCGTGATCGCCTGCGGACTCGTCGCCTGCGGCATCGGACTGTTCCTCGCCCGGGGCGGCAGCATCGAGAATCCGATGGCCGCGCTGAACCGAGGCTTTTACCCCGCGGCGGTCCTCTCCGCCATCTTCATCGTCGTCGTGACGATGTTGATGCTGCACAGCGTCTGGCTCGCCGCCGCCGGTCTCGTCGGCATCGCCACCAGCGTCGCCTTCGTCTTCATCACCCAGTATTACACCTCGGGAAGCGGGCGACCGGTTCAGGAGATCGCCCGGGCATCTCTGACCGGCCCGGCGACGAACGCCATCTCCGGCATCGCCGTCGGGTTCGAGACGACCGGAAGCACCGCGATCGCGATCGCCCTCGCCCTCTTTCTCTCGTACCTTTTCGGAGAAAACTTCGCCGCCGATGCGCACCTGTCGAGCGCCTCGGTCGGCGGTATCTACGGGACCGCCGTCGCGACGGTCGGCATGCTGATGACGGCCGCCTACATCCTGGCGATGGATACGTTCGGACCGATCACCGACAACGCCGGCGGCATCGTCGAAATGTCCGGGCAACCCGAGACGATCCGCGAGGTCACCGACGCTCTCGACTCAGTCGGAAACACGACCAAGGCGCTCACCAAGGGCTATGCCGTCGGATCGGCCGCCCTCGCCGCCTTCCTGCTGTTCAGCGCCTACCTGGACAAGGTCGCCAGCGTCATGGAGGCTCAGCTCGGCGCCAACGCCACGCAAGCCGAGCTTGCTCAGGCCGACGCGCTTGCCCACACCGTCAACCTTGCCGACGTCCACGTCTTCATCGGCGCCCTGCTCGGCACGATGCTCGTCTACGTCTTCAGCTCGCTGGCGATTCGCGCCGTTGGCCGCGCCGGGAGCAGCATCATCGAGGAAGTCCGGCGTCAGTTCCGCGAGATTCCGGGCATCGTCGAGGGCACGGCTCGTCCGGACTACGCGCGCTGCGTCGACATCACCACCCGTGCCGCGCTGCGAGAGATGATCGCCCCCGGTCTCCTAGCGATCGGCGTGCCGGTCCTCGTCGGACTCCTCATGAAGGAGCACGCCGCGGCCGGTATGCTGATGGTCGGGACGATCGCCGGCGTCTTGCTGGCGACGATTTTGAACAACAGCGGCGGCGCCTGGGACAACGCCAAGAAGTACATCGAGGCCGGCTTTATGAAGGGGTACGACGGGGAGATCATCCAGAAAGCCAGCCCGACTCACGCCGCGGCGGTCTCCGGCGACGTGATCGGCGACCCCTTCAAGGACTGCGCCGGCCCGTCGCTGCACGTGCTGGTCAAGCTGCTCAGCACGATCACCCTCGTGCTGGCGCCCCTGTTCATCAGCTAGCGCGATCCAATTTTCACCGGATCGCGCCCCGGACGGTACGAGCCCGGTGTCCGACAGTGGGGCTCACGCGGGCGAAAGGCCTTTTTGCAGGGCGTTCAGCTCGCGTGAGCCCCCTTGTGGCCTGGGCAGCGGTCGCCACCCTCGCCGTCTTTGCGCAGGCAAACGGCACGTCCGGGATGCCGGGGTCCCGTTTGACGACCGTGGCGAACGTGCGCGACGTCCGCGAGTTCGACTACTCGACTCGTCGACGAGGGAGAGGAATCAATCGATCTTCGAACGGATTGGTCCAGCCTTTCCAGCTCGCGTGGTGGAGTTCACCCCTTCCGGCTTCGATCATCCGGTCGAGGCATACGAGGCCGTGGATGCGGGCAGTGTTCCCACTCAGACGAAATGGAACACGGTCGAAGTCAGCTATTCGACGTCCAACCCGCGGGAAGTCCAGATCGTCGGCGGGACGCGGCGGCACCGCTGGCTCAACGCGGCGTTCTTGTTCGCCGAGGGGCCGATCCTCTTCGTCGTCCTGACCGGTGCCGGAGGCCTGATCAGTCGGTTCTTCGCGGGCCGCAAGGCCGGCCCTTCACGCTCGACCGGGCAAGGCTAAGCGCTCGCCAAGGACCGACGGCTACATCACCGGTCGCCTTCGCCTTCGCTCGGTCGCCGGTCCGCGTGGGTCAGAAAGCTCTCGGCAAAAGGCATTGCCTGCCCCGCGCGCAGCTCTTCGACGTTCATGAAGCGCACGTCGACGGAGTCGAGCTGGTTTCCAGACGGTCGCAGCTCACCGCCGATCGCGTCGACGCGGTAGAGGATCAGAATCCCGTGCGAGTCCTCGCCGCCGAACGTGAAGAAGCTCTCCTTGGCGTCGAGTAGCCGCGTCGGTCGAACCTTCAGGCCAGTCTCCTCGCGGAATTCACGGATCAGCGCGTCGTGCATCGTCTCACCAAGCTCGACGCCTCCGCCCGGCAGCCCATAGCGCGTGTGCAGGGGGTGCCGGTTCACCAGAACCTCGTCGTCCCGCGTCAGCAAACCGTACACTGATACCCGGAACCGGAAGTTCCGCAACCGACGCTGGTGGGGCTGGCCACGAATATCGTAGGCGGTGACCAGGATGTCGGGCGGCTCGTTGAACAGCTTATCGGTCAAGGCTACCTCGCTTTCCGAAAGAGACCCGAGCGCCCGAGGGACGTCACGCGCTCAACGCGGCCCGATCAGCACCGGGCGAAAATCGGTGTTGTAATCGAAGGTATCGATGCCCTCGACGCGCTTCACCGTGCTGACGACCAGGTAAGTCAGCGGCGTCGCGACGATCTCGTAGACCGACTTGAAGAGCCACTGGGCCAGGATCACCGAGCCCAGGTCGGGGACGCCGGTTCCGGCGAAGGCCAGGGTCACGAAAACGGCGGAATCGAGCGCCTGCCCGGTGACTGTCGAGCCGATTGTCCGCGACCAGAGCCAGCGCCCCCTGGTCGCGATCTTGAGCTTCGCCAGGACAAAGGAGTTGACGAACTCGCCCAGCAAGTACGCCGCGAACGATGCCAGGAGCAGACGCGGGGTGAATCCGAGAATCTGCTCGTAGGCGCCCTGCCCCTTCCAGAACGGGGCCGCGGGCAGCTCCTGGGCAATCCAGATCGCCGCCACCATCAGCAGGTTACAGAAAAAGCCCAGCCAGATCACCCGACGCGCCTGGGCGTACCCGTAGACTTCGGTGAGCACGTCGCCGAAGAGGTAGCTCAGCGGAAAGATCACGACACCCGCCGGCAGCACGACCCCGGCGACCACGAACAGCTTCACCGCCACGATATTCGCGGTGACCAGGGCGGTCACGAACAACGCGGTGATGATCGGTAGAAGGCGCCCGGACGTTTTCACCCTGTATCCTCGCATGGTTTGGATCCGGCGTGCCGGTCGGCACACTCCGTCGATTCTACCCGAGTCGGGCGTCAAATCAAGTCGAGGCCGTGGGCCGGCGCCGGAAAAAGAACGGCGACCGGGCAGCGGGCGTGACGCAGGACGTACTCAAGCGTCCGGCCGCAATAGAGGTCGGAACCGGCCAGGTGACGCCGGGCAGCCAGCAAGATAAGATCGCCGGACAACGCGTCGGCCCGGGCCACGATCTCCCGGCCGGTGCTCGTTCCGGTGTGCCAGTGAACGCTCGGTCGGACCTCGACGCCGAGAAGATCGCCCAGCGACTGAACCGTCTTCGTCGCGTATTCGCCGACCGAGCGTCGCGCGTTTGTCTCTCGTGCCGCGGTCGAGCGCGAGAACGGGTCGACCAGGGGGTGCATCTCGACGACGTGCAGCGCGACGACTTCCGCCCCGGTTCCTTTGGCCAGCGCAACCGCGAACTCAGCGGCCAGCTCGTCGTCCTCGGTTCCGGCGGTTGGGAAGATCACCCGTCGCAGCGGAACGTCCGACGCGAGCAGCGGGAGGCGAAGCACGAAGACCGCGCAGGGCGCCGCGGCGATCATGCGGTCGGTGACTCCCCCAAACAGTCCGATTGGCGGAGGCCTTGCCGCCGCGCCGAGCACGAGAAGATCGTACCCGGTGCCCGCCTCGCCCAGCACGGCCGAGACGACGTCATCCTTGCTCTCGGTGGAGCGAACCTCCCAGCGGACGCGGCCGTTCGAGTGCAGGTCGGTCGGCGAGGGTAGCGCGACGGTCGGATCCAGGCCGGCGGACGCCGCGCTTCGATCGACAGCCTTGTCCTTCTGTCCCGAGACGTGGAGGGCGACGACGTCCACTTCCCGGTCGCCGGCCAGGTGGGTGACGACGTTCGCCGCCTGCAGGGCAAATCGTCCGTCGCGGACCGGCACCAGCACCCGCCCCACCCCGTGGAGGAAGCTGCGCGCCTGGTGCGCTTCCCGACGCAGCCGCTCGGCCTCGTGGGGCTCGGTCTGAACGTGGCGGAGTATCCAGCGCAGCGACGGTGGAGCGAGCACGGACGTCGCGACCGCCATCACAACGATGATCGAGTACATCGCCGGCGTCAGAATCCCAAGGTCGAGTCCGATCGTCGCGACGATGATCTCCACCGCGCCGCGCGCGTTCAGCCCAGCTCCCAGGGCAAGCGAAAGCCACGTCCCGATTCCGGCCAGCCGCGCGCCGACGAAGGCGCCGACCAGCTTGCCCAGGCATGCCACGACGATCACCGCGGCGGTAACGAGCAGAAGCCGCGGCGAGGCGACGCTTGCCAGGTCCACGCGTAGCCCCGCCGTCGCGAAAAAGATCGGAGCGAAGACGCCGAGAGTCATCGCATCCAGCTGCGCCCGCGCCTTCCGGTGGACCCTCGGAACCCGCGAAAGCTGTACGCCGATCAGGAAAGCCCCCAGAAAGGCTTCGACGTGAAGCCATTGAGTCGCGGCAGCACCGATCAGGCCTACCGTCAGCACGGCGGTGAGCATCGCCTCGTCGCCTTCGACGTGGTGATGGACCCAGGCGAGGAATCCGCGCAGAGCGGTCGTCCCGATCGTGAACAGAAAGACCACGAAAATCGCCATGCCAACGAAGGACATGCCAACGCTCAACAGCGGTATGCCGTCGGACGAAGCCGCGCCCGCGACGAGCGCCAGCAGGAACCAGCCGGCCGTGTCGGTCAGCATGCCGGCAGCGAGGATCATCTGCCCGATGTCGCGACGCATCAGATCCAGATCGATCAGAATCTTGACGATCACCGGAATCGCCGACATCGACGTGGCGGTCGCGACGAAGAGCGCGAACACGATCCAGTGATCCGGTCGCGCCGCCAGGCTGCGCGGCATGACCAGGGCGAGGCAAAATCCGGCCGCGAATGGGGCGACGATCCCGGCCGTCGCGACGATCACCGCCGAGCGCGCGCCTCGTCGGATCACGTCCAGGTTCGTTTCCATGCCACTCAGCAGGAGCAGGAAGACTACCCCGAGCTGCGCCACCAGCTGGAGAGGAACGGCACCCGGACCATCCATCGGAAACAGCTCCTGGCCCAGGCGAGGCAACGCTGCGCCGAGGAGCGAGGGCCCGAAGAGCACGCCGGCGAGCAGCTCGCCGATGACCGATGGCTGGCCGAGACGGCGTGCCACCTCGCCCAGACCGTGAGCCGTGGCGAGCAGTAGCACGAACGCGACGAGGAAGTGAAGGAAGTCGTTCGCCGATAGAGCCATGGCAGCACACTCCCCTTCGGGCGAGACACGAAAAGGCCCGGGGCAATCGCCCCAGGCCTCCCGGTCGCGACGCCTCTTCCGCTTGCCTACGAGGTTAGCTGACGGGCTCGGGTCGAAAGAGTTACCCTACCGTGTCGCCACGGATACGCCCCGGACACTGGTTCCCCCGTTCTCTCAGTCGAGAGATTCGGCGTGATATTCACTTCGAGGTCCGTTACGGCCATTCTACCGCTGCGCAGGTTCGCCGGTCAATCGGGGGGAGTCATTGCCCCAGAATCTGGATGACGACGGAGCGGTCACGGGAGTGATCGAGTTCGACGAGGAAGATCCGTTGCCATGTGCCCAGACACAACTCGCCGTCGACGATGGGGATCGTCTCGCTGGTCGCCATGAGAAGCTGGCGACAGTGCGCGTGCGCGTTCGCGCATTCGTCGTCGGTCATGTTCACCGTGCGAACGTCGAAATCGTTGTGGAAATAGCGATAGCTGACCGGAGCCACCCTCTCGAGGAAGTCGACGAAATCGCGCATGAGCTCCGGCTCGTTCTCGTTGAGGCGAATCGCGGCGGTGGTGTGCCGCGTGAACACGACAACCTGCCCGTGCTGGATCCCGCTTTCCCGGACGATCTCCTGCACCTGATCGGTCAAATCGATAAACTGCGGCGCCCTCTCCGTCCGGATGGTCAACTGATGGGTCACCAGACGATTGGCGAGCGTGGCAATCGACATTCACTTCCCCCTGGAGAACAAGTCACCAACCTGCATGTACCGTCGAAACCCCGGCAAAAGTTTCGCCGTCCGAGCCGTCGTCATTAAAAACACGTTAAAGATCGCCGCCCACGACCGATGCCAGCGCGTCCACCGCGCGCTCGCGCTCGACGAAGCTGACAATGCGCGCTCCCGCGCCGACGATCCCAACCGCCGCCACCGCCAGCGGCCCGAGGACCGGCACCGCGAGCGCGAGCAGAATCGGGGCGAGGCCAACCACCAGGACCCGCAGGAACGAGGTTTGCTCGGGTCGACTTCCCAGGATGCGTCGTCCGACCAGGAATCCAGCCGCGGTCAATCCGATCAGCCAGATCAGCATGGCGCCGAATCCAAGCAGAAGCGCCAGCGGAAGCCCGACCAGGCTTAGCGTCAGCGGCAAAACGACGAACGGCATCGCGAGCACGCCGGTCAGCCCCGCCAGACCGCTCCGAATCGGATAATGGCGCGCGGTCGCGGCCGTCACGACGACCGACCAGGGAACGAACGCCACGACCACGAGACAGGCCAGCAACATGCCAAGCCCGGCCGCCAGCCCCAACTGAACCTGCTGCACCAGGTCAACCCGGTCCAGCGAGCGATCGGTCGAGGCGGAGTCGCTCCATTCGCGAACTGTCGCGCCCACCGTTCCTCGAATCACCGCGGTTGGCGCGCGGTAGACCTGGCCGGCCAGCACCACGATGGCGTCGTCCACGACGGCGCTCCGATCGAGGAAGACGTTTCCCCCGACGACGACCAGCGCGTCGCGGGTTGCTCCTTCGACGTGAACGTCTCCAAGAATCACGACGAGTGGATAATCCACGCCCTCGCGTAGAGTCACATCTCCGTCGACGACGATCAACGAATGGCTGGGCCGGGTGGCCGCGTCGAAGGAGGCCGAACCGAGCCACAGATCTCCACGCAGCAGGATCATGGCCGGCATGGCGAGGGCCAGCAAGACCGCGACGAGCCAGAGTGAACGGTACGTCCACACCGCCGCGGCGCGGCTGACCGCGGGTAGCTGAATCATGGGCTCCACCCCGTGGGACCGGGTTGGTGCATCCGCACCCAGACGATGGCCGCCAGGAACAGCAACAGACTGACGATGGATGGAAGTGGCGCGAATGGGCCGAGCAGGGCGCCGCTGAACTCGCGCTCGATCGCGCCGACAGCGCGCAGCCAGGCCACGGCCTCGATCAGCAGGTGGATGACCGTTATTCCGGTCGGGAGCGCCGTCGCCCATGCCGCCGCGATAATCACGATCGCCGAGGCCGGAACCAGAAAACGCAGCCGCGACCAGCGTCGACGGTCTTGCTCGACGCTCTCGACGCGCTGCAGCACTCGTTCGGCAAAAGCGTGATCGCCCGGCGGACCGAAAGCTTCAACTGCCATACTATCCCCACTCGTAACCAAGCGACTGGCCGCTCAGTCTGTCGGCAAGAAGAAGACGCGCCCGCCGGAGCTGGGTCTTGACCGCGCCCAGCGATTGGGCCGTGACCTGGGCGATGTCGTCGTAGGCGAGATCGTGCCAGTAACGCAGAATCAGCACGTCTCGATACTTGGCCGGGAGGCCGGCGACCGCTGCCTGGAGGGCGCGCACCCTCTCGCTCGCCAGCGCGGCGAGCTCCGGATCGTCAGCCGCGAGCGAATCCGACGGCAGCAGGTAGGCTCGCTCCAGCGGCAGCATGTGCCATTGGCGCGCCGAAAGCTGCGACAGACACACGTTGGTCACGATCCGCGCGAGCCAGGTGTACAGGCGGTGCTGACCATCGTAGCTGCCCAGGTACGCGTACGCTCGCACGAACGCTTCCTGGGCGGCGTCCTCCGCGGCGATCGGGTCTCGCAGAATCGCCTGCGCGCGTCGGATGACCGACGCACGGTACCGTTCCACGAGCTCGCCGTAGGCGCGCCGGTCACCGGCCCGCGTCCGTTGGATCAGCTCGTCGTCTGAAAGTTCGACCATCCGGTCCTTCTCTGCGACATGGTACCAGATATACCCTCGGCTGGCGGAAAAAGTTTCGGTTGTTCACCCGACTCGCTCATGCTAGAATAAGCCGTCTTTGTATGGGAGGGTTTACGGCGCGTGGAACGCAAAATTCGGATTCGGGCCGGAGACGTCACCGCGGAGGCCACCTTGAACGACTCGGCCACCGCCGAGGCGATTTGGAAGGCGCTCCCGATCGAGGCACGCGGGAGCACGTGGGGTGACGAGATTTACTTCGGCATTCCGGTCCACCTTCCCGAGGAAAATGGCCAGGAGGTCGTTCAGCTGGGAGATATCGCCTACTGGCCACCGGGTAGCGCGTTCTGCATCTTTTTCGGTCCCACTCCGATGAGTCGAGGCGCCGAGATCCGGCCGGCCAGCGCGGTCAACGTCGTCGGGCACATCGTGGGCGATCCGCTCGGCTTCCGCCGAGTTTCCTCGGGCACCCGCGTGGTCATCGAGCCAGCGCAGAGTTAGGAGAAACAGATGGACGACGTCCGCTTTGAGCGTCAGTACCGCACGACGCACTCGGAAGGTTATCTGGTCTTCGAGGCCGGCGACCGTCTCGGACGTATCGAGCTCCACTTCACTCCGACCGTGGTATACGGCACGCTGGTCGTCGAGCGCGAGGTCGACGAAGACGAGATTCTCGACCTGATCGAGCAGGCCGACGACGAGCTGGTCTTGACCGCGGACGTGCCACGTGAGGATTTTGTCGTATCCGTCTACCAGGGACGCGACCTCGGCACCTACAGCGACGAATACTTCGAAGAAGACGACCAGAACGGAAACAATCACGAAGGCGGAGTCGGTAATGGGTGAAGGTGCCGCGGCGATCTTCGCTCGGTACCGTCCGGAGCTCGACGCGGTCCTCCGCGATGCCATCCCCAGCGACTCGGCCACCCCGGACCTCTACGACATCCTGCGCTATCATCTCGGCTGGCTGGACGACGACTTGCTTCCCAACCGCCAGAAGACCGGGAAGATGCTCCGCCCAACCCTTTGCCTGCTGTGCGCCGAGGCATTCACCGGGAACTATCAGCGTGCCCTTCCCGCCGCCGCGGCGGTGGAGCTGCTCCACAACTTCTCCCTGATCCACGACGACATCGAGGATCGAGGGAGTCAACGCCATGGGAGGCGGACTATCTGGGCGCGCTGGGGAGAGCCGTTGGCGGTGAACGCCGGCGATGCGATGCTCATTCTGAGCGAGATCGCCCTGTTGCGTGCCCCGGCGTACGGGGCGGATCCGTCGAACGTCATGGCCGCGCTTCGTTTGCTCAACCAGTGCTGTCTGGCCCTGTGCGAAGGTCAGCACCTCGACCTCGTCCTCGAAGGAAACCCCGCGATCAACCGCGATCAGTATTTCGAAGTCATCTCCCGCAAGACCGGCGCCCTGCTCGGGTGTTCGGCGGAAATCGGCGTCCTCTGCGTCGGAGCGCGGGGTTCGCAGGCCGAGCATTACCGTGAGTTTGGCACATCGCTCGGAATCGGCTTCCAGATTCAAGATGACGTCCTGGGGATTTGGGGCGACCCGAACCTCACCGGGAAGCCACCTGCCGCCGACGTCTCCGGTCGCAAGGTCACGCTACCGGTGATCGAAGCGCTCCGGTGGGCGAGCCCGGACGTCGCCGAGTTCATCTCCGCCGTTTATCGGTCGGATTCTCCGTCCCCGGGCGACGTGGCCGAGGTCGTCGGCCAGCTCACCGCCCTGGGAGTTCGCGAGGTGGTCGAAGAGGAAGCATCGCGCATCATCGCCCACGGGATCGAGGAGCTCGAAGCGGCATCCCCGCTCGACGGTCCCGCGGCGGACCTTCGGGCTCTCGCTCAGGCGCTGGTCGGCCGCGTTTCTTGATTGACGTATCCGTCGTAGAAGTCGTACCAGTGGTCGTAGACCCATTCGTCGTAGCGCGTGTATTCCACGCCCATGCCTCGGCGCAGAAGCTCACGCTTGACGATGCCACCTCGGTGGGGATGCTTGTATCGCCGGGGAAGCGGTGATCCGAAGCCGTGGGCGTAGTGGACCATTTCGTGGGCGATGGTCACCGTCGTGACGTACTCGGGAACCTCTGCTAGCCTCAGCAGCCCGTTGACGAGGATGTAGCTCGTCCGGTGATCGTCCGAAAGGGTGATCGAGCCCAGGCGCGTCTTCCATGGCGCGCCGTAGCTGATTCGCACGAGGTTGACGCGAGGAGTGTCAGAAAAGTACTGGTCCCATACGTCCTGGAGTAACCCGCGAAGCCACCATCGATCGCGAACTGGTTGATCCGGCTCCGGAACGATAGCCTCCCTCGTGGCGTACATCCAGCGTAACTCCTTTCCCCCATCCGAAAGGCAGCAAAAGTCGCGGCCCCAGCGGCCAGGATGTGGCGCGATTTGAATCGGTATTCGATTCGTGGTCGTTATCTCGCGGGGACTTCCGCTCAGGACGCGAGGGCGAACGAGATTGCGTCGCTGCACGAACCATCAGGGCAGGTATCGGCCGGCTCCGGTGGTGAGATTATTGCCATGCTCGGCGTTAGACCGATCGTTGGTCGGGATCGACCTCGGTGTCGCGGCTCAGTATAGCAGTTCTGTCAACAAACAGGCAGCCAATTTTCGCGTCTGGATCGCGAGTTTCGGCTTCTCGCGGTCAGGCGGCGTCCGGACGGGCTAAGAAGCGACAGAAGACCTCGTTTCCAAGAAAGCGTCCCCGAAGGGTGAGGCGAATCGCCCGCCGCTCGACGACGATCAGGCCGACGTTGGTTAGCTCGGCCAACTGTGACGAAAAGACGTCATCCGGCTCGCATCCGAACCTCGTTCGGAAACCGTCGACGTCGACGCCGTCGTCCAGGCGCAGGCCCAGGATCATCGTCTCGGCCATCTCCAGAGAACGCTCGATCTCCTCGACATCGTCCACCGGGGATTCGCGCTTCTCCACGCGGCGAACGTACTCGCGCGGCGCGCGCACGTTCGCGTAGCGGCACCCTCCGAACGATGAGTGCGCTCCGGCGCCCACCCCGAAGTACAGCTGGTTGCGCCAGTAACGAAGGTTGTGCTGGGCTCGATAGTCGGCTGGGCCCTCACGCGCCCAGTTCGAGATCTCGTAATGCCGGTAGCCGGCCGCCGCCAGGCGATCGATCGCCGCCTGGTACATGTCCGCCGCCGCGTCGTCGTCGGGCACGGTCAACTTGCCCAACTCTGCCCATCTTCCGAACGGCGTACCGGGTTCAATCGTCAGGTTATAGAGGGATAGGTGGTCTGGCACCAGGGCGACCGCGCGATCGACAGTATCTTGCCAGTGGTCTTGCGACTGGCCCGGCAAGCCGAACATCAGGTCAACGCTGAGGTTATCGAAGCCGGCCGCCCGTGCCTGTTCGAACGCGCGGACCGCGGTCGCCGCGTCGTGTCGACGGCACAGGCGGCGGAGCATCCGGTCGTCGAAGCTTTGCACCCCCAGACTCAAACGGTTTACGCCGGTCGCGCGGAGGGCGCGAAGGTGGTCGATCGACAGATCGCCCGGATTCGCCTCCAGCGTGATCTCGGCCCCGGCGTCGACCGGCCAGCGCCGCGCCGACGCCAAGATGGTTTCCACCTGGGAAGGTGATAAGAGGCTCGGCGTGCCACCGCCGAAGAAGATACTTCCGATCCGGAAGGGCGTATCGGGCGGCGCCGGTCCGCCGGGCAGCGGCGTGGGCAAAGCCGCGACTTCGCGGGCCACCGCGTCCACGTACCGAGGAATGAGCGCGCCCAGGCCGGCGTAGGTGTTGAAATCGCAGTAATGGCAGATCGATTGGCAGAAGGCGACGTGGACGTAGAGCCCGACCTCGACCTCGGCTTCTTCAGGCGGTCGGAGCGGTAGCTTTGTCATTTTCCGAAAGGTGCTCGACGGTCACGCCGGTATCCGCGAACGTCCGGGTCACGTACCCGGCGGCGTAGGTCCAGAGAATCGCCATCGGCTTGTCGGACTCGTTCAAAAACCGGTGGGGGACGTTCGCCGGAACGAACGTCGTGTCGTACCGGGACATGCGGTGAAGCTGACCATCGATCTCGCACACCGCCTCGCCTTCGAGGATGACGACCGACTCGGCGCAGTTGTGCCAGTGTCGGGCGATCTTACTTCCCGGCTCGAACGTGGTGATTCCGGAGGTCAGGTTCTCGGCCCCCAACCGCCGAGAGACGAGCAAGCGCGTCTTCACGCCCGTCCCCCGATCGACGACCGGCAACTCCTGGTAGCGTAAGATGTGAGACTCGGGCATCTTCTTCCCTCTTAGATCTGTCTGTCCGCGGTTCATGGTAGCATGAAAAAGGGAGAACGAGTGACGAGGCTCATGCATGATGGACAAGAGCACCGGAATGGTTCCACCGGACGTCGAGGCGGCGATCAAAGGGCTGGCCGGAAACCCGAACCGCGCCGAGGCGGCGCTCGCCCT
>JAJPKB010000598.1 GCA_021323915.1 Chloroflexota bacterium | reverse complement strand
GTCACCTTGTCGGAGTAGGTACCGGCCCAAGCGAAGTAAGCCCTGGGCGGCAATGGCCGCGGCCGAGCTATCGACCGGCTCGAAGGCATTAAACGGATCAGCGGGCTTGGACCGGTAATCGCCGAGGTGGACCAGGCCCGGCGCGCCGGTGTCCCAGTAGGGGACTCCGTCAACCGGCGTCGTATCGAGGTAAAAGTCACTGGTCGCCACGGCAGCCCGCTCGAACGACCCACTGATCGCCGCTCGTCCCCCGAGCGGTTCTAACTCGCCGTCGTCCCGAGTCGCCAGGTATTCGACCAGTTCAGCAAAGCCAAGCATGGCCCAGGCCAGACCACGCGTCCAGGTCGTGAACGGCGAATAGCCTTGCTGGGCGCTCGGGCAGCGAAACGCGCCGTCGATCACGTTGAAGATAGCCTCGTGGGCAACGCGGCCGGCCACGTCGAAAATGTCGCGACCCTCGCCATAGTAGACGTTGTAGCGAGCAGTCGCCCGCGCGTGCTGGATGAGCCGGTCCAGAAGGGAAATCGGGCGGTCACCTTCGCCCATCAGCGCGTGGCCTAACTGATGGGCGAGGGCGAGGGAACGAAGGGAACGTATCGTGTCGACGAAGAGCGAGTGGGGTCCGTTGAACGAATAGATATAGCCGCCGTCGGAGATACGCGTCCAGCGCGCGGCTTGGACCGCGCCGGAGACCTTGAGGGCAAGCTCGCACGTCGATAGATCACCGGTGTCATCGGTCCGCGCCTCCAGAATCAGACGGCGGAGATTGCCGTAGGTGCTGATATTGTTGAATCCATGGTCATGGACGGCCACGTTGCTGACGTGGGAGGCCATAACCTCGCGGATACCCCGGCGCGCGATCGCCAGGAACTCGGCGTCGCCGGTCACCTCGTACTGGAGGAGCGCGGCCCCGTACTGAAACCCCTGGGTCCACTCGGTCCACCCGCGCGTCGTGTACCGGCCGTTCCGGGTAAAGACCGGCGCGCCGAACCTGGCCTCCCAGCGCCGATTCAACGCGCGAATCTTGGGCGCCGAGACTTCGAACAGGATCTCGATACGCCGGCGCAGACCGACCGGCGTGAGAGAGCGATCAATCTTCAACGCGACTGCCCTCCACTGGGTGGCATTCAGGGATGCACGACCGCTCGACGACCGCGCGAAGCGTGAGCGAAAGTCCTGGCGCTACAAGCGGCCAATCGTCATACCGCCATCGACGGTGATGACCTGTCCGGTCGAATATCCTAGGTCTCCGCGGCCCAGCATCGCCACGGCCTTCCCGACGTCCTCCGGTTGCCCCCAGCGCGGTTGAAGAAGCAGTCCCTGGCCGATCATCCGCTGGTACCGTTCATGGACCGGCGCGGTCATGTCGGTATCGACGATGCCCGGACGAACTTCGTAGACCGCGACACCGAACTCCGCGAGGCGGACCGCCCAGAGCCGTGATGCCATACTGAGCCCGGCCTTGCTGATACAGTAGTCGCCGCGGTTGGTCGACGCGAGGACGGCGGACGTCGAGGAGACGGTGACGACGCTGCCAGTAAACGCCTCATCCGCCCTCCGTTGCTCGATCAACCAGTTGGCGACCGCCTGGGTCAGAAAGTAGGGCCCCTGCAGATTCACCCGAATCAGCTCCTCGAAGCTTTCCTCGCTCGCCTCGAGGATGTCGGCGCGCCGCCGGGGGGCGATCCCGGCGTTGTTGACGAGCGCGTTGAGCCGACCGAAACGCTCGCGAATCTCGTCGAGGAGCCGTGAGCGATCCGCGCGGTCTCCGATATCCGCCGAAGAGTAGTGGACGTCGACCGCGCTCGCGCGTAGCTCCTGAAGAACCCCTTGGACGTCGCTTAGCGGGCGGCGACCACAGATCGCGAGATCCCAGCCGTCCCGAGCCAGGCATCGGGCGATGCCAAGCCCGATGCCGCGGCTCCCGCCGGTGATCAGAGCAACCCGCCGCTCGTCGGTCATCTCGAATTCCCCTCCAGATCGACTCAAAGCCTTTCGCCCTTTGCGACTTTCAGCTTGCGAGCGTATTCGGCGTCCTTGTAATAGTGATCGAGCGGGTAGCAGCCGCTGGGCAGGCCATTGCGCGGCGCGGTGGTGCAATCGCTGAAGGTGCGGCAACTCAGGCGACGGTCCAGGTGCCCGATCGTCGTCGCGTCGACTAGCATTCCCGGGTAGGGCAGGAGGGCGCGACCGAGACCGACCAGATCAACGCCGCCGGTGCGCAGGTAATGTTGAGCGACCCGGGGCAGATATTCCTGGAGATAGGAGTAGCCGGACCCTACCAGAACGAGGCTCGGAAAGCGGGCCTTGAGGTCCTTGACCACGTTGATCTGCCGCGCGACCCCGACAAGAGGATCCTCCGGCGGCTGGTAACCGTCACTGGGCGGAAAATAGGCCGGTCGCTGGATGTGCGGACAGTAGTAGGGGCTCCCGGCCGTGACGCAGACCCATCGCACGCCGAGGCCGTCAAGGAGCGTCAACAGCGCGCGGCTCTCCTCGAGCGCGGCGTCGAGATTCTCGTCCTCGAGGATCCCGAACCCCGGGTAGCGCGCAACCGTCGCCGCGGTCGAGTTCGTCTCGAGGTCCGGAACGCCGGCGCCCTCCGGGCCTTTCGTGTACGGGCGGCTGTCGAACACCGAGAGCCGCACGCCGATCTGCAGGTCGGGCAGAGCGTCTTGGATCGCCTCGATGACGCGCACGAGAAACGCGGCTCGCTGGGGCAGCGACACGCCGCCGTACCGCCCGGTCCTCGTTCGCGCCCCCAACAGCTCGTGACCCAGATAGCCATGACACTGCTTGACGTCGACAAACTGGAATCCCGAGGCGAACGCCAACCGCGCGGCAGCCACGAAATCACCGGCCAGCTCGTCCAGCTCCTCGTCGGTC
>JAJPKB010000078.1 GCA_021323915.1 Chloroflexota bacterium | reverse complement strand
GAAGTCGTTTTCGCCCACGAGCTGGGACATCAGGTTCACCACGATATTCCGCGGCTGATCGCCTTCCAGTCAGCCGTCACCCTGGTGGCCCTCTACCTGGCCAACCTTGCCTTGACCCAGGGCGCCGCCCGTCTCGGCTACCGGGGCATCGCCGACGTCGCGACCATGCCGCTTCTCGCGCTCGTTCTCGGGGTGGTTGGCACCATCAGCACGCCTTTGATAAACTGGCTGTCGCGGGATTTGGAATCGCGTGCGGATTGCTACGCTCTTACGGTGACCGAAGCGCCGCGTGCGTTCAGCTCGGCGATGGTCCGCCTGGCGAACCAGAATCTCGCCGTGTATCGGCCCCCCGAGTGGGAAGAGTGGCTGTTCTACGATCATCCGTCGATCGGGAATCGCGTGGAGCTAGCCAAGCGGTTCGAAGAAACCGGTCGGTGCGGGCGTTGAAGGAGACGGTGGGGTGCAGGCGATCGGATTTCCCGCCCGCCAGATTCTGATCGCCGCCCTGCTCGCGGTCTTAGCCCTGGTGGCCTTCTCGTTCGCGCGGGTGGTGGTGGTCGAATATCAGTTGCGCTCGCAAGAGCAAGCTCTTCGCCAGAACGTCGCCGAGTTGAAGGCTGAGAATCAGAGATTGAAGGCGCAGATTGCCTACCTCCAGACCGATCGGGCGATCGAACAGTTGGCGCGCGAGGAGCTTGGCTGGACGATGCCGGGTGATACTGCCGTGGTCGTACGGGTAGAGCCGACGCCATCGCCCTTGATGACGCCGGTCGCCCCGGATTCGTCACGGACGCTTCAACCGTCGTCGAGACCGATTTTCGAGGACATCTTGAAGATAATCCGCCGCAGTTAGCGATCGACTGACTCCGGCGGATTCGACTAACCGACCGTTCCGTTTGACGGCGATGCTGGCTCTGTCGCGCCGCTCGCTCGGAACTCCGCGATCCGCGCTTCCGCGGCGTCCAGTCGCGCCTGAATGCGCGCTTCGAATTGCAACAATAAATCTAGCATCTGCTCGGCCTGTCCCTGGAGCGCGGCCTTGGTCTCGGCGAGCTGATCCTCCAGGTCCTTGGCGATGTCAGTGGCCATTATCCCCTCAGTGTCCTCTCAAATTAGTTGGCGCCCGGTACAGAGATCTTGAGCCTGCGGTCGTCGGGGGTGATAGCCGATCCACCACACTCCCATCCACTACGTCCCCTTGATCGTCTAGCACCCCACGTGCTCCGACCAAGGCCGATTCTACGCGTCGCCTCCGGCCGAGTCGATTAAAGGTCACCGCGCGATAGTTAAGCGCGGATAAGAGATTGCGATGGCGTTCTTCTGACATTCCAGGCAGCGGACTTGCAGTCAGTTCGGTCGACATGTCAGTGCAGCCATCAGGGATCCGCTTGCCGGCGGTGACTGTTCACTACGCGCAGTCCGTCGACGGGAGGCTCGCGACGCGGATCGGTCAATCGCGCTGGATTAGCTCCGAAGCGACGCTGCGCTACGCACACACGCTCCGGGCCGAACACGATGCTGTCCTGGTGGGTGCGGGCACCGTGCGCGTCGACAACCCTTCGCTGACCGTTCGGCTCGTGCCCGGTCGGTCCCCGGTTCGGGTGATTCTCGACGGCAACCTGACGATTCCGCCCACGTCTCGGGTGATGAGCGATGAGGACGCGTCGCACACGCTCATCCTCACGACGCGGCACGCCCCACGTGACCGGATCGAGCGGTTCAGGGGCCCGCGCGCTGAGGTCGTCATCCTCGACGACGACGACGGTCACGTCGATCCTCGGGAGGCCTTGACGTTCCTGGCAGACCGGTCCATTCAGTCAGTCCTGATCGAGGGTGGGGCAAGGGTCATCACGGAGTTCTTGCGGGCCAGACTGGTGAAGCGCCTCAGCGTTTGTATCGCACCGCTGGTTATCGGCGAAGGAGTATCCGCGGTAGGTGAGCTGGGCACGCTGTCGCTGGCCGAGGCGATTCGCCCTGCCTCGGCGCGCTGGCGTCAGTTTGGATCGGATGTGATTCTGGAGGCGGAGTTGTGAACGCGATGGAGTCGGGTCAGGCCGTCTGGTTCGAAGGAATGCGCCAGGTGATCCATCGGCCCGAGGTGGCGCCACCGCCGGCCGGACCGATGGTCCGGGTCCGAGCGGCCGTGTCGGCGATCAGCCACGGCACTGAAATGCTGGTCTACCGAGGTGAGGTGCCGGCGTGTCTTGACCTCGATCTTCCTACGCTCGCCGGTAGCTTCCAATACCCGGTCAAGTACGGCTACGCCTGCGTCGGAAGGATCCTGGACGTCGGCGAGAGCGTGGAAAGCTGCCGTCCGGGCGACCAGGTATTTGCCTTTCACCCTCATCAGACGGTGTTCACCATCGGGTCGGATCTCGTGGTTCGACTTCCCGACTCCGTGTCACCCTGCCGTGCGGCCTTCCTGGCGAATCTCGAGACCGCGGTGAACCTGATGCTCGATACGCCGATTGGCCTTGGCGAAACGGTCGCGGTTTTTGGAGCCGGAACCGTTGGATTGCTCTCGATCGGACTTGCTTGCCGGCGCGGCGCCGGTCAGGTTATCGCGGTGGATCCTATTCCAGGGAGGCGCACTCTGGCGAAGCGCTTCGGCGCTGACGTGGTCCTCGATCCGATCGAATCTCCGGCGGACTGCATTCTCGACCTTACCGATGGACGTGGGGCAGACGTGATCCTCGAGGCGAGTGGCAACCCTGCCGCGCTGCAATGCGCCGTCGATTCGCTCGCCTTCGGAGGGACGATCGTCGTCGGCTCCTGGTACGGAACGAAGGCGGTCACTCTGGAGCTCGGAGCGCGCTTCCATCGCCAGCGGGGTCGGATCGTTAGCTCTCAGGTCTCCTCGATCGACCCGGCCCTCAGCCGTCGCTGGAGCCGCGACCGGCGACTGCAAACCGCCGCGGCGCTGCTGCCCAACCTTCCCCTCGAGTCTCTGGTGACGCACCGATTTCCGTTCGCCGACGCGGCAGAGGCATATCGTCTGATCGACGCTTGCCCCGAAGAGGTCCTCCAGGTCGTGCTGGAGTATCCGGGGAGCGCGAATCGCCAGGAGGCAGTTTAATGTTCGAGGTCGGAATCGTTGGACGCTTCGAAGCAGCTCATCTCCTGGAGGGCAACTTCGGACGTGCGTCGCGTCTCCATGGGCACACCTATCGCGTCCAGGTCTCCATCTCGGGTGAGCGCATCGCCGCGAATGGCTCTCTCGTCGACGTTGGTCGCCTGCGTGAGGCTCTGGACCGCTGCCTGGGTGAGCTTGATTACCAATGCTTGAACGATCTTCCGGCCTTTCAGGACCGCCCTTCGACGATGGAGGCGATCGCCGCGGAGGTGCACCGACAACTGGCGGCGACGGTGCGCCAGCTGGGCGGCGGGCTGCTCCGCGTACAGGTCTGGGAATCTCCGCTCGCGTTTGCGGCATACCAGGCGGAATGCTGACCTCAGACGTCGAGGCGTCGACCGTCGTTCGGGCTCGTGCCATTGGCGAGCGCGATGCCCTCTTGGTGGCAGGTCCCACCCAGTTGGAGATCGTGCTATGATTGAGAACTGGATCGGATGAGGGGAAGATTGAGCAAGAAGCGAGATCGTCGTGCTCGTCTCGTGCGCACGACCGGAAACCAGTTGACGATTCGCCGCGGAAAGCGCCGTCACTTCATCATCATCAGCGTACTCGTCGCGCTTTCCAGCCTGGCGCTGGTGGTGGCGGGATTCCTTAGCTACTCGGTTCCTTCCGGGGCACCCGCGGTGACGCCCACGATCGCGGTGCCGTCTAGCCCGCTCGGCTGGACCCAGCCGCCTGGCGAGCGTCTCGTTTCGACGGCCTCATGATGCATGGTCGGGCGCTCAAACGCCGATCAGCTCTTCGACCTTAGCAAGCAGCGCCAGCGGGCTGTATGGCTTGGTCATATAGCCGTCCGCACCGACCCGTTCGCCAATTTCGCGGTCCTCGTCGCGGGTGTTCGCGGTCAACATCACAACTTTGGCGTTTGCTGTGTCGGGAGACTCTTTGATCAGGCGACAAGCCTCGTACCCGCTCAGTTTGGGCATCCGGATGTCCATGAAAACCAGGTCCGGATGCTCACGGCGCGCGACCTCGATGGCCTCTTGCCCATCATTCGCTTCGAAGACGTCGTAATCTGGGCCCAGCGTCAATCGAACCAAACGGCGGAGTCCCATATCGTCGTCGACGAGAAGGATTTTTGGCACAGCCACCACTCCTCCGAAGGCCACTGGAGCGCCAGCCAACCCCGTGCGGCCCACGTCGCTCAGCGTATCAGCCATGCGACAGGCCGTCAAGAGAATGGTCACGACGGTCGTCGCTCGTCGACCAGGGACGGATCCGCGCCGAATCCGCAGCGCGGATCCGTCCTCGCTCAGCGCGAAAATGCTCCTCGCCGGCTGATGACGCCGGCGGGAATTGGTGGCCGTGGTTAGAGCGATTCCAGGATGGAATCGATGGTCGCGATGGCTTCGTCGACCTCGGCTTTATCGATGATGAGCGGCGGCACCATCCGCACGGTGTTCGGTCCAGTTGGATTGAGGATTAAGCCGCGCTTCAGCGCCTCGGCGACGACCTTCGGGGCGCTCTCTACCTTCAGATCGAACGCGACCATAAGTCCAAGGCCACGGATCTCCTCGATTACGTCGTGCTTCGCCTGGAGCGCTCGGAGCTGACTCAGCAGATATTCGCCGATTTCGGCGCTGTGGCCGGCCAGATTCTCCTCAAAAATCGTGCGAATGGTCGCGACTCCCGCGGCGCAGGCGAGCGGACCGCCTCCGAACGTCGATCCATGGTCGCCGGCGGTGAGGACGCAGCAGGCTTCTTTGGCCAGGAACGCGCCGATCGGAACTCCGCCGGCCAATCCCTTCGCCAGCGTGAACACGTCCGGTTCAATCCCGTGATGCTCGAACGATAGGAATTTGCCGGTCCGGCCAAGTCCGGTTTGAATCTCGTCGAGGATCAGGAGTAATCCTTGCTCGTCACACCAGCGACGCACCCCGACGAGGTAGTCGTGGTCGGCTGGATGCACGCCACTCTCACCCTGAATTACCTCGAGCATCACCGCGCAGGTTTGTGGGGTCGTCGCCGCCTTCAGCGCCTCGAGGTCGTTGAACTCGACCGAGGAGAAGCCGTCAGGCATCGGCGCGAATGGCTTATGGTACTTGGGCTGCCCGGTGGCCGCCAGCGTGGCGAGCGTGCGGCCGTGAAACGAGTTGGACACGGTGATCACGCCATACGCCCCATCACGTTGGAGGTGTCCCCACTTGCGGGCAAGCTTGATCGCGCCTTCGTTGGCCTCGGCGCCGCTGTTCGCGAAGAAGATGCGATCCGCGCAGGAGTTCTCGATCAAGAGCTCGGCTAGCTCAAGCTGCGGCGTCGTGTAATAGAGATTGGTAGTGTGAATCAACTGACCGGCCTGGCGCGTGATCGCCTCGACGACGGCCGGATGACAGTGGCCGAGGACGTTGACGGCGAGCCCCGCCACCATGTCGAGATAGCTGTTGCCTTCCTCGTCCCAGACTCGCGCGCCCTGACCACGGACCAGCACCACTGGCTGCCGGTTGAAGGTCCGCATATAGTATTTTTGCTCAAGCTCCTGCCAGTGTTGGGTTACCAGTGGCACGTCCTACCTCCTCAAGATGCTGGTCGAAGCGACCGCTCGTCCCCTGGGTAATCATGGTCCCCACGCCGCGATCAGTGAACAGCTCGCCGATCAGGGCGTGGGGCACTCGGCCGTCGATGATGTGACTGCGCTTTACGCCAGCGAGTGCCCGCAAGCAAGCTTCAACTTTCGGAATCATTCCGCCGGAGATCACCTTGTCGGCGATCAGAGACTTCGTTTGGCTGGCGCTCAGCTCGGAGATCAAGTGGCCATCGCCGTCCAGGACGCCCGGGACGTCGGTCATGAAAATAGCCTTCTCCGCCTGGATCTCGGCCGCCAGCTCAGCGGCAGCCGTATCGGCATTCAGATTGAGGCTGTGACCATCGTCTCCGAGAGCGATCGGAGCGACGACCGGAATGAATCCGGACGACGTGATCGCCGAGATCGGCGCGAGATCCACCGCGTAGACGTCGCCGACGCGCCCCAGCTCCCGGTCCCGCTGGCGTGCGCGGAGCAGGCCACCATCGATTCCACAAATCCCGATCGCGCGTCCACCCCGCCGCTCGATCTCGGCAACCAGTTGTTTGTTCACCTGGCCGGCCAGGGCCATAACGACCAGATCCATAGTCTCGTCATCGGTGACTCGTAGTCCGTTGACGAAGCGCGGCTCTTTTCCCAATCGTTTGAGCCACCCGCTGATGACGCTTCCGCCTCCGTGGACGAGCACGACGTTGATTCCCAGGTGTTGGCAGATGACGACGTCTTCGATCGTCGTGTCGTGACTGCCGAGCGCACTCCCGCCCAGCTTGACGACGATTGTCTTTCCGATGTACCGACTCACGTACGGCAGAGCTTCCGCCAGGATATTGGCGACGTCAGACTCCCCCAAGTTCCGTCTCCTCTCTGGAATCTCGATCGGGCACGTCGGCTTCTCCCTCCCCCGGCTTTCGGGAGAGGGACTCAGGGGATCCGGCGCATCACGTGGTATACCTTCCGTTTATGTCGACGTATTTCTCGGTAAGATCGCAGCCCCAGGCGCGGGCGCTCGCCGGGCCGAGGTGGAGATGCGCGCGAATGAACACTTCGGGGCCGCTCATTTGCGCAACGGCCGCGCCGCGATCGAAATCCTGGATCTTCCCGTCTCGCATCAGCCACACGTCGCCGATCGCGATATCGGTCCGTTCAGGATCCACCTCCGCGCCACTGTAGCCAAGCGCGCAAAGAATCCGGCCCCAGTTTGGATCGGCGCCGTACACGGCTGCCTTGAACAGACTCGAAGAAACCACCGCTCGGGCAGCCGTGCGGGCATCGGATGCGGAGGTTGCTCCCTCGACGAGCATGTCAATCAGCTTCGTCGCTCCTTCGCCATCCCGCGCGATTGCCTTGGCGAGATCGATCGCCACCGCGTTGAGCGCCTCCTGGAACCTTCGCGCGGCAGG
>JAJPKB010000601.1 GCA_021323915.1 Chloroflexota bacterium | reverse complement strand
GCCCGGCCTGGGGCGTGGTGCTCCCCCCTTTCGCGATTCCGTTCAGATATTCTGACCGATCTTCTGCAGTAGTTGACTCTTTGGCATGTAGCCGACCACTCGGTTGACCTCTCGGCCGTCCTTGATGACGACCAGCGTCGGAATGCTCAGCACCCCGAAGCGCTGCGCCGTCTGGGGATTCTCATCCACGTCCAGCTTCGCGACCTTTAAGCTTCCGTCTTTCTCCTTTGCCACTTCTTCCAGAATCGGCGCGATCATCTTACAGGGCCCACACCAGGTTGCCCAGAAGTCGACGATGACCGGCGTCGGGGACTTCAACACTTCGCTGTCAAACGTTGCATCCGTTACCGCGACTGGCTTTCCCGCCACGTTGGATCCTCCAAGGAGCGATCAAAATTGTGAGACCGTTCGGCCGCCTCTTACGCGCGCTCACAGCGCGATGAGGCACGTATCGTACAAGCGTTGAAAGAATCTTTCCCAGGCCTGCGCGCCGACGTCGCGGCCGAGGGCGCGGAACCCCGCTTCAAGCTCGTGTGGCATCCGGGGCGAGATCAAGATCGAGGCGCGCTGACTCTGAAGGCGCTCGGCCACCACTTGATCGAGATATCCCAGCTCGTGAGGGTGGGTTGGATCAACTCCGGATAGGACGAATAGATCGCAGTACCGCATCTGGTAGTACATGTCCTGTGAGACGCGGCCCGCGATGATGTACTCCTGCTTTTGCCGTGGGTCGGTGAGCGCGTTGACGTCGGACGCCGAAGTCGACGCGAGCTCCACTTTCAAGACGTACGCGTTGAGCGCAAAATCCCGCCAGGGGACGAGATAAAACGACATCATCGGCTGGTATTCGCGCATCCGGTCGCCGATAAACCTTCCAATACGACCAGCGCGCTGGCGGTCCGCGTTGAAGATCAACCATCCCTGCCCCTCGCGGAGGCGAAGATCGATACTGTCAAAGTAGGTGCTGAGACGCCCCAAAAGGTCTCGATCCTGAACAGAGATATTCTCGATCATCGGTGACCTCCAGTCGAGCTTCCCCCCCCCACCAACCAGCTTCGGGGAACGATCACCAAGTTCGGTTCAATTCTGCCCCGGCCCTGCTCCGAATCAGGGGAGCTTCCGGTCACGTTCCCGAACCCCCATTCTGGCCAAACCAGCGGGCACGGTTGGTCCTCACCGACATTGTACCACAGGGCCCTCTCCTCGACCCATTTCAACTCCCGCCATCGGGGGCCGGCCACGCTTTCGCGGAGACCGCTTCAACCGCGTCGCGGTCAGGCGTAAAATAGACGCGGGAGTTCACGAATCTTTCGCTGGAGGTATCGGTGAGGAACATCATCCGGGGAATTGGGTTCTTGATCCTTTCCCTGGTGGTCGGCGAAGTCATCAAGCGCCTGCTGACAAGTCGAGCGGGCCGGGCGATTCTCGGCCGGGCGGGCCATCCCGAGTTAGCGACGCTCGAGGGTGCGGGCGAAGCGAGCAAAAAGATCAAACAGGGGATCGAGCTGGCGCGCACTTTGACGATGGAACCGCCGCCCGCGGTCTCCCACGTCCAGCCCCCGACGGGTCCGCGCTGGGCCCGCATCGCGAGGGACGCCTCGGAAATGCTGCTGGCAACCGGAGGCCTTCTCAAGGCAGTATCCGACTTCATCCACGACGACGAGCAGCTTCGTAAGCGGTTCGAGAACCTTGGCGCGCGGATGGAGTGAAGCTGGCAGCTTCGGAACGCACGGTCGATCCCAGCGAATCCAGTTACCATTTCGCGTAAAGATGCGTCGGTCGTCCATCCCCACATTTCCAGGCGTAGTGGAGTCTTCGGCTGTAAGGGTACATCTATGAACACGATCTTCTTTCGATTCGTCCTTCTGCTTGGCTTGATCGCGGGTACGCTCGTCGGGTGCGGACCTGCCCTGTCTCAGGCTTCGGTCGCGCCAACCGCGACGCCGCGCGCGACCTCGACGGCGGCCGCGCCTCGGTCGGCGCCGCCCGCGGCCCCGGCGCCCTCGTCCCAGACCTCCGCGCCTGAACCGGTCACCTCGACCGGCGCCGGCATCATCGCGGACGTCGCCGCCAGGGTCAGGCCGGGCGTCGTGCAGATCACAAATGAGCAACTCACCCTTCCCGGATTGAGCCAGGCAACTCTGGTGCCGAGCGGCGTTGGCTCGGGCGTCATCATCGACACGGCCGGCCACATTTTGACCAACAACCACGTCGTCGCTGACGCTCAGCAGTTGACGGTCAGCCTTCCCGATGGGCGGTCATTTCCCGCGACCCTGGTGGGACGCGATCCACGGAGCGACCTGGCGGTCATTCAAATCAAGGGGAGCAATCTTCCGGTCATCCCGCTGGGCGACTCGTCGAAGCTCGTGGTCGGCCAATGGGTAGTCGCGATCGGAAATGCGTTGGCCCTCCAGGGCGGACCGACGGTGACCGCGGGCGTGGTGAGTGCGCTCGGTCGGACCGTTCAAGAGCCGCCGAGTAGCAATGGACAGGCCGGTCCGTTTCTTTTCGACGTGATCCAAACCGATGCCCCGATCAACCCCGGCAACTCCGGCGGTCCGTTGGTCAACCTTCAGGGGCAGGTGGTGGGAATCAACACCCTGGCGGCGGTGCAGGCGGAGCCCGGGGTGCCGGCTCAAGCGGTCGGCTTCGCGATCGCCATCAACACCGCGAAACCGATCGCGGACGAATTGATCGCGACCGGACATGTGACCTACGCGTTTCTTGGCGTTGGACTCTATCCGAACAGTCCGGCGATCGCCGAGCGGTTCAACCTTCCGGATAAGCCCGGTATGATCGTGACCGACGTGGTTCAAGGCGGTCCTGCCGCCCAGGCCGGGATTCAACAGGGAGACGTC
>JAJPKB010000611.1 GCA_021323915.1 Chloroflexota bacterium | reverse complement strand
GAAGGCATCCGGGTGTTCGGCCCTTCGGGTCTGAAGGACCGTGGCGGCGTGGTATCATTTTATCTTGGAGACGTTCATCCGCACGACGTCAGCACCGTGGTCGACGAGGAGGGCGTCGCGATTCGCGCGGGCCACCATTGCTGCCAGCCGTTGATGCGCCGCCTGAATGTCCCCGCCACCGCGCGGGCGAGTTTCTACCTCTACAACACACCCGACGAAGTGGACGTCCTGGTCCGTGCTTTGAATCGAGTGAAGGAGCTGTTTGGCGGTGTCGGCGTTAGATGAGTTATACCGGGAAGTAATTCTCGAGCATTACAAGAATCCCCGAAACCAGGGGCGTCTGGACGAGCCGGACATCGCCACCCGCGGTCACAATCCGCTGTGCGGCGATGACGTCGAGATCTCGTTCGACGTCCAGGATGGCGTCGTAACCGATATCCGGTTCCAGGGGAAAGGCTGCTCGATCAGTCAGGCTTCGGCTTCGATGCTAACTGAAGCGGTGAAGGGCAAGACGACCGCCGCGGCGCGCGAGCTGATCTCGACCTTCAAGACGATGATGCACGGAGACTCGATTTCGGTCAGCGAGCTCGGGGACATCGAGGCATTGCAGGGCGTCCGCAAGTATCCGGTTCGAATCAAGTGCGCGCTACTCGCCTGGACGACTCTTCAGGAAGGACTCGATCTCTACGCCAAAGCGGACCACTCCGGATCGGCGTGAGCGACGTACGTCTGACCTCGGCGTCCCCCGGCCTTCGATTTCGCCTCTGGCCGGGAGCCTCGACCACTCTCGACCCTTGGGCCCTCTCGTCCAAAGCACCTGGAGCCTTGATTCAGCCCACGGGCGTTCAATTTTCTCGCCCTCTGGGAGAGTCTGGTCTTTACGCCACGACGTCCGGCCGTGAAGCGATCTGGCTAGCCCTCGATGGCGTGGCATCGGATGGCGAAGCCTGGATCACCAGCTCCGTCGGCACTCCACCGCGTAGACTGTCGCCTTGCGTCGCCCAGGCGGTCGGTCGCCGCGCCGGAATATCAGAATCGCCCTCTGATCGAACCGTGGCCGTGGTTATCGTGCACGAGTGGGGCATCCCGCATCCGGATCGAGCCAACCTCGTCGGGCTGGCGAATCAGCGTCGTTGGCGCGTGGTAGACGATTGCGCCCACGCCTTCCAGTACGGTCTCGGGCTCGCCGTCCAGGGTGCGACAGTGGCATTTTCTCTGCCGAAGCTTTTCCCAAAGACCGGCGGTGGCCTCCTGGCCAACCCTGGCTCGGTCCTACGCGACATCCGACGTCCCTTGCCCGCTCCCGCGATCACCAGCCTTCTGGTGGAAGCCGTCCGGCGTGGTGAAAGACACCGGGCCAACTGGACGAGGCTAAATCGAATCGCGATTGAGCGCGTCCTGAGCTCACTCGACTCGCCGATGGGCGAAACTGTTCCACAGGTCTTCCGCCTGGCTATTCGAAGCCAGTTTTCGGCACAGGCGGTTTTCTCCGACGAGGGAATCGAGACCACCCCTCCGTATTACACCGGCTGGCTCGCCCTTCCTTGCCACTCCGAATTGGGCGATGCGTACTGGCTTGCTATCGGGCGAGCGCTCGACCGCCTTGGCAAGCCTTCCCCGGCGCTTCGTCGCTGACCATTGACCACACCGCCCCACGGCTGCCGCGGTCCACGCGTTGCCTGACGAATCCACGGATGACTATGCCTAAGCGACCGGAACCTCGGGTGCATGCTCGCTGGTCTCTTCGCCAGTCTCCGACTCCTCGGTCGTTCCGATCGCGGCGCTGACCACGTCGTACACCGTGCGAAACGCCTCGGCGAGCGCCACGTGCAGCTGGTTCGGGTTACCACTGATGCCCGGCTCGATGTCGTCTTTGCTCCACTCGAGAATCTTGAGAGCCGCGTTGATCTTCGCGACTGTCAAATCATCCTTCGCCACGGAGTGACCATCCTTCACGGATTGAATTCCTACGGAACATTCTATCGCACTCGCGCGCCACCCGCCTCAGCGGAGCATCAGCCACAGCACGAGCGTCGACGCGAGGATCATCAACGGCGTCGTCAGCGCGCCGACTCCGAGATACCGAACCGGACTGATGATGATACCCTGCCGGCGGGCGGCGTTCAGCACCAGAATCGTCGCGAGCGAGCCGAATACCGTCACGTTGGGCCCGACGTTCGTCCCGATCAGGCTGGCGAACGAAAGGGAGACCATCGTCGACGGATTCGTCGACGGCAGACCGGTGATCACCACCAGCGCCATCGGGATGTTGTTGAACAGGTTAGAGCCCAGTCCCGAGCCGAACGCGATCGATAAAAGGCTGGTCAGGTTTCCCGAGCCGGCCGATGCCATCAGGCCGGCCCAGAGCTGGCTCAGGCCCGCCCGATCGGCCGCGACCACCACGGTGTACATGCCGATCACGAAGAACGGCAGCGACCAGGATACGCCGCGAAGCAGTCGCCCGGGAGGAAGGTCCCGACGGATGAGGGCGATCGGCGTCAAGATGATCGCCCCGATCACGGCGGGAAGGTAGAGCGGAATGCCGAGGGCACCGGCCGCGATCAACCCGAGGACAACCAGGCCTAGCCCGATCCCTTGAATGAGGCGGGCACGACGCGTCCCGGGCAGATCGGGAGATTTCGGATTGGTTGAGAAGCAGGTGGGAATCTGCCGCCGGAAGAGAGTCAGGAAAACCAGCAGGTTCACCGCCATCGCCGCCAGGTTCGGCAGAGTCATCAAGCGTACGAACGCCCAGAACGGCACGCCGAGCAAGCTGTAGACGAGCATGTTGGTCAGATTGCTCACCGGCAGGAAGAGCGAGGCGGTATTGGCGACGAAAGCGCATCCCATGACGTACGGTAAGGGCGACAGGCGTGCGCGGCGGATCAAGGAGCACACGATCGGGGCGATCATGATCGCCGTCACGTCCAGCGACAGAAACACGGTGACCAGCGCCCCGAGCACGTACAGATTGACGAAGAGAAGTCTTCCGTTTCCGCGAGATAGGCCGACGGCCTGGTGTGCCGCCCACTCGAAGCAGCCGGATTCCTCGGCAATCAAGGCGACGAGCATCATCGCGATCAGAAAGACGAGGACGCCGGCCGTGTCGACCGTGCCGCGCCAGACGTCGGTCAGCGTGGCCGTGCCAATCGCGAGCGCCAGCAACGCTCCCGCGACCGCCGCGACGGCTTCGTTGACGTCACCGGGTCGCCAGACGAGGGCGGCGACCACCAGGGCAAGGACTCCCAGCGTCAGTACGTTTGCCAACAGCTGTCAACACACTTCGGCTAGGTACCCGAGCCGGATGCGATCGCTCGGTCGATGAGCTCCGCGAGGTGGAGCACCCGAACCTGGCGCCTGGATGCGTCGACGATGCCGCGAAGGTGCATGATGCAACCGGGATTATCCGTCACGACGATCGGAGCGCCGGTTTCGTCGACGTTCTTGATCTTGCGCCGGCCGATTCGCTCGGCCACCCTTGGATGCTCGAAGGAAAACGATCCGCCGAAGCCGCAACAGGCGCTCGACTCGTTCATCTCAACGATCGAGTGCCCCAGTACGTCGCGGAGAATCCGCCGCTGCTCGCGTTTCAAACCCAGGCAATTGTGAGACTGGCAGGAGTCGTGGACGGTCACTAACAGCGAAGAATCGCCGGCCAACGTTCCAGCGGCTAGGTCAACTTCACGATCCATAAACGTCGTGAAATCGATCACCCGCTCTGCCAGGCGCTCGGCACGCTCCAGCCATGGACGCTCGCTGGCCAGCAGTCGCGGATAGTCCTGAAGCATCGACACCGCGCAGCTAGCCGACGCGCTCAAAATGAGGTCGGCCTGAACTTTCTCGAGCGCCTCGATCGTCTGGTAGATCATCGAAAGGGCTGAAGGACCATCGCCAGCGTTGATCGCGGGCAATCCGCAGCAGGACTGGGCGGGAGGGAAGAACACGTCGCAGCCGACCGCGCGCAACACCCGCACGACTGCTTCTCCCATCTCCGGATAGAGGCGATCGGGCAAGCAGCCTGAAAAATAGGCGATCCGCTTGCCGGCCGCCTTGGTGCCCGGAATCACCCGCGCGGGGTCGAAACGTCCGGTTGACTTCGCGAATCGATCGTGCAACGACCTGTCGGCGAGGGCCGGAAGGCTCCGCCAGCCCAGCAGATCCTTGATCCCGGGCAGGCGCCGTAGGACCGGATTCTGGACAAAGCGGCCCCGTCCGGTCACCGGTTTCTGAAGGATCGACCCGAGGTGGGTTTTGCTGGCGAAACCCTCCGGATCCGCGAAAGCGTTGACCGCGCTTCTTTTAAGCCACGGCAGGCCATCTTCCTTCACCTTTCGTCGTCTCAGGTCGAGGATCATTCGTGCGAGCGGAATTCCGACCGGGCACACCGTTTCGCAAGCGTTGCACGAGACGCACAGTGCTTGCGGGTCGACCGCGTGCTCCATCCCGTGGTGAAACGGGGTCACCACCAATCCGATGGGTCCGGTGTAAACGTGCCCGAACACGTGCCCGCCGACCACTTGATACGGCGGACACACGTTGGCGCACGCGCCGCACCGAATGCATTGGAGGGCTTCGCGGAACTCGGGGTCCTCGCGCATCTTCCAGCGGCCGTTGTCCACGAGAACGATGTGAACTTCCTTCGGCCCGTGAACCCCCACTGTCAGCGAGTTCTCAATATCAGCGCTTCGGCTTGGCCCGGTGGTGAACGACGTGTACACCGATAGCTTCTGCCCGGTCGCGCTCGGCGCCAGCAGCTTGAGCACCTCGGTTGCCTCGTCGAGGCTGGGAACGATCTTCTCGACGCCGACGACCGCGACGTGGATCGGGGGCAACGTCGTGACCAGCCGTCCGTTCCCCTCGTTAGTAACCAGGATCAGGGTTCCGGTGTCGGCGATCGCGATGTTGGCACCGGAGATCCCCATATCGGCGTCGATGAAGCTCTGGCGCAAGTATAGGCGCGCCGCCGCCACGATGTCGGAGTTCGTCGCGCTGGACAAATCCTTTCCCGTCTCACGCCCGATCAGCTCGGCGATCTGCTCGCGCGTCTTGTGCAGCGCGGGTGCGAGAATGTGGGAGGGATGCTCCTTGGCAAGCTGGATGATCCACTCGCCGAGGTCAGTTTCGACCACCTTGACGCCACGCGCTTCGAGATATGGATTGAGCTCGATTTCCTCGGCAACCATGGTCTTACTCTTTACGACAAGCCTGACCCCGCGCTCCTGCGCCAGCTGAGCCACGATTCGCCGCGCATCTTCGGCGGTAGCGGCCCGGTGAACGGCGCACCCAACCCTGGTCGCCTCGGCCGTGAACTGCTCGACGAGCTCGGGCAAGCGTTCCACGCAGCGCGCCTTGATTTCCGCGAGATGGCGTTGGCGCTCCGGAAACTGGGCATCTCCCAGCCGGGCGACACGAGCGTCCCGGAGCCTGGGCAGCGCCCGGGTGAGCGCGAGCTCCAGGTCTGACGATTTGAGGGCCGCATCCAGGCGCTTCTGAAAAGCGGCGTGGGTACTGGGCATCTTATCCTCCGAGGGGCGCGTCGAGGCCGCTGGGCCAAGATCCGTCCGAGATCGGGCGGCGTGCAGGATGCACGTCCACGCTATCTTACGGCAAAATTCGCCGAAGCGAAAATGCCGGTTCGATTGCTTTCCACTCTCAGCCGGCAACCACCGAGCGCGTACTGGTATAATGTGGGTGGTTGGCTCCTACCCCCGCCAGCCCCAGGAAGGTTGATCGATGGATCGCACGCAGATCGAGCGGCGCCTCGACGCCTTGCCAACCCGGCCGGGCGTATACCAGTTCCGCGACGCCGCTGGACGCATTATCTACGTTGGCAAGGCAGTGAATCTGCGCAACCGCGTGCGATCTTACTTCCGCGATTCCGCCGCCTCGCGGAAGGTATTCCGCATGGTGCAGGACATCGCCGATCTGGACATCACCGTGGTCGACAGCGAGCTCGAAGCGTTGATTCTCGAGTGTTCGCTGATCAAGACACACCGACCGCAGTACAACGTCAAGCTCCGCGACGATAAGCAGTATCCGCTCATCCGCGTCACGACCGCCGAAGCGTGGCCGCGTGCCGACGTCGTCCGACGCCGGCGTGACGACGGAAACCAGTACTTCGGTCCGTGGGCCGATTCCAGCAGCGTTCGGAGCATGCTCGCGCTGCTGAACAAGCTCTTCCCGTTTCGCACTTGCCCGCGCGAGATCACCGGCCACGACCCGCGTCCCTGCCTGCAATATCACATCAAGCGCTGCATGGGACCGTGCATCGCCGCCGTGGCCGCCGATGAGTACCGAGCGATGATCGACCGCATGTGCCGATTCCTCGGCGGTCGTTACGAACAGGTGGTCGAAGAAATCCGGGCCAAGATGGAGCAGGCAGCCGAGAACCTTCAATTCGAGCGAGCCGCCTACCTTCGCGATCAGATTCGGACGATCGAAAAGATCATGGAGCGCCAGCGAGTGTTCGGCGCCCGGAATCAGGACGCCGACCTGATCGCGTTCGCTCGCGATAACGGCCAGGCGTGCGTCCAGATCTTCTTCGTTCGGGGCGGGCGCATGGTCGAACGCGCGTCCTTCCCGCTGATCAACACCCAGGACGAATCTTCGCAGGAGATCCTGGCGGCCTTCCTGAAGCAGTTTTACGACCAGGCTGCCCAGGTTCCCCCGGAGATTTTGATTCCCAATCAGCTGGACGAGGCCGCGGTCATTCAAGAGTGGCTTCACCGAACCCGCGGCAGCACGGTTGCCATCCGCGTTCCCCGCGACGTCGAGGAATCCGATCGTCTTAAGCTGGTAGAGGAAAATGCTGCCGAGGCGCTTGCTCAAATGAAGGCAAAATGGCTGGCGGATGAGACCCGCACCTCGGCCGCGCTGAGCGAGCTGGCCGAATACCTCGACCTGCTCGAGCCCCCGAGACGAATCGAATGCTATGACATCTCCAATACTCAGAGCGCCCTGCTGGTCGCTTCGATGGTCGTCTTCGAGAATGGTCAGCCGAAGCGCGAGCACTACCGACGGTTCCGAATCAAGGAGGTGTCTGGACCAAACGACTTCGCGTCGATGCAGGAGGTGCTTCGGCGCCGGTTCCGGCGGGCGAAGCCAGAGCTACCCCTGGGCCATGAGCTCAACGAATCCGACAAGGGATGGAAGACGTTACCCAATCTCGTCATCGTCGACGGCGGGAAGGGGCAATTGTCAGCGGCCTGGGAAGTGTTCTCCGAGCTGGCCGTCGAAGACGTCACCCTCGTCGGCCTGGCGAAGGAGCGCGAAGAGATCTTTACGGTGGGAAGCTCGGAACCGGTGATCTTGCCGCGAACCTCCGAGAGCCTCTACCTGGTTCAGCGCATCCGAGACGAGGCGCACCGATTCGCCAACACCTATCATCGGACACTGCGTAACAAGACGACACTCAAATCCCCGCTGGACGACGTGCCCGGCGTTGGTCCCAAGCTCAAGGGCGCCCTGCTGCGTAAGCTCGGAACCATCGAAGGAATCCGCTCCGCCAGTGACGACGAGCTGCTCGCCGTGGGCGGCATGACCAAGAAGGTGCTGTCGGCTTTGCGGACGTCACTCTAGTTGCCAGTCAAACGATTCACGGCGACAGCCATCTCTCCACGGTTTCGGAGTGCGCTGGGTGGACGATTCTCGCGTTCCGCTGCGAGCCGAACTTCAGACGGGGGCCACTCCGGAAGGCGGCGCGCCAGACCGAGTCTGGCCGGGTGCGCCTGGCGGGTGGCCTTTGGCGCTTCGGGTCATTCAAGACTGGTCGCCGCTGATCGTTGTGCTCGCGTTTGTGGGCCTTGGTATCAGGTACGTCCAGGAATCCCCGCCATTCACTAAACCGGATGAGATCTACCACTATTCTTATGTCGTCTACCTCCATGCGCACCATGCTTTGCCGACCGTGGAGCTGCACTTGCCGAGGGGAGCATCCCGGCCACTGGTTGAGCTGGAGGGTCATCAGCCGCCGCTGTATTACGTGGTGGTCGCCGCGTTGACTCGAGGAGATCCATCGATGGCCGAGCCGCTTCGGCGGCCGAATCCTCACTATCTGTCGACCAGCGTTGGAAATCGTAATATGCTGATCGTGCCGATATCGGAAGAAACAGCCGGTCCCGCGTTTCGCGCGTTCTACGTCGGACGTTACGTCTCCCTCGTCTTTGGCGTCATCGCGATCTTGTCCGGATTTCTCGCTTTACGGACCTTCTTGTCAACCTGGCTGGCCACGACCGCGATGACGGTGATGGCGTTCGATCCTCAGTTTGTGTTCATCTCGACGTCGTTCAGCAACGATCTGGCGGGTGCTGCCTTCGCGACGTTGGGAATCTGCCTGTTGCTCGAGTCCTGGAAACGCGGATTAGACCTGAAGCGTGGCGCTCTGGTCGGCATCGTGATCGGGCTGGGCACCCTTGCGAAGCTCAGCGCGCTTGGTTTGATTGCCCCCTTTCTAGTGCTGGCGGTCTGGCAGCTTGGCAGAGATCGGCGCGCACGAGCTCCCGGCGGCATCGCCGCCGGTATCCTCGCCATCCTGACTCTGGATGGCTGGTGGTTTGTGCGCAACGAGCGACTCTACGGCGATCCTTTCGCGCTGAGTGTGCTCCGGGTCCTCATGGGGCAGCGCACGTCGCCGCCCACGACCAAGGACGTCCATGACCTGCTCGACTTCATCTGGAAGTCCTATTGGCTGGACTTCAGCCAGGGGGGGCTCGTCTTCGCGTCGGCGACCATCTACCGACTCCTCGGTGGTGCGGTCGTGCTGGCGTGCCTGGGCGCGTGCTGGGCCTTTTGCCGTCGGCCGACGCTCCGCGTCCCGATGCTCATCCTGATCGGTTGGTTCGCCATCGTCGTCGTGTCACTGCTGCGACTAACCGCCGCGACTACCGCGCCGATGGGCGGGGGCCGGCTGCTCTTTCCCGCCGCCCTTCCGGTGGCGGCGACCCTTTCGATCGGCTGGGCGTCGATACCTCGGCTGAGATTCGGGCCCTGGCTCCCGGTTCCGGCCGCGATCGCCCTCGTCGTCTTCTCAATCCTCGCGCCGGGCACCTATCTGGGCCCATCGTTTCCGCGACCCGTCTTGACCGACGCGCTTTCTCGTCAGCCGGAACACGTCGCCCAGGTGCGGTTTGGTTCGTCGATCGAACTGGTAGGATACGACGTGCAGACCTCCGCGTCGGACGATGTCCTCCACGTTACCTACGATTGGCTGCCTCGCTCCGCCATCTCCACCGACTACAGCGTCTTCCTTCAAGAGATCGTGCACCAGCCCGATGGCCACGACTCAACGCTCGTCCAGATCAACACCTATCCGAGCTACGGCATGTCGCCCACGTCGACCTGGCGGCCATGGACGTACGTCGTGGATCAGCTGGACCTTTCTCTAAAGGAGCCGCGGTTGCCGCTGGCCGAGAATCAGCGGATTATCGTGATCTCCGGTCTTTACGATTTCAAGACCATGCAGCGGTTATCCGCGTCCGCCAATCCGGGTGTGCCGTCGAGCATTTACGAAGGGGCGATTGTTCTCTCCGGTATCCGGTTTGATACGACCGGCCAACCACGCCTGGACTTCAGCCGATAACCGCCTTACGGCTGAGACCGGCTGTCAAGAATTTGTACGTCGCCAAGAACGACGCTGTCTCCTTCGGGCGTTCGCAATCGAGCACCGGTCTTTTCATCGTACCAACCGGTCACCAGCCGGTAGACACCCTGACGAAGGCTAGACGGTATGGCGATCGCGAACGGAGTGGTCACGCGCTCTCCCGGCATCCAGAATCGGGTTGGAAACGCCCCTCCCCGCGGAGGCCCGTCGTCCTGCGCAACCAGTCCAGACGTCCCCATCAAGTGGACGAAGATCGTATAGTCCCGGTCTACCGGTGCCAGCGTCGCGTACTCCAGGTCCCCCTGGAGCATTTCTCCCGGCGCGAGGGACGTTCGCTCGATCGAATGGCCCACCAGCACCATCGTGTCGCCGAAGACTACCCCGTGTACGTCGGACGTCGGGACGCTATCCCCCCGGAACACCACCGGACCAAGGGAAATGGCGTTCCCCAGGGGGCGTTCGTCGAGGTCGAGAACGGGCAACCGCTCCATCGTCGGACGCCAGTACATACCGACGATCAGATCACCAACGCTGGGCACCGCCACATTGTTCGGCACGTCGAGTCGGTATCGATCTACGATCACCGTCCCCGGCTCCCAGAACGAGGTCGGAAACGCGCCACGCCCGGGATACGAATCGACCTTGACCAGCGGTGTAGACCGCCAGTCGAGGAGCTGGATGAAAAGGGTATAATCGCGATTCATCGGGTGCGTTCCCTCGAGGTAGAGCGTGACGTCTACGACGTCTCCGGGATGCAACGAAGATAGCGCGGGATCCAGATCGACCCCGAGCAGGAGGACGTCGGGGCCTATCAACTCGTTCACGGGTCGCCGGGGAGCCACCGCTCCGGGAGGCAGAACCCGCGGACGAGCGTAGGCAGGCTGGATGACTAGCCAGGGCGCGGAGACCGCCGGGACCGCCAGGACCGAGGCAAGCGCCAGGCTGACCGCCGTCGCAAACCGTCGGGGAGCCAACCCCGCCCAGCCGACGGCCAACACGATGGCGTAGGCCGCGATACCGCTGAATGCCAGCCGTCCCTGGAACGCGGTGACGATCAATAACCAGAGGAAGAGGCCCGCGAGAGCGAGCACGCTCCAGGCAGCCACGACCGCGAACCCGAGCCAATCGCAATATCGCCTCGCAGGGGCGAGCTGACCGGTTGGATTCCAAAGTCGAAGGCCCCAGCTAGCAAGTCCAACCCCACCCAGCGCCATCAACGCGTTGTACAAGACGTAGTGTGCTGGCGGCGCCAGGATGTTGAACCAGCCAAACAGCTCCCAGAAAGACTCGTCGAGGCCAGCCAATCCGGCTACGATCTCCGAGAGCCGAGAGACGTGACTCAGCGTATCGGTCCGCGCGAGAAAGAGGTCGAGCGGCAACGCCGTTCGATATGCGAGAAGGTTATGGATCAGCCACCAGCCGCTGATCGCCGTCGCTACGCCGGTCGCGATAACGGAATGGACGACGAAGGACCGAATCGACTCCCGGGCCCGCCACGCCGCGATTCCGAGCGCGAGACAGACGAGGCCAACCCCGCCGAGGGCCAGGGGCTTCGCCAGGAGGGCGAGGCCGGCGACGACCCCGTGCATCGCGCTCCGGCGGTGGGACAGTGGGCGCCGTAGCTGGCGTACCACACACCAGAGAAGGAGCGCGCCAGCTGCCGCCACCGCCACGTCGTTATCGACGGCCGCGCTCATGAACAGGAACTGGGGATTGAGCGCGACGGCGGCGGCGCCAGCGAGGGCAACCCCGAGCGGAAGTCCGAGCTCGAGGCCGGTCAGGTAAGTGAGGGCCACGGTCAGCGCGCCTAGCGCCGTCGAGGTGGCCCGCGCCAGATGAACTGTCCAAACTTCTCCACGCCACGGGAAGGCCTGCGATAGGCCATGGACGAAGTGGTTCTTATTTCCATCGGTGGTAGGATCGCCAACGCTGCCCGACGGATTCTCGACGGCGATCGAGGAAAGCTCGCCCCGCGGCGCGGACGTCGTCACCAGCGCCGCGAGTGCGTAATAGAGCGGGGGTTGGGCTGCCTCCTGCTGATCAAGCAAGGACGAGCCAGTCTCGACCTGGATTGGCAGCCCCTTCCCGGAAGCCAGGTGGCGAACGTAGAGATAATGCCAGATTTCGTCGGGGGCCTCGAAAAGAGGGGTAACGAAGTTATAGGTCGAGGCAAGGGCAAGGTAGACCGTCAGTAAGGCGACGATTCCGAGATGGCGACGCCAGCGCGTGTGCCTGCTCGACAACGCCCAGCCCCCGGTCCGACTCCGATCGCTTGGCAGGTCTGCAGCGTCCCAAGGGGCCCGAACGTCGCCGCGAAACGCCTACCCTGATGGGATCGCTGGAACGCTTCCAGTCATCGGTGTTCGCCCACCGGAAGGCAGCGCTTCAACTGCGAAGCCACGACGACCATAGTATTCCTTCACCCGGCGCGATGGGTCACAGCCCCAACCGCCGCCAGGCGTCCACGACTCGACGATGCGTCTCGTCGATCGTTCCGCCGTTGTCAATCACGACGTCCACGAACGCCAGCTTCTCGCTGGCCGGCGTCTGGGAGTCGATCCGTCGCTCGGCATCCTCGCGAGTCAGGCCGCGTCCAGTCGTCAACCGCTCGATCTGCTGCTCCCGTGAACAGGTGACCAGCCAGACCGACTGGCACATTCGATACGTGCCAGCTTCGATCAATTTGACTGCCTCGACGACGACCACTCGCGCTGCCGAGTCTTCGATCATCTGCCTGATCGTAGCGCTCGTCGTCGGGTGCACCAGCGAGTCGAGCCGGCGGAGCGCATCTGGATCGGCGAAGACGATTCGTCCCAGCGCGCGGCGATCGATCGAGCCATCGTCGGCGACGATTCCGAAGCCAAACTCGCGAACGACAGCATCGAAGACCGGCCCCGGTGGCGCCATGACCTGATGCGCGACGAGATCGGCGTCGATGATCTGAGCGCCCAGGTTCCCTAGCATCCGCGCGACCGTGCTCTTGCCGCAGCCGATATTTCCAGTCAGGCCGATGACGACCGGCCGCGCCGCTGCCCGGGGGCGGGCGCGCGAGACGGCCGACGTAGATCGTCTACCCAGCCGTCTCCCTGCGCGCGCATCCTCTCCCACCAGGCGCCTGCTCTCCACGACCTAGAATGGTCGGCGCCGACCATTCTTGGATGGAGGAGCCGGCTTCTCGGGTGGCTCCGCTACCAGCGCTTCGGTCGTCAGGACGAGACTGGCGACCGATACCGCGTTTTCGAGGGCGATTCGGACGACCTTTACAGGATCGATCACCCCGGCCTCGATCAGATCGACAAAGGTTCCGTCCAGCACATTGTAGCCGACGTTGACGTTGTTCGCCTCCCGCTGTCGGCGTCGGATCTCTTCGATCACCACCGAGCCGCCAAGTCCAGAGTTCTCCGCGAGCAGGCGCACCGGTTCTTCGAGCGCCCGGCGCAGTATCGCCACGCCCACCCCGCGGTCACCCGGCAGAGAAAGGTTGGCGAGCGCTCCGGCCGCGTTCAACAGCGCGATGCCGCCGCCCGGAAGGATCCCCTCGGCAACTGCCGCGCGGGTCGCCGAGAGCGCGTCCTCTACCCGGAGCTTCTTTTCTTGCATCTCGACCTGCGTGCTCGCCCCGACCTTGATGACGCCGATTCCGTTGCTGAGTCGGGCGAGGCGCTTCTGAAGCCATTCCCGGTCGTAGTCGGCGACGGTCTCGTTCAGGACCGATCGCAGATCGACGATGCGCGCCTGCACCGAGCTCTCGTTTTCACCGCTTCCGGTGATCGTCGTCCGGTCCTTATCGCTTGCCACTCGGCGGGCGCGCCCGAGATGCTTGAACCCGGTCTCCTCGATCATCAGTCCGGACTCTTCGCTGATGACCGTCGCGCCGGTGACGTAGCAATGTCTTCCAGCTCGATCTTCCGTCGGTCACCGTAGCCTGGCGGCTTCGTCGCGAGGATGTTCAACGTGCCACGGATCTTGGTCAGCACCAAAGTCGAGAGCGCGTCGCCTTCGACGTCGTCGGCGATGATGAACAGGTTCTTCTCGCCCGACTCGATGACTCGCTCCAGAATTGGCACGATCTCCGAGATGTTCTTGATCGTCCGGCCGGTCAGCAGCACCAGCGCATTTTCCAGCACCGCTTCCTGGCGCCCCTCGTCGGTGATGAAGAACGGAGACATCCAGCCGTGATCGATCTCCAGCCCTTCCTGGTACTCGGTCGTAACCCCCATCCCGCGCGACTCTTCGACCGTGATGACGCCGTCTTTCCCGACTCTGTCCACGATGTCGGCCAGCAGCTCGCCTATCTCGCTATCCGCCGATGCGATCGTCGCCACGTGAGCGATGTCATCGCGTCCCTGCACGACGCGCGTCGCTCCTCGCAGATATTCGACCGCCGCGTCGACGCCAACGTCCAGGCCACGCTTGATCAGCATCGGGTTCACGCCGGCCGCCATCTGGTGCATTCCCTCTTCGACGATTGCCTGGGCGATCACCGTAGCGGTAGTCGTTCCGTCGCCGGCGACCTCGTTGGTCCGCAGGGCAGCTGTCTTGACCAACTGGGCGCCCATGTTCTCGAACGGGTTTTGCAGCTCGATGTCTTTGGCGACCGTCACCCCGTCGTGCGTCACCATTGGCGCGTGCGGTCGACGATCGATGGCCACGTTACGTCCGCGCGGCCCCAACGTCGTCTTAACTGCGTCCGCCACGGCATCAACCCCCTTCTTCAACGCCTGGCGGGCTTCCTCCTCGAAGAGGAGCAATTTGGGCATCTTTACCTCCGTGTCGTTGGACCGGCCCATTGACAAAGCGCCCGGCCGATCGCGACGCCGGGCGCTTATTGCGGGCTCTACTCTTTATAGTTTGGCGAGGATATCTCGCTCACTCAAAATAAGATAGTCCTGCTCGTCGAGGCGGATCTCGGTTCCGGCATACTTCGCATAGATAACCGTATCTCCCTCCTGGATCTCCGGAGGTACAAGTTTGCCTTCCTCGGTCACACGTCCCGGCCCGACGGCGATCACCTTTCCCTCGGAGGGCTTTTCCTTCGCGGTGTCCGGAAGCACGATCCCGCCCTTCGTCGTCTCTTCACGAGCCGAGGGTTGCACAACGACTCGATCGCCTAGGGGCTTGATTCGCGCCATGTTCATCTGCTCCTGCGGGAGAGTTTCGGCAAACCGTGCGCGGATTGCCAAACGCCGCCATTATATAGTGCGCGAGGTCCACGATCAAGGCCGTCCGCGGACGTTGCCACTCGACTAACCGTCCTGCTGGTCGGTAAAACGCAGGGCAGACCGCCCTCGGGGTCGTTTTCGTTCGTCCATGCGCGCTGGGGTCAAGCAGCCATGCCGGCTTTGTGCTGATACTCGGCTATAATATATCCTGACGACGAAGAATCCTCGGGGGAATGCAAAGGCCATGTTTGACACGCTGACCGACCGACTTCAGGACGTATTCAAGCGCCTTCGCGGAAAAGGCAAGCTTACCGAGCGAGACGTCGACGAGGCGCTTCGCGAAGTGCGCATGGCCTTGCTAGAAGCCGACGTCAACTTCAAGGTAGTCAAAGAGTTCGTCGCGAAAGTCCGGGAGCGCGCCGTCGGCGTCGAGGTCCTCGAGAGCCTGAGCCCGGCCCAGCAGGTCGTCAAGATCGTCGACGAGGAGCTCGAAGCGATGCTCGGGTCGCCGGTTCGGATCGAGCTAGGGGGCAGCGGACCCACGTTAATTATGCTGGTCGGCCTTCAAGGCGCTGGGAAGACGACCACCGCCGGAAAGCTGGCTCTATTGATGCGCAAGGCGGGACAACGGCCGCTGATGGTCGCCGCCGACATGCAACGCCCCGCGGCGGTGCAACAGCTCATCACCCTCGGGAAGCAGATCGACATCCCGGTCTATTCCGAGCCAGCCGGTTCGCCACCGGACATCTGCGAACGGGCCTTGAAGCGGGCCCGCGAGCTCAACAGCAGCGTTGTCCTGTTTGACACGGCCGGTCGCCTGCACGTCGACGAGGCGCTGATGAGCGAGCTCAGGGCCGTCAAGGCGAAGATCAATCCGAACGAGGTATTGCTGGTCGCAGATGCGATGACCGGCCAGGACGCGGTGCGCGTGGCGGACGAGTTTCACCGCCAGATGAGCCTGACCGGATTGATCATGACGAAACTCGACGGAGACGCCCGGGGCGGCGCCGCATTATCGGTGAGAGCAGTCACCGGCGTGCCGATCAAGTACATCTGCGTTGGCGAGAAGCTAGACGGAATCGAGCAGTTCCATCCCGACCGGCTGGCTAGCCGTATTCTTGGCATGGGCGACGTGCTCTCGCTGATCGAAAAGGCCCAGGAGTCTTTCGATCAGAAGCAAGCGGCCGGGATGGAAAAGAAGCTTCGAACCGGGACGTTCAACCTGGACGATTTTCTGGCCCAGCTCCAGCAGGTGAAAAAGATGGGGCCGCTCAGCCAGATCCTCGAGCTGGTCCCGGGCTTCCGCAACGCCATGAAGCAGGTTCCCGCCGACGCGCTCGACGATCGACAGCTGAAGCGCGTTGAGGCGATCATCAGCTCAATGACGCGCGCCGAGCGTCAGGATCCTTCGATCATCGACGGAAGTCGGCGTCGCCGAATCGCTCGTGGAAGCGGCACCCAGCCGGCCGACGTCAACCAGCTTCTCAACCAGTTCCGCCAGGCCCAAAAGCTCATGCGGCAGATGGCAGGTGGGGGTGGAAAGGGCCGGGGCACGCCGTTCGGCATGTTCAGCTAACCCCAGGGGCAGGCAAACAAAGGGAAAGACAGGCCGCGTATCGTCCCGGTCGAGAAGCTGGTCTCCGGTAGGTCCCCGCGACACTCACGCGGGCCGACACGCGTTCTAGGAGGCGGCGCCAGCGCCGGCGAGACGGCCCGCCAGGACACCTCGCTTCATCTCCACACTCGTCACGTCGCTCGCCCGGAGGCTCTTGATCAAGAAGTCCTGGACTTCGGTGCTCAAGGGCTCGGGCCGACAGGTGAAAACGTCGACCGCGGCGTAGCCGTACTCCGGCCAGGTATGGACAGACAGGTGGGATTCGGCGATCGCGACGACGACGGTTACTCCGTGGGGCTGAAACTTATGAGAAACGACCTGAATGATCGAGGCGGATACCAGATCCGCGGCACGAAGCATCGTCTGCTGAACGTGCTCCAGGTCGTCGAGAACTCCCGGGTCGCAACCGTAGAGCTCGATCAACAGATGCTGTCCAAGTGCCTTCAATCAAACAAGCCCCTCCCCGTTACTTCACGCGCCCATCGATTATTGGTCGGACAAACCCGACGGCGCGCGCTCGAGCGCCCGGGTCGACGGTCCGTGGCGGCTTGACTCCCCGGGCAAGCACGCGTAGAATCATATCACAAGCGGCGGCCCGATGCCAGTGACGCTCGACGAAGCGGGGCGTGGGCCACGTCGTCGGATATTTCACGGCGAGGATCGAGAGGAGTAGACGGTCGCGGAGCGATAGAGAGAGGGGGTCGTCGGCTGGAAGCCCCCTTCGTGTCCGATCGTCGAAGGTCGCTCGGGAGCCGCGCTTCTCAGGTGAATCTGGATCACGCAGGAAGCGCCGGGGTCGCCCGTTACCGCGAACGAGGGTTGGTCTGAACCTTGCCGTTCCAGATCAACCGAATCGAGGTGGTACCACGAATCCCCTTCGTCCTTGAGGCGAAGGGGATTCGTCATTCGGGCAACAGGTCGCAAGCCCGTGGCTTTCCAGGCCGCGTGACTTTTGGCGAGGAGTTCAGTTCATGTCCAACAACGACCCGACGAGCACGACCGTGATTTCCGAGATGCCGAAAGCGTTCGATCCGCGGGCGGTCGAAGAGGAGCTTTACGACCGCTGGCTTCAGTCGGGAGCTTTCACGCCAGCGATCGATCCGAGCAAGAAGCCGTTCACGATCGTCATTCCGCCGCCAAACGTGACCGGCGAGCTCCATTACGGTCATGCCATGTTCGTCGCGTTTCAAGACCTGATGATCCGCTGGCATCGAATGACCGGTCAGCCCACTCTCTGGGTTCCCGGTACCGATCACGCCGGCATCGCGACGCAAAACGTCGTCGAAGCGATGCTCGCTCGCGAAGGCCTCACGCGGTTCGACCTGGGGCGCGAGCGATTCGTGGCGCGCGTCTGGGAATGGAAGCAGAAGTACGGCAACATCATCAATATGCAGCTCCGCCGACTCGGCGCGTCGGTCGATTGGTCGCGCGAGCGGTTCACGCTCGACGAGCAGCTTTCCGGAGCCGTTCGCGTCGCGTTTGTTCGGCTGTTCGAGAAGGGTCTGATTTATCGCGGTCATTACATCGTCAACTGGTGTCCCCGGTGTACGACCGTGCTTTCCGACCTCGAGGTTGACCACGAAGAGACGCTCGGCAAGCTGTACTACATTCGTTATCCGCTGATCGTGGTCGACGAGCAGAAGACCGAGCCGGACTACGTCGTCGTTGCCACCACGCGTCCCGAGACGATGCTCGGCGACACGGCCGTCGCGGTCAACCCGAGCGACGATCGTTTCATCGGGCTGATCGGGCGACGAGTCATGCTCCCGTTCATTGGACGCGTTCTGCCGATCATTGCCGACGCGGCCGTCGATCCGGACTTCGGAACCGGCGCCGTCAAGGTAACGCCGGCCCACGATCCCAACGACTACGACATTGGCAAACGTCACGGGTTGCCCTCGATCAATATTCTCAACCTGAACGGGACGATCAACGCCGAGGGCGGGCCTTTCGCCGGAATGGACCGGAACGCGGCGCGGGCGGCGATCGTCGAGCAGCTCGACCGTCAGGGTCTACTGGTCCGGGTCGAGGATCACGTTCACAGCGTCGGTCATTGCAGCCGGTGCCACGAGATCGTCGAGCCGATGATCTCCGAGCAGTGGTTCGTCCGAATCAAGCCGCTCGCCGAGCCGGCAATCCAGGCAGTACGCAATGGTCGCATCACCTTTATTCCGGATCGGTTCGCCCGGGTCTATTTCAACTGGATGGAAAACATCCGCGATTGGCCAATTTCACGACAGCTCTGGTGGGGCCACCGCATTCCGGTCTGGTACTGCGACCGATGCGGCGAGGTCGTCGCCAGCGTCGAAACTCCATCGACCTGCCCGAAGTGCCGGAGCTCCGAATTGCGGCAGGATCCGGATGTCCTCGACACGTGGTTCAGCTCGGGCCTGTGGCCCTTCAGCACTCTGGGCTGGCCAGCCGAGACCGAAGATCTGCGCTATTTCTATCCCACGTCGGTGCTAGAGACCGGCTACGACATCATCTTCTTCTGGGTCGCTCGGATGATAATGTTCGGCCTCGAGTTCACCGGCGAGCCGCCGTTCAGCACCGTGTACCTACACGGCCTGCTTCGCGACGAGCACGGGGAAAAGATGTCCAAGTCGAAGGGAAACGTTCGCAACCCGCTGGATGTGATCGAGCGGTTCGGTACTGATGCCCTGCGCTACGCGCTGGTCACCGGATCGACGCCCGGCAATGACATGCGACTCTCGGAAGAAAAGCTCGAGGGCGCGCGCAACTTCGCCAACAAGCTGTGGAACGCCGCGCGATACGTGCTCTCGACCGGCGAGCCGCCGGCGAATCCGCCCGAACCGAGCGGCCTGTCGATGGCGGACCGCTGGATCCAGAGCCGCCTCAACCGCGTCATCTCGGACGTCACCAGTCTGCTTGGCGAGTTCGAGTTCAGCGAGGCCGGCCGGATTCTTTACGAGTTTGTCTGGAGCGAGTTCTGCGATTGGTACATCGAGATCTCGAAGATTCAGCTTCGCTCGAACGCCGACGATCGCCGTGAGACGACTCGCTGGGTTCTCTCCCACGTTTTGGATCGCGCGCTGAAGCTGTTGCATCCGTTCATGCCTTACGTCACCGAGGCGATCTGGGATCACTTGCCCAACCGAACGACGATGCTGATCAGCGCTCCCTGGCCCGCGGCCGGGTCGACGGACGACGAGGCAGAGCGCGCGCTGGATCT
>JAJPKB010000678.1 GCA_021323915.1 Chloroflexota bacterium | reverse complement strand
TCCAGCTGCTCGAGGAGGTACGCGAGCGCGAGCGGAGCACGCTGGTGATCGTCACCCACGACATGGGGGTGCACGCGAACGCGGCCGACCGCGTCGCGGTGCTGTACGCCGGGCAGATTGTCGAGGAGGCGGACACCCGAACGCTCTTCACCAAGCCGCTCCACCCCTACACCCAGTACTTGATCCAATCCTTGCCGAAGCTGGAGGATCGGGCGGAGCGGGTGAGCATCCCGGGTCGGCCGCCGGCGCTGGACGACCCGCCCAGCGGGTGCCGCTTCCACCCGCGCTGTCCGTTCGCGATGGAGGTCTGCAAGACCGAAGCGCCGCCGCTGGCGCAAGTTGGCGCGGACCACCGCGTCGCGTGCTTTCTCGTCTCCGCCGGAGGTGGCGATGGATCCCGAGCGTAACGATAGCCTGCTGCGGGTCGAGGATTTGACCAAGAGCTTCACCTCCCGCCAGGGCCTGGCCGGATCGCGGGTCGTGGCGGTGGACCGGGTGCGCTTCGAGCTGCCGTCGACGCGACCGGAGATCCTGACCCTGGCCGGCGAGAGCGGGAGCGGCAAGACGACGCTGGGCCGCATGATCATGGGCATGATCGAGCCATCGGCCGGGCATCTGTACTTCATGGGGCGCGACGTGAGTCGCATGCCCGCGGCCGAGCGTCAGACGTGGTTTCGTCCGCGGGTGCAGCCGATCTTCCAGGATCCCTTCGCCACGTTCAACCCCCTGCGGCGCGTCGAGACCTACCTCTACGAGACCGCGCTGAACTACCGGGTGGCCAAGCACGCCACCGCCGACGAGCAGGTGGATCGCGCGCTCGGCGAGGTCGGGCTGTCGCTCAAGGAAGTGAAGGGGCGCTACCCGAACGAGCTCTCCGGCGGACAGCTTCAGCGGATCTCGATCGCTCGCGCGCTGATCACCCGCCCGTCGCTGCTCGTCGCGGACGAGCCGGTCTCGATGCTCGACGCGTCGCTGCGCATGTCGGTCGTCAACCTCTTCCGCCGGCTGAAGCAGCAGCAGAGTGTCATTTACATAACACACGACCTGGCGACGGCGTACTACGCTTCCGATCGGGTCGCGATCATGCTGCGCGGTTGGGTCGTCGAGCTCGGACCGGTGGAGAAGGTGCTGGGCACTCCGCTTCATCCGTATACTCAGTTGCTGAAGAGCTCGATCCTCGAGCCGGATCCAACCAGGAAGACACGCCTCGAGGTCCCGCTCTCGGCCGGGGACGTCCGGGACGATGCGCGCGAGGGCTGCCGATTCGCGAGTCGATGCCCGCGGGTGCTCGACGTTTGTCGTCGGGTTGCTCCGCGAGATACCATCGTCGACGGTCGGATGGTCAAGTGTCACCTGTTCGGCGATTCCGACGGACACGCGAACGGGTCCGGACCGCACCCCAACTGATCGGACTAGGAAGGAGTCATTCATGCAACTGGGTTGTAGCACGATCCTGTTTGGTGGATTCCCGCTCGAGACCGCGCTGAAGGGGATCAAACAGGCGGGCTATACCGCGATCGAGCTGTGCGCGATTCCCGGCATGGCGGATCACCTCTCGGCCGACGGCGGAGCCGATGACTACCGCGACGTCCGGCGGTCGATCGCCGACCTTGGCCTGACCGTCGAGTCGATCGGCGCCAGCACCAACCTGCTCGATCCCGAGCGCCGGGCGCGGTTCGTCCGCTTGATCAAGGCCGCGGCCATCCTCGGCGCCCCGGCGATCACGACCGGCTCGGGAGGGGTGTCCGATGACGAGCAATCGTACCGCGCGGTCGTCGCGACGATCGGCGAGCTCGCCCGGACGGCGGCCGGTGAGGGCGTCAAGCTGAGCATCAAGCCCCACGTTCGCGCGGCTGTCTACTCGACCCCGACCGCCCTGCGGTTCATGGCCGACGTCGACCGGAACTGGGTGGGGCTCAACTACGACGCGAGCCACCTCTGGCGCGCCAACGAGACGCCGGAGGAGTCGCTCAAATCGCTCGGCCCCTACCTCGCGACCGCCCGCATCCGCGACGCGGTGAGTCGAGAACCGGGCGGCCCCGGGCCGATCGACCAGCAGATTCCCGGAAACGGGGCGATGAACCTTCGCGCGATCGCCCGCGAGCTCGGGGCGCTGCCGGGGCTCAGGTACACGGTTCTTGAGATCGTCGGGACGAAAGGATCCGCGGTCGAAGAAGTTCAGCGAGTCGTCGATACCTCGTGCCAGCGCATGAAAGAGCTGTTCGAGTGACCCGCGACGGCGGCTCTCCGTGGTCTGCGACCGGCTGAGCGCGCCGTCGAACCACGTGTCCCGCCAGGGCGGGGGGTTCGGGGCGGGTACCCTCTGGGTGCCCCGAATTTTGAAAATCCTGGTGGGCGTGGCAGGGGGCATTTCCGAAAATATCCCCTGATTTTGCACCTGCCATTCGGTTGGAGGAGAAGATGCTGAAGGTCGGAGTCATCGGCACTGGCCACATCGGCCGAATTCACAGCACAGTCTACCGGGGCGATCCGCTCGCCCAGCTCGTCGCGGTCTGCGACGTCATTCGGGACAAAGCAGACGCCTTTGCCCAGCAATTCGGCGCCCGCGCGTATTACAGCGTCGAGGAGATGCTGAAGAACGAGCCGCTCGACCTGGTCAGCGTGACGACGGCGGGACCGGAAAACGGCGGACACCACTACGAGCCGGTCATGCAGGCGCTGGCGGCCGGCGTCGGCGTCCTCTGCGAGAAGCCGCTGTCGAACGACATCGCCCTGGCCCGGGAGATGGTCCAGACGGCACGGGAGAAGGGGCGGTACTTCGGGGTCAACCTCAACCACCGGTTCGTCCCCCTGGCCGCGCGGGCGAAGGGCTGGGTCGAGGAGGGGCGGCTGGGCGAGCTGTGCTTCGCGAACATGGCCCTCTGGATCGCCAACCGCAACGACTCCGCGCCCTACTTCCACCTGCGGGCGCTCCACCCGCACTCGATCGACGTGATGCGCTACTTCTGCGGCGACGTCGTCCGCGTCCAGGCCTTCTTCAAGAAAGCCAGCCATCGCCAGATCTGGTCGAACGCGTCGATCAACCTGCAGTTCGCGAACGGCATGGTCGGGCACCTGACCGGCAGCTACGACATGACGACGCGCCACCCGTTCGAGCGCTGCGAAGTGGCCGGAACCGCCGCCCGCTTCGTCCTGGAGAACGTCTACGAGCGACTGACGCTCTACCCGCACGACTCGGACGAGACGATCGTCGTCAGCAACTCGATCATGGGAGGGACCGCGAGCTTCCAGGAAACCTTCAAGAACCGGATTCACCGGTTCCTGGAGCAGGTCGAGGCCAGGGTGCCGCCGGCCGAGATCGACGGCAGCGGCCGAGAGGCGCTGGCGGCGCAGGAGGTGATCGAGGCCGCGATCCGCTCGTTCGAGTCCGGCCAGGTCGTCGAGGTGCCGGCCATCGCGGGCTAGAATCAACGACACCTTCGGAGGACCCGGTGACCGGAGAGCGTCCCAACTTCGTGCTGATCGCCGCCGATACCACGCGTCCGGATCACCTGAGCTGCTACGGGTACGGTCGTTCGACAAGCCCGAACGTCGATCGCCTGGCGGCCCAGGGCGTCCGCTTCACCGACTTCCAGGCTGCTCAGATTCCGACCCACCCGGCCTTCACGACGCTCCTGACCGGGGTCGATCCGCTCTACCACGGGATCCTCTCCCACTCCGGCGAAGCTCAGCTCTCGCCCGACATTCCCATGCTCGCCGAGCGCCTCCAGTCGGCCGGTTACCTGACCGCGGCGGTCGACAATATGATGGGGATGCAGTCGGCGCCGGGCTGGTTCGCCCGCGGTTTTCAGTATTTTCGCGTCTATCGGTACCAACCGGGGACCGGCCAGGCCAGGATGGTGACCGATTGGGCGCTCGGCCTCCTCGAGACTGCCCGAGCTCAGGATCGGCCCTTTTTCCTCTTCCTCCATTACTTCGATCCCCACACGCCCTACCTGCCGCCGCCGCCTTTCCGGCGGCGCTTCTACGGCCAGGACGAGTTCGATCCGACGAACCGGTCGCTGCACGCGCTGGTTTCCCCTGAAGACGAGCTCACCCCGCTCCTCCTGAAGGAGCTGCGCTTCGACGAGATCACCGATCTCGACTACGTCATCGCCCAGTACGACGGGGAGATCGCCTTCATGGATCAGGAGATCGGCCGCCTGCTGGACGTGATCGACGCGAGCGCCCTGAAGGAGCGGACGCTGGTCACCTTTCTCTCTGACCATGGCGAGGCGTTCGGCGAAGGAGGGCTGTCGTTCGACCACCACGGTATTTACGACGCGGTGACGCGCTGCGCGCTGCTGATGCGCCTGCCCGGGGTGATACCGGCCGGCCGGGTGGTCGACGATCTCGCGTCGAGCGTCGACCTCGCTCCGACCATCGTCGAGCTGGCGGGCGCCCCGCCGATCACGCCGGCGAGCGTGGCCGGCCGCTCGTTGATGCCCCTCTTCGCCGGGGCGTCGGAGGTGCGCCCGAGCGCGCCGATCGGCGAAGCGAGCCGGCAGATCAGCCGCGGGGTGGTGACGAAGGAGTGGCGGCTGATCGAGCCGATCAGCGAGTCGGCGGATGGCGAGATCGTCACCGATTTCCTTGGCCGACCGCGCGATCCGTCCCCTCGCCTGTTTCACCGACCGACCGATCCCGGCGAGCAGCGCGACGTCGCCGCCGCGAATCCGTCGGTCGTCGCCGTCCTCCAGGCCCGGATTCGCGAGCGGCTAGAGACGTCGGC
>JAJPKB010000551.1 GCA_021323915.1 Chloroflexota bacterium | reverse complement strand
CAGGGCCGCGGGCAGACCAAAAACCATGAGGGGATACCAGCGCGCGGCCGCGGCGCCAACCGCGGCAGGCGTGCCTCCGGAGAGCAGGCCCAGCCATGCGGCCACCGCTCCCAGCACCAGCCCCACTCCCGCGATGCGCGCGGCCTTCGCGGCGATGAATCGCCAGACCAGCCCGGCCGGCCATCGATCACGATCCGACGGCGTGACCGTCCGCTTGCTCCGCACTCCGGCTCCGTCCCAACCCGTGGCTTTCGCCAATCGGACGCCAGTACGCTTATTGTAGGAAACGTCTCGCGAAAGAGTCAATCACTCTTTTTGCATCGATCAGAGGGTGATGATCGCTCGCGGCACCTGGCCGGCCCGGGCGGCCCAGTCCGCCTGCTGGAAGGCGTTGTCGAGCTTCTCCAGGGGATAACGCGACGCCAGCAGCCGATCGAACGGGTAGCGCGACCGCGCCCGGACGAGCCAGTCAAGCGCCCGTGGAATGACCCAGGCGTCGTAGGACAGAACCCCCAGCAGCGTCTTCGGCTGACGGACCACGTCGTGCGGGACGATCTCGGCCGGCGCGTTCGGCACGATGTTTCCCATCATCAGGTAGCGGCCGCCGGGCCGCAGCATCTCGATCCCTTCCTGGACGACGCTCGGCACGCCGACGACCTCGACGCACAGGTCGGCGCCCACCCCGCCGGTCAGCTCCTTCACCCGAGCGACCCGGTCGGCGCGGTTCGGCAGGTCGCGGAGGTCGATCGTCGCGTCGGCGCCGAACGCCCGGGCGAGCTCCAGCCGCTCCGGCACCCCGTCGATGACGACGACTTTGCCGGCGCCCATGTCGCGGGCGATCGCGACGGCGTTGATCCCCAATCCCCCGGCCCCCTGAATCACCACCGAATCGCCGAGCCAGACGCCGATCCGGTTGAGGCCATAGACGACCTGGGAGAGCGCGCAGTTCACCGGCGCGACCAGCTCATCCGAAAGCTCGTCCGGTACGAGGTAGACCCACTGGCGAGGCAGCAGGTAGTAATAATCGGCGTAGGCGCCGTGGAAATGGGGCGGATCATCGACGGTGAGCGACGAGCGACTCTTGTAGCGGTTCGGGCAGCCGGTGGTTCCGGTCAGGCAAGTCCAGCACGAGCCGCAGGGGATGAAGTAGGCGAAGGCGACGCGGTCACCCTCCTTGAGCGGCCGGCCGAGGGTGTCGGTCTTGCGGTTGCGGCCGAGCGCGGCGACGACGCCGGCCATCTCGTGGCCGGGCACTCCGGGCGCCTTCTGGAGCGGCGGCGTCTCGCCCCGCCAGATGTGGAGGTCCGACCCGCAGACGCTGGCGAGGGTGATCTTGACCAGGATCTCGTCCGGCCCCGGATCGGCCACCGCGTATTCGCGGATCTCGAACGGCACTCTTGGTCCATGGGAAACGGCAACCCGTCCGATCATCGTGTGCTCTCCTCTCTGCTGACGCGTCGACGCGGCGCCTACTCGGCTCGGGCGCCCCGCCGCCCCTCCCGGGGGTGTCCCCCGACCGGGAGCGATACCGGCTACTCGATCGTCACTCGCCTTCCCTCGGACGCGGACTCGTAGCCGGCGAAGATCACCGCGACGACGTCGCGGGCCAGCGCCGCCCCGGACAGCGGCTCGCGGTCGTTCACCACCGACTCGACGAAATCCTGGATCTCGTGGGGATAACCGGTCACCCAGTCCTCGTCCGGCGACGGAAACGTCCAGCCGGCCTTCGTCTCGATCTTCTCGGTGATGTACTCGTCGCCGAAGACCGACGCCTCCGGCGCGTAGGCCACGCACAGATTGTTGGGGTTCACGTTGACGGTGGCGACGGCGTTCGAAGCGAAGACCGTCAGATAGTTGCGAATGCCGCCCAGTGTCGTGTCCGAGGCAGTGATCTGGGCGACCGTTCCGTCGTCGAAGGTGATCAGCAGCGAGCCCCAGTCCTCGATGTCCTCGTAGCCATATTTTATGTAATGAACTGCCTCGCTCTCGAAGCCGGGCGTGCGGGTCAGGCGCGCGGTCTCGGCCAGGACGCTCCGTGGGCGGATCGGCACGCCGTCGCGGCGCTGGCCCTCCACGCGCTTCAGATAGAGCGCGGCGCCGAGCGGATGGCACCCTTTTCCCAGCAGCGCGCCGCCGCCGGCCGTCCGCCAGCGCCGATAGTACGCGGCGTGGCTTCCCGAGTGCGACTCTTCCCCTTCGATCCGCAGGATCGTCCCCCCGGCCTTCTCCAGAAGGCGACGGACCTTTTGAATGCCCGGCGCGTAGACCCAGTTCTCGGCGTAGAGAAGCCGGACGCCGGCCCGCGCGCAGGCGGTCAACGCCCGATCCGCGTTCGCGAGCGCGCCGGCCCGCATGCCGGCGCCGGGCACGGCGTCGCCGATCCGAGCGTCGGCGTCGGGCCAGTCTTCGCCGAAATAGCCGGTCAGCGGCTTTTCCACCGCCACGTGCTTCCCGGCCGCCGCGGCGGCTTCGATGAACGGCACGTGCAGGTTGTTCGGCGCGCAGACGTCGACGAGGTCCACCTCGGGGTCGGCAAGCAGCTCGTCCACGCTCCGGTAGACCCGCTCGATCCCGAGCTCGTCAGCCAGTTTCTGGGCGCGCTCCGGATGCGCGGAGGTGACGGCGCGAAGCTTGACCTCAACGCCGACGACTCGCCGGTAGCAGCCCGCGTGAAAGTGGGCCGCGAAACCCGAACCGATCAATCCAATCCGAATCGTTTTCATACGGCGTCTCCTCCGGCGGCTCGTGGCTGGCGGTCCGACCCGTAGCGCTCCGCGGGGCGGAAGCGCATCGCCGACCAGACGTCGTCGATCGAGATCAGCGAAACGCCCACCAGTCCCGCCGCGTGCACCGTTCCCCAGCCGGCGTCGCGGGTGAGATCGGACTTTCGCTTGGAGCTTTGCTTCGGATAGGAGATCCACAATAGGCCATCCGGCTTCGAGAATCGAATCGCCCGTGGAGCGAGACGGTCCAGCTCGGCGACGTCGTGGGCGAAGAGGTGGACCATCTCGAACTCTCCGTCGATCGGGTCCGCCGCCACGACCGTTCCCGGCGGGAGATCCAGATGATCCAGGTAGCCCGGGGGCGCGTTGAAGATCGCGACGCGCTGCCCTGACTTGATCAAGAGCTTCCTGGCCAGCGAGCTTGTCGGCATAATCACCTTCCCTGGTTATCCGGCGCGGCGTCGGCCCGGTAAGCAACGGAACAGCTTCGGGCATCGAGAAGCAGGCGTCCGACAAACCAGTAGCGCGGGGGCTTGTCCCTGCTCCGGGCAACCGGACGGGCGGGGGACAAGCCCTGGGGATTGGCCAGGTTCGGAGCTACCGGGGCCTCCCTCACCCCCGACCCTCTCTTGTCTACCCTCCCCGCCCCCTTCGCCAGGGGGAGCCTTCAGTGCGCGGGAGAGGGGACTCAGCAGGAGTGTCTCCCTCGAGACCTTTCCCCCTCGAATGGGGGAAGGGGTAGGGGAAGAGGGACATTCCCAGCGCCCCGCGAACGGGTAGCCGCTCCTCAGGAAGAAAGCCCTCGTACGACAAGACGTTCTATCGTTAGGTCCATCGACGACACCCGAAACTCTGGTAGCCGCGCGCTACCAGCGCCATTATCCCACATTTGCGGTGACTTCAGAATGGCCGGCCAGACGACGGAGGCACCGCGAACGTCGTGAAACGACGGCAGGTCAGTCGCCGTGTCCGCCGCGTCTCGCCGGTGCGTGCGGTTGGGCTAGCCGGTCCCGACGAGGACGGCCGCGTTCGCGGGCTGGTAGATGCTCTTGAGGTTGAGCGTCCGAACCTGGCCGTCCGGATAGATCACCTGCCGAGTCACCTGCGAGGTCAGGCCGGTCTGGGCATCCTCGAGGTCGATGACGCGCCCGCTCGCGAACAGCGGCGAGGTCGTTCGCAGCACGGCGGTTGGCGCCGGGATGACGTCGGTGATCGTCTCCGGCGACACCTCTACCTTCCAGTCGGGCCTGGTGCCGACGAGCTGAACGTGGATCAGCTCATCCGGGTCGGTCCAGGCCTGGATCAGCAGTGCGTGATCGGTGTCGTTGGTGAACTTGAAGTCGACTCCGTCGTCGGGCGACACCGTCGCGTCGAGTCCGATGTAGCCCCGGTCCTCGTAGTGGCGGATCCAGAACATGTGGTAGTGCCGCTCGTCGATCTCGTAGCCGCTCCAGAACACCGGCTGGAACACCGTCGACGCTACCTGGCAGAGGCCGCCCGCGACCGAGGGAACGGTTCGCGAGTCGCCGGCCGGATCCTTGGTGAAGGCGAATCCCCACCGGAAGCCCGCCGCCAGGGTGGTGGGGCCAACCGCTTGATTGAACGAGAACAGGGCGCCGGGCGCGACGACCACGCCGTTCAACCGCGAGGCGGCGAGCGCGACGTTGTGGGCGCGCTCCGGAATGCTGCCGACGTAGGTCGTCGCGCGGTCGGCGATCGGCCCCTTCAGGTCCTGGCGCAGACGGGCAAGATAGGCGGCGTCGAGCGCGTCGGGTGACTGAACGACCGGCAGCGCGACCCGGCCGGTCTGCCAGCCAGCAAGCACCGCTTTGATCGCCGCGTTCTGATCGACGACCCAGCCGGCGCGACTCGGCCCGAGAAACGACACCTGGCCGTCGTTCCAGTTGAAGCGCGTCGCGATCGCCGGCCGCTCGTATTCGCGGTTGACGTCGGCGATCACCGCGGCGAGCTTGGTCCGATCGAGCGAAAGCGTCGGCGGCCCACTATCCGACGGCACGACAACCAGCAGGTCGCCGAGCCGCGGGCCGGTCACCGGGTAGGGCTGGCCGTCCGCGGTCAGGACCAGTCCTCGAGCGAGCCACTGTCGGGCCTGCGCCGCGACGGCCGAGAGATCGGCGGCATGGATTCGGGGCGACGTCGTGGTGACGACCAGGCCGACGGTGTGCTGCCCGGCGAGCAGTCCGGCGCGAAGCGCGGCGGCGCTTGCCGCGAGGTCGACCCGCTGGCCGGCCCGTTCCGGAACGACTTGGACCTTTCCCCCGGCGACGACGAGCGCCGCGTCATGGGGTGGCCGATTCAGCGACGCCGCGATCGGCTGCAGCGCCGCGCTCAGCTTCGCCGGGTCGAGATCGAGCCCCGGCGGGCTCGGCGTGTAGGAGAGCGCCGCGCGCACCGTATCGGACGGGATCGCCCAGGTTTGGCCGCCGTCGGTCACCGAGGCCGGTTGAGCCAGAATCGCGCTGGCGAGGTCGGCGAGATCCCGCACCTGCTGATCGCTCACCGTGGGATGGCCGACCGCTACCGGCAGATCGAGCGGCCCCGAGGTCAGCCCGGCGAGATAGCGCTCGATCGCGACCCGCGCCCCGATTCGGTCGAGCGTCTGCCCGTCGCGGCCGGGCTGGAAGGTCGCCGTCGGACCGATCGCGATGGTCGGCTCGACCGGGGATCGGTCCACTCGCGCCGCGATTGCCGCGACCGCGCGGTCGACCGCCGTTGGATCCACGTCCCAGTCCGGAGCCAGCGACGGCGAGGTCCGTCCGCCGACCGCCTCGGTCAGCAGACCGAGCTCCAGCGGGGAGGCGCGGCCGACCTGGTAGCTCGCTCGCACGAGCGCGGCCGTTCGCGGCCGAAAGCCAAGGTCGGAGGCCGCGATGGTGGTCTGAAAGCCGGCGGCGCGAACGGTTATCCTCTGGCCGCCATAGCGGTCGAGGCGGCCCGAGACCAGCCGCGATGCGTCGCCGACGGTTCGCCCGCCCAGGTCCATGCCGAGCGCCGAGACGCCGGGGTAGATCCTCTGGGCGTAGAGAACGCCGACGGCGGCGGCGTACAGCGCCGTCACGCTAAGAGCCACGGT
>JAJPKB010000350.1 GCA_021323915.1 Chloroflexota bacterium | reverse complement strand
TTTCGACGATGGCCAGCGCGGCCCGGGTCGTCGAGACGATGACGCTCGAAGAGTTCCTCCGCATGCCGGGGATTGACGAGCGTCCCTACAAGGAATTCATCGGCGGGAGGGTCGAGACGAAGGTGTCTCCTCAGAAGAAGCATGGCCGGCTCGAGAAGCGGCTTATTAACCATGTGGACGCCTTCTCCGAGCCCCGGGAATCCGGCGAGGCGTTTCCCGAGCTGCGCTGTACGTTCGCCGGGAGATCGATCATCCCCGATGTCGTCTTCTTGCTCGACGAGCACATCGAGACCGACGAAAACGGTGAGATCCTGGACCCGACGTTTCGACCACCGGATATCCACATCGAGATCGTCTCCCCGGAGCAGTCGGTCCGAAAGTGTCGGGAGAAGCTCGTCTTCTCCACGAACAATGGCTGCCCGCTGGGGTGGCTGATCGACCCGATTCGGAAGACGGTCCACGTTTTCCGGCCCGGGCAGCGGGCCAAGCAGGTTCCCGCCGACGGTGTCCTCGCAGGCGACCCCGTCCTGCCCGGCTATCGCTTGCCGGTGGCCGAGCTGTTCGGCTGGCTCAAGCGACGCCGGCCCGGTCGGAAGCCATCGCCGCCGTCCCCACCATCCGGATCGCCGACCGACGGAGGGCCGGGCCGATGAGCGCTCCGGGCGCGTCAGCGAATGGGCAGGCGACCGCGACGGACCACCGGCCGTTGCGGCTGGCCTTCGACGCGGGCACGCTGATCGTGGAGGGTGCGCGCGAGGATGAGGAGCTCGGGCTGCCCGGCGTGAGATACGACTTCCGGACGAGGCAGCACCGCGCCCAGGCGATGTTCTACCGGACGATCGTCGAGCAACTGCGGGCGAAGAAGCGGGAGTACCGGGACGACGCGCGGGCTTACGAGCGGGCCGATTGGCGGCTCCGGGTCGCCAAGGAGGCATTCCCGCACCAGGTCGAGGGGCTCAAGGCGTGGTGGGACTCCGGCGGCCGCGGCGTGGTCGTCCTGCCGACCGGCACCGGCAAGACCCACCTGGCCAACATGGCCATCGAGCGCGCCGGCCGGCCCACCCTGGTCATCACCCCGACCATCGACCTGATGAACCAGTGGTACGACGAGCTGGTGCTGAGCTTCGGCGTCGAGGTCGGCCTGCTCGGCGGCGGGTATTACGACATCCGGCCGCTCACGGTCACGACGTACGACTCGGCCTACCTCAACATGGACCGCCTGGGCAACCAGTTCGGGCTGATCGTCTTCGACGAGTGCCACCACCTGCCCGGCCCGACGTATGGCCTGGCCGCCACGGCCGCGATCGCACCCTTCCGGTTGGGTCTGACCGCGACACCCGAGCGGGCCGACATGGCGCATACCCACCTGGACGTCCTGGTCGGCCCGATCGTCTACCGCCGCGAGATCACCCAGCTCCGCGGCCACTACCTGGCCGACTACCGGGTGATGACGCTGTATGTCCAGTTGAGCGACGAGGAGCGCATCCGCTACGAGCGGGCGCGCGAGGTCTACCGCGGGTTCCTCCGCGACGCGGGGATCGACATGAGGCAGCCCAACGGCTGGAGCCGGTTCATCTACGAGGCGCACCGCTCGCCCGAGGGCCGCGAGGCCTTCCGCGCCTATCGCGAGCAGCGCGAGCTGGCCCTGGCCGCGCCGGCGAAGCTGAATCTCCTGGGCCGGCTGCTCGAGCGGCACAGCGGCGACCGCGTTTTGATCTTCACCCACGACAATGCCACGGTCTACAACATCGCGCGGCAGTTCCTCGTGCCGGTCATCACCCACCAGACCAAGACCAAGGAGCGGCGCGACGTCCTGCTCAAGTTCAACTCGGGCGCCTACCCGATCGTCGCGACTTCGCGGGTGCTCAACGAGGGGGTGAACGTCCCCGAGGCGAACGTCGCGGTCGTGCTCTCCGGCTCCGGCTCGGTCCGCGAGCACGTCCAGCGCCTGGGACGCGTCCTGCGCAAGTCGGGCGACAAGGAGGCGGTACTCTACGAGGTCATCACCCGCGGCACCGTCGAGGAATTCACGTCCAACCGGCGGCGGCAGCACAGCGCCTACGGCGGAGGTTGAGCGAGTCCAAGGTCGCTCATACAATGACGGGCAGACACCACGTTCAATGGGGGCGGACGACCATGTCTAATAAGGAAGTCATCATCGAGCCGATCCGGAAACTCCCCGAGGAATTGGGCCTCGAGGAGATCGCCGTCCTGGCCGCGATCCGAAAGGCCGAGGAAGACGCCCATGCCGTCCGGACCATACCTCACGAGGAGGTGAGGCGGAGGTTCCAGGGATGGATTTCGAAGTGAGGTGGACAACGACAGCGGCTGACGACTTCGCTGCGGTCTCCACTCATCGGACGGAGATCGACCCCCACGCAGCGGAGCAACAAGGAAGGCGATCCTCGATCACATCGCACTGCTCCGGACCTTCCCCAGGATCGGACCACGCTCCAGGAAGGGGGCACGTGGCGGGATCCGGGAGATCCTCTGCGGCGATGACCGCAGATTCTATCGATTGCACGAACGATCCCGGTAGGCCGAGATCATGAGGATCTTCCATGGAGCCCGCCAAGACCCCGAGATCCGTTGATCGATGCTCACAGGCGACCTGGTCCGCGTGAAATATTCGAAGCAGCGGGTGATCCCGCTGTATATCGACCGCGACGCGCCCCACTGGCTGGAGGCGGCGGAGAGCCTGCTCTTGCTCTACCGCGAAGGGACGGGGATGACGCGGGGCGAGATCGAATCGGAGGTCGATGCGCTGTTCGGCGGGGGCGGGAAGGCCACGCAGGTGCACCGCGGGCTGGCCAAGGTGCTGGAGGACCGCGCCGAGTTCGAGGTCGTGGCGGATATCCCGCCCGAGGAGGTGCGCCGGAAGGTCTTCACGGCGGCGGCCGAGTCCCGCCGCCGGCTGCTCGCCGAGGCGCCCACGCCGCACCATCGCCCGCGGTTCGATCGCGACGAGGTGCTCGGCCGGGTGTCGCGCGAGCTGGGGGTCGCGCCCGAGGCGCTCCTCGGCTCCCTCTTCGCCGATTTGCGCGACGAGAACCGCCTGCTGCGGTTCGAGGACCTCACCGCCCAGCGATTGATCGACCGCTACAACGTCGCCCTGGCGCAGGCGGTGCTGCTCCGCTCGGTCCTGGTCCGGGTCGAGGTGCGCAACGAGAAGCCCGCGCGGTACCGCCAGCTCTTCCGCCGGCTGAAGTTCCACCGGCTGCTCTACCGCGTCGAGGGGAGCATGCGCGACGGGTACGTCTTCCACATCGATGGCCCCTTGAGCCTCTTCAGCGCGACGACCAAGTACGGCCTCCAGGTCGCGTGGTTCTTGCCGGCCCTGCTGCACTGCGCGGACTTCCGCCTCGGCGCCGAGCTGCGCTGGGGACCGAGGCGCGAGCCGCGGACGTTCCACCTCGAATCGAACGACGGCCTGATCTCGCACCAGGCCGACACCGGCACCTATGCCCCGGCCGAGCTGGCCGCGTTCGTCGAGCGGTTCCGCCAGGTCGCCACCGACTGGGAGCTCAGCGAGAGCACCGACGTCCTCGAGCTGGGCCGCGAGGGCGTCTGGGTTCCCGACTACCGGCTCGTCCACAAGTCGACCGGGACCGACGTGCTGCTCGAGGTCGTCGGCTTCTGGAAGAAGGCGAGCCTCGAGCGGCTGCTGCGCCTGCTGCCCCTGCACGGCCCGCCCCGGTTCATCCTGGCCATCTCCGACCGGCTCAAGGTCGACGAGGACGCCCTGCACGACATCCAGGGCCCGGTCCTCCGCTTCAAGGAGATCCCCAACGCGTCCGAGCTGGCCACCCTGCTCGGGACCTTCGTCGCGGGCCGGGCCGGGCCCGAGACGCCGCTATTCGGCTGACCTCGGGCATCGCCCGGTTCCTCCCACCGGACGGCCCCGCTAAACTGACCTGGGTGCGGCACGGCCGGGCCGAGTGGCCGGGGGCCGTACCGCCGGGGATGGCGAATTCAAGATTCCGGATTCCGTAGGGAACGATCCGGGATGCGGAGCCATCGCCCCTGCGAATCCGGATCGGCGCGCATGGCGAGGAGGAATGCCCGATGAGACGACACGATGGCCGGAGGGACGCCCTCTCATGGGCCTTGATCCTACTCTTGGCCGCCCCCGCGACGGCGGCCGACCCGTGGGTCGTCTACGAGGGCTCGGACGGGCCGGGCCAGGGGAAGCGCGTCGTGCTGATCAGCGGGGATGAGGAGTATCGCTCCGAGGAGGCGCTGCCCCAACTGGCCAAGATCCTCGCGACGCGGCACGGCTTCACCTGCACGGTGCTCTTCGCGATCGGCCGGGACGGGACGATCGACCCGGACCGGACGGACAACATCCCCGGGCTCCGGGCGCTGCGGTCGGCCGACCTGATGATCATCGCCACGCGGTTCCGCAACCTGCCCGACGACCAGATGAAGGAGGTGGTCGACTACGTCGAGTCGGGGCGCCCGATCATCGGTTTGCGAACCGCGACCCATGCGTTTGACCTCAAAGGGGAGAAGAAATTCGCCAAGTACTCGTGGCAGAACAAAGAATGGGAGGGGGGCTTCGGCCGCCAAGTTCTGGGAGAAACATGGGTGAATCATCATGGAGGTCACAAGACGCAGAGCACTCGCGGAATCATTGCGCCGGGAGCATCGGGACACCCGATCTTGCGTGGAATCAAGGACGGCGACATTTGGGGGCCCACGGACGTGTACGGGATCACCACCTTGACGGGTGACAGCAAGCCGCTGGTGTTGGGACAGGTCCTCGAGGGGATGCGCCCCGACGACAAGCCGCTCGCAGGAAAGAAGAAC
>JAJPKB010000666.1 GCA_021323915.1 Chloroflexota bacterium | reverse complement strand
TATTACTACTCGAAGGACACGAAGCCAGGGGACACGAACGGCCAGGGAGTTGGCGGCAACTGGTCCGTCGTGGCTCCGAGCGCCGCGGCGAGCGCGAACGCCACGGCGAAATCGTCGAACTAGCTCGGATTATTTACCGGGGGCTGGCGGAGAGGGTTCGGTAGCGTGGGGCGCGCAAGGCCCCACGCTACCGAACCACGCGGCGAAAGAGGGCGCGCGAATAATCCGAGCTAAAGGATTATTCTGGACCATAGTCGCGACTACCTCCGACAAGGCAGGACGCCAAAGGATGTTCTTCAACTGCGCGAAGCCGCCTTTCAAGGACCCGGACATCCGTTAGGAGAACAAGCAGCTCGATGAAGCCACCGCCCCGATGAGAGATAGAACGCCAGGCTGGCTCAGGTATTGACCGCACCGGTCGTCATACCAGTGAGGAAATAGCGGCGCACTAACAGGGCAAAGACGATGACCGGGATCATCGTCAGGACACCGCCTGCCGCGAGCTGACCCCAGGCGGCACGCTCCTCGGTGACCAGGCCGCCGAGTAAGACCGGCAGCGTTTTGGCGGCTTCACCCCCCAGAATCAGCACCAAGACGAACTCGTTCCAGGCGGTGATCGCGGTCAGCACGCTCGTCGCGACCAGGCCAGCCGCCGCGAGAGGCAAGGAGACGTTCCAGATCGCGCCGAGACGGGAGCAGCCATCGATCATTGCCGCCTCTTCCAGATCGATCGGGATGTTCATGAAGAATGCCCGCATCATCCAGATGACGAAGCTAGTACTGCCAATGCTCATCGCGACGATCACCCCCACCGCACTCCCAAAAAGATCCACGCTTTCGAGGATGACGAAGAGGGGAATGACCGCGACGTAGGATGGCAGAATGCGCACACTCAAGATCGCAAACGAGATCTGCTCCGAGGACCCAAGGCGAAAGCGCGCCAGGGCGTAACCGGCCGGCACCCCAAGAAGCAGGGACAGAAGCGTCACACCAATCGTGATATCAACCGTATTGGCAAACACGATACCAAAGCTCGACTCTTGAAAGAGGCCGACGTAATTTTCGAGGGTTGGCGTAAACACGAACTTTGGCGGCAGCGCCGCGGCGGTTGCCGCGTCCTGGAAGGACATCGTCGCGATCCAGTAGATCGGGAAAATGAAGACGATCGCCATGAATAACGCCAACGCGGTCAGCACCAGTCGGCCTACCGTCCGGCGCGCACGGAAGCTCATTACCGAAACCTCCTGGCCCTTCACTACTCAACCACGCGCTGCTCACTGAAGGCACGCATGGTGAGAAATGCGATCACAGCAATCACGAGCAAGAGCACCACCGCGAGCGCCGCTGCGTAACCGAGATCATAATACTCAAAACCCACGTGGTAGACGTACAATCCGATGATCTGAGTCAGATTCGCTGGCCCACCTTGGGTCGTCGTGTAGACCACCGCGAACGCCTTGATCACGTCGACGACGCCGATGACCAAAGCGACCTGAGAAACGGGGCGTAGTAGTGGGAGAGTCAGATACCGAAACAATTGAATGCCGTCGGCGCCGTCGATTCGCGCCGCGTCGTAAGGGTCACGCGGCAAGCCGAGTAAGCCAGCCAGGAGAATGATCGCGAAGAAGGGGGTGAGCTCCCACGACGTGATCAGAATGAGGGTTGGCATCGCCCATTGCGGCGAGCCGAGCCAATCCCGGCCGGGGGTCCCGAGGACGTAATTGAAGATGCCAAGCGTCGGATGGAGCATCAGACGGAAGTCGATTCCAACGACCACCGGCGAGATGACGTAGGGCAGGATCAACACGCCGCGGAACAGTGCTTTGCCGTAGAGATCGTCAGAGGCGAGAATCAGCGCAATCGCAAAGCCAAGGACGAAGGAGAGCAGCAGCGTGCCGACCGAATACAGGGCGGTGGCGCGCACTGTCGCGATCAGTCCGCTGTCGCCGAGCATCTGTGCGTAGTGGCTCAAGCCGACCAGTGGGTGCGCGGCATCGGACCAATCGCGCAGGCTGACGTTAACAGTGTAGATGATTGGATAAATGGCGAGCGCGGCGAACCAGATCAGCGCCGGAGCCAGGTAGAACCATGGCTCCAGTCGCCGCAGGCGGCCGGGACGAGATCTGACCTCTGCCCCTTGGCGTGTCTTCACTGGCTCGCCCACTCCCGCCTCCCGGTCTACTTGAGGAATCCGGCCTGCTTCAAGATGTCAGTCATCGCAGCGTTCGAGTCAGAAAGTGCCTGCTGTGACGTCTTGACGCCGGTGATCGCGGCATTGATGTTCTGAGACAGCTTATCAAGAAGCTGGAAGCCCGGCTTGATCCGCGGGATGTAATCCGGATTGCCCTGGTTGAGAATCTTCTCGAAGAGCGGGTAGACCGGGAACTTGTCGATGATGGCTTTATCCTCGTACATACTTTGCCGGAAGGCGGCACCACCGGCGAAGCACCAGGGCTCATTATTCGCCTTCGAGGTCATCCAAGAGAGGAACTGCCAGGCAGGATCGCGCTGTTTGCTTAGACTGTCGATCGAGAGAATGTGAGCCGACGTTTCGGGACGTGGTCCCTTCGGTCCCGCCGGAGCGACGTCGTAGCCAAACTTCCCCGCGAACTTGGACTGCGTCGGATCCTCCAGCAGCGGCAGGATGATCGTGACGTCGTTCGCCATCGCGGCGACACCGGTTTGCAGCTCTTTGACGACGTCACCGTACCCCCGGTTCGACGCTGGTGAGGTAAACTTATTGATTGCCAGGAAGGCATCCAGCGCCGCCTTGGCTTCCGGCGTGTTCAGTTGGGGCACGTTGTTCTGATCGATCAGGACGCCCCCATATCCATAAAGCCAGCCAACCCAGTCATATGCCGCCGAAATGCTCGCGGCCGTGCGCTGCGAGAATCCATACTGATTCTTGGACTTGTTGGTCAGCTTCTGCGCCGCCGCCGTCATTTCGTCGACGTTCGTCGGGACTTTCAAGCCGGCGGCGTCAAAGAGATCCTTCCGGTAGGACAGCATCCGCTGCTCAATCATAATCGAGATACCGAAGAGCTGCGATTTCAGCGTCGCGATGTTGCGGGCGAGCGGCAAGAAGTCCTCGATATCGTAGTCCTTGGTGATCATCTGGTCGAGCGGGATAACAATCTTCGCCTCGACCCAATAGCCCTCGGTCTGGGCACTGTTCATCCAGACGATGTCATACTCGCCCTTCTTCGCCTGGAAATCGAGATTGACTTTGTCGTTGATCTGAGGCAGTGCAAACTCCGCCGTCTTGATCGTCACCTGGGGAGCCACGTCGTGGTATTTCTTGATCATCTCCTTCGTCGCAATCCATGACGGGTGACCATCAAGACCAATGATCGAGAGAGTCGCCGGTGCTGCACTCACCGTCGCTTTCGCGGCCGGTGCGGTCGTCGGTGCCGCCGCTGCCGTTGCTAGGGCAGCCGCGGGGGATGCGGCCGCGGCAGTCGTAGGCGGCACCGCCGGTGCCGACGCCGCAGCCGTGGTCGCCGCCGGCTTCGCCGTGGCCGGAGCGGGAGCGGCCGTCGGCGAGGGTGCCGCCTGGCTACAGGCAGCCAGAGCCGAAACGACCGTCAAACCAAGAACGCCAGTAAGAAAACCTCGCCGGGATGGACCGACGGATCCGGTACGAGTCACGGAATCCTCCTTGAATCTAAGATTCAGATGCAACCCATTCTGTTTCTCGTTGCCTAAGCAATTCGATAGTAACCACCACTCCGCGTATCACCAAGCGCTAACGGTTCGGGAGCTTAGCCGGCACGACGCCGATGTCTTCTCCACGTTGCATCGCCAGACCGTCGTCGACCGCTTTGAAAAAGTCGACGGTGGGCCGATAGCCCAAGACCGATCGCGCCTTCATCGTGCTGACCTCGATCGCCTGACGGAAGGGAACCGGCGCGGTTCGCCAGGGCACGCCAAGGCGTTCCGCTAGATAGCGAACGGCCTCGACGGTTGAAACTGGCGCCGGCCCGAGGATGTTGAATACCTCGCCCACGGCGACTTCGTTCTCCAGCGCGAGAATCGTCCCCTGGACGACGTCCCGGACGTCGGTCGGGTGTGATTGCCAGGGACGACCCTCCAGATCGGTCAAGGCGATGAGTGGATCACCCTCGCCGGTTGCTAGCGGCTCGAGATATTCCCAGGGGCGCTCGTAGTCGACGACGTTGGCCCACAGGTAATTGTTATGGCTTCGCTTCGCGTCCCGAAACCGCTGCAACTGAGCGCTGAGGCGGAAAGTCGCTCCGCTCGCGCGCTCGTCCGGACTGGCAACGCCACCGTAGCGGACGATCGCGATGGGTACCGCGAACTCGGTCAGATAATCGCGACAGAGACGCTCGCCCACGACCTTCGTGAGCCCATAAAGGTTGACCGGATCCTGAGGGTGGTTCTCGTCGATGGGAATGTAGCGCGGCTTCGAGGCGGGATAGGTCGCATCGGTACTGGCAAAGACAAACTTGACCAGGTGACCGTTCAGACGGGCACCTTCGAGAACGTGAAGGGTCGCGTCCACGTTCAAATGCCAGTAGTCGATGACCGGCATGTCGCCAGCGTCCGGCCCCATCAAGGCTGCAAGGTGACAAATCGCATCCACGCCCTGGCAGGCCTCGGCAACCGCCGGCGCATCACGCAGATCCGCCTGGACAATCTCGACTCCCAAACCATCCAGCTTCCGACAGCCCGGATCGCCTGGCAGCACGATCGCCCGAATGCGGTAACCGCGAGAAAGGAGAGCTCGACTGAGATTAGCACCGATCCGACCGGTCGCGCCGGTCACCAAAACGCGATCGCCAGTTCGGGCCGCAAGGCGAGGCATACCGCTTCACCCTCCAATACCTAGATTGAATACAGCCGGGATCGTAGAATAGGAAGAGGGGAAGCTCAAGATGCCAATACCCTGAAACCACCCACAAAAGGTCCATTCCGTGTCGACGAACGAGCCGGCGCCAAATCCGGCGACGAAGACGCTTGAAAAAACGTTTGGAGACCTGGTGCGTGACGCACTACTTCATCTGTACGACGCGGCCTACCTCCAGACGCATCCGCTGGCCCGACAACCAGGCTTCGAGCCGACGCCTGATGCGACTCTGCGGGGAAAGCGTCTGCTTCAGGCGTTACTCGACGCGATCGAAGCCCTTCGTCCGGCGGCCGGTACCTCGACGGAGTCACGTGCTTGGCGGAGCTACCGTCTACTCGAGCTGCGCTACATCGAGGGATTAAGCGTGGTCGAGGTGATGGACCAGCTCGCGATCCAGAAGACGCAGTACCAGCGTGACCATGCGCGCGCCCTCGAGGCAGTTGCCTCGCTGCTGCGTGACCGCTGGCAGATCAAGGAGACGCCAGACGGGCAGGCGGATGACGTCGAATCACGTCAATCACTCGCGGTGACCGAGGCCGCGCAGTTGACGTCGCAGGTGGCTCCGGAATATCTCGACCTCCGCCAGATTGTCTCGGATCTGATCGCGCTTCTCCGCCCGGCAAGCCTGGAGAGCCAGGTTACCCTTTCGTTACGCGGCTCGCCTCACCTCCCGACAATTTACGGTGATCGGGTCACCCTGCGGCAGGTTTTTCTGGGATTGCTCAGTCTGGGAATCGAGCGAGCCACGAACGGGACCGTGGACGTGACCATCGCTGCCGTCGACCAAAATCTCGTGACGACCATCGATGCCTCGTCGGGCGCAAGCAGCGGGGGGTCAGACGAGGAGTCAATGATAAAAACGGCTCCCGAGCTCGAGGTTGCCCGCGAGCTCGCCAGTACGCTTGGGGGGAAGGTAGAGGTCAGCGACGGACAGCCCGAGCACTGGCAGGCGCGGATATCCTTACCGGTGGCCGATCGGCCGATCGTCCTGGTCCTGGACAATCACCCGGACTTCGTTAGTCTGGTCAGCCGCTACCTGGCCGAGCACCAATGGCGCGTCGTCGGAGCGCAGGACGTACAGCAGGCACAAGCGCTGGCCGCGGAGCTGCTGCCCACGGTCATTTTGCTGGACGTGATGCTGCCCGGGCAGGATGGCTGGGAGCTCCTGGTCAGCCTCAAGGCTCATCCGAAAACTCATGACATCCCGGTGATTGTCTGCTCCATTCTCTACGAGCCGCGGGTGGCTCGTTCGCTGGGAGCTGTCGGCTACCTGCCCAAGCCGTTCAGCCAGGCAGCACTCTTGGAAGCGCTGGCTCCGTGGCGGCAATGTACGCCCGGGGCGGAGCCAGGTTGCTGACAATCGCCGAGAGAAGCTTCGTGACCTCGCTCAGGGTAAATCCTTCCGAGCGGTCGATTCGGAGTGTCGTGCCGATTGGCAATGCACCTTCGCCTTCCTGATGAGCCGAGATCACGATCAGCTTCAGCGAAGCCAGAGTGGGGTCTGCAGCCATCTGGTTCAAGACGCCGACACCATCGAGCCCCGGCATCGTCAGATCGAGGAGGACGAGATCGGGGGGATTGGCGCGCATCTTCTCGATCGCTTCCTCCCCATTATGGGCAATTGAGACGCTGTAGTGTTGTTCCGCCGAGCGAAGCATCCGGGAGATCAAACGGGTGAATCGGCTATCGTCGTCGACGACCAATACGCGATGGATGGGACAATGGAGACTCGCGATCGCCGCGAGGAGATCCCTACGCGAGACCGGCTTGACCAGATAATTCGCCACTCCCCAACCATTGATGAGGCGATCGGAGCGGGGGAGAGGACAACGGACGACAGTCGCCGGGCCCGCCACATTCTCGAGCGGCGTGTCGACGTCGACGACGATCGCCGCGGCGCGACGGTCCACGGCGCGCGTCTGCGCGTCAGCAAGGCAATCGACAGTCTCGACCTGGAACCCCGGCAGGTGACGCTGCAGTAGGCGCGCCAGTTCGGCATCGGGATAGCCGAGGACGAGGACCGGCTCGGAATGGCGCAGGTAGGCGGAGAGGATGCCGGCGGAGGTGACCGTGGGTGAAGAGCAGTCAGAAAAAGTGCGTGGCAGGGTGAACCAGAAAGTCGTACCTTGACCAACCGTGCTCTCCACGCCCATCTCGCCGCCGTGCATCTCGACGAAGCGCTTGCTGATGGGCAGTCCCAACCCGGTTCCGGTATGCCAATGAGACTGTCCTTTCCCTTGGGTGACGAATTGCTGAAATACACGATCAAGGAGAGCCGGCGCGATGCCGGGACCAGTGTCGGTCACGGCGACGCGAATATCGTGCTCACGCTCCTCGACCGCGACACGAATGTGACCTCGCTCGGTGAACCGCGCAGCATTATTCAGCAGATTGAGGAGAACCTGGCGGATGCGCAGCCGATCGGCCATCACCGTCGGCAAGGTAGTGGGAATAGCGAGTCGGAGCTCGATGCCTTTCGCGTCAAGGTAATCACGCACCACAGCGGTCGCGTCCCGAACTGCTTCCGCCAGGTCGATCGGCTCGCGCAACAGTCCGAGGTAGCCGCTCTCCATGCGCGCGAGATCGAGGATATCGTCGGTCAGTGCCAGGAGATGCTGCGCGCTGCGGTAGATCGCGTTCAGGTCGCCGCGGTAGGGAAGTGGCAGGTCGACCCCACCGTAGCTGCCTGGCGACGTCATCATCATCTCACTGAAGCCCGAGATAAGATTCAAAGGAGTCCGCAATTCATGGCTGATGTTCGTCGCGAACTCCATGCGCGATCGCTCGGCCAGGTCGGCTGCTTTCCAGGCTGCCTGCAAGGCGGCGTTCGTCCGTTCGAGGCGGTAGTACGCATTGTCAAGCTGAGTCCAGGCTCGGGCTAACTGGGCACGATGCTCCTCCGCTTCCCGGGTTCTACGTTCCGCAGTCGCATAACTGTCCGCATACCAGCCCAGGGCGAGCGAAAGCCGGCGCATCAGGACCCAGGTCCCGGCCACTCCAGTGACTGAGAAGATCGCGACTTGTCCGACCAGCGTCGGCTCGACGAGACCAGGCCGCACGTTGCCAATTACGATGAGCAAGCCGATAGCCACGACCGTGCAAGCGACACCAGCGAGCGGATCGAGAACGAAGGCGGCCATCAGGGTGAGAATGGCGTAGAGCATCGCCGCCGATGACGCGTTGAGCGCGACGATCGCCCAAGCAATCGCGAGCAGTCCCCCGCCGACGAAAACGTAGGCGGCCAGTGGCTGATTTCGTGAGAAGAGAAGATAAGTGCTGCCGAGGATGAAGATCACGACCGGGGCGAGGAGGAAGACACGCAAGGTCTCACCGTTGAGAGGCGAGCCGAGCGTGACAATGAGGTGCCAGGCAAGGTAGCCAATCACGGTGAGGGTCAGAAAAGTTCGGAGAGCGTCAGCCCGTAGCTCCTGCAGCTCCTCGGCCGCTTTGAGCAGCACCGGCGCTTTTTGTGGTTTGAAGATTTCGGGCATGAGCGATTACCCCCGCTCAGCATCGTTCGGATTCCGGCCCGACCGGCCGGGAGGCGTCGGCGAGGGAGGCATAGACGGCGGGACGGCGCATGGACCAGAGGATGGTTTGGATCGACGAGCCGCGCCAGTGCGAGCGGTGGTCGTCGACGTCGACGTCGGCCCAGATGACGTCGACGTCGCCTTCATTATAGGCGAGTGGCTCCCCCCAGGGCGCGACGATCAGACTCCCCTTGGATTCGTTGCGCGCGGCGACGAAGTAGACGTGGTTGTCGAAGGCGTGACCGCCCATCCCGAGCTGCCAGCGCTCGGGATGAAAGGCGGAGTTATGATGGACCCAGGGGGTTGCTCGGAAGTCGCCCATGATCGGCATGAGGACGATCTCGGCGCCGCGCTGGGCGACGCTCCGGACCGATTCACTGGCCGTGGTATCCATGCAAATGAGCAGACCGACGCGAATCCCGTCGAAGTTGACGACCTGGAACTCGTGGCCTGCGGTGATGCCGTTTTGGATCTCGCCGATCGCGAGGTGGACTTTGCGATAGGTGCCGAGTAATGAGCCATCGCGCCCCAGGAGAACGGCGGTGTTGTAGACGAGCTCGCCGGACCGTCCAGCCCGCTCATACACCGAGAAGCAGATGCCCATGCGATAGTCCCGGGCGACCTGCTGAAACGGCTTAAGCCAGTCGCCCGGAATTGGGACGGCTTGCCGCACCAGATCTTCCGGCCCACAGTCAGGGGTTCCCCAGGTGAGAATCGTCTCGGGTAAACAGACGAGCTGAACGCCGGCGTCGCCCGCCCGTCGGCACTGGTTCAGGTAGTGGGTTAGGTTTCCGTCGACGCCCGACCAGGCGGGAGGGCGGCCCGAGGCAACGCCGAGACGCAAGGTGCGTGGTGGCCGAGATGCGGTCGACTGGAGCTGCCAATCGTGCCAGCGGACCTTCGCGGTCGGGGACCAGCGCAGGCCAAAACGAATGCTCAGACGGGTGGCATTTGGCGGACGACGCAACCGCTTGCGAAACGTCGCGCGAAACGCCGAGGAATCCTCCCCCGGTACCGGTTCAACCTGGTCGAGCAGGACCGGGTCCCAGTTCACCTGCCTCCCCGCGGCGTCGGACCAGAATGCCTCGACGATCAGCTCGTCGGTTTCTCGCCTGGTTCCGGTCACGTCGCCGATGACTGCAAAAAGGAACTCCTCGGCCGCAGCCGACTCGACAGCGTAGCGGATCTCCCAGCCGCCGAGGCACCCCTCGCTGCCATTCGACTCGACCCAAGCCGCAGACGCCTCGGCGTCGAGCCAGGTTCGCGGCGCGATCGCCGCTCGACAGACCCAGGGAGTGAGATCCTGCACGGGCAAGCTCTCGCTTATCGTGGTCCAAACCTCGTTCACCGGGTTCTGGTCGTCACTGGTTGGCATGTCGCTATCCCTCGGGCTTCACACGGAATCATGGGATCATATCGTTCGCAAGCCGACCTAACGGTAACTATACGGATGACTGAGATGGTCCGTCAAGGGCGAGTGGTTGGCGGTGTTTAACCTCGCGTTCGTCTCTTGACACGATCATGCGCTGGTGTTATACCAGTGGTCAGCACATTTGTTATGCAGCCGAACTAATAACCGGAGAAACAATCATGGCACGCCGCGACGATACAGCGCTCGGCATTCGTGGATTGACCCGTCGTAAGCTGTCGGCGGCCGGCTTCGCAGCCCCCGCGTTACCACTGCTTGGCGCCTGCGCTTCGTCGTCGACATCGTCGACCACGCCGTCGACCGGGAGTCAGGCTGCGCTGGCCAAGGCAACCGCGCAAGCGGCATCCTTGACGACCACTTCGGGCGCACAGAGTGCGCCGACGAGCGCCGCGGCGCCGGCCCACCTCCAGCTCTGGTATCACTGGTCGGCTCTACGATCCGAAGACGAACGTCGCCACCGGCTTCGAGAACAGCGCCGACCCGATCAACGCCCTCCAGGTGCTGAAAGATCATACGAGCGGGCCGGGCAACGTCTCGAGCATCACCCTCGGTCCAACCGAGGAACAGATGTCGCGCGGTCAGGCGTCAATGCTCCTGCGCGAGTCCTCGTTCATCGGCTACTTCCGCGATCACGCGCCGAAGCTGAACTTCGCGATCTCCTACGTGCCGCCGGCGAAGCAGGATGGCTGCGGTCTCACCGGCACCGGCTGGGCGCTACTGGTCAACAAGAAGAGCCAGATCGAGCAGCCCTATAGCAAATATCTCGATCAGATCACCCAGGGGCAGACCCAGCCGAAGGCGGCGGCCGACGCGCTCGCTCCCCGGATCGATCAGCTCCTGAAGCAGTCGTAGAGGTTGCGATGAGCTCGGCTACCCTTACCCCGGCTTCGCACTCGCCGTCTTTCTTGGACATCTTGACGGGCCGCACCTTGCGCCAACGGCAGGCCCGTCTTGGCTACTTTTTCATCTTGCCGGTGATGCTGCTCGAGGTCATTTTCTTCGTCATTCCGACCGTTTTTACCCTGTTCCTGACCTTCTCGAGCTGGCAGGTTCAAGGATTCGGGGCAATCGTCGGCCTGAGGAACTACCAGGCGACACTGGGCGATCCGTCGTTCTGGATTACCATGCGCAATACCCTGCTCCTGGCAGTGATCGGCACGCCGGTGACAACGCTGCTGGCGCTGGTGACCGCGGTCGCGCTCCAGAGCGCCTCGAAGGTTCGTTTTCGGACCTGGTTTCGTTTGATCTACTTCCTACCGGTCGTCACCTCGATGGTCGCCATCGCCTACATCTGGAAGTGGCTCTACAATCCACAGTATGGCCTGCTCAATCCGGTCCTGGCAACGGTAGGTATCCCCCAGCAAACCTGGCTGGATAGCACGGTCGAAGTGATTCCCTCGCTCGCACTCATTTACGTCTGGGCGCGCTTCGGCTTCGACATGATCATCTTCATCGCCGGGTTGGAAGGGATCTCGCCGGACTATTACGAGGCGGCGCGCATCGACGGCGCCGGTCGGTTCCAGTCCTTTCTCCACATTACTGTGCCGCTGCTCAACGCCCAGTTCGTCCTGGTTGGCATCCTGGAAACGATCAACTCGGTCAAGCTCTTTGACCTTCCCTACGCGGCGACCAACGGCGGCCCGGCGATGCGAGCCGGACCGTGGTCATGTACGTCTTCGACCAGGCGTTCACCTTCTTCGATTTTGGCCGCGCCGCGGTGAGCGCGGTGATCCTTTTCGCGGTCATCATGGGCTTGACCCTGATTCAGCGTCGAGTCGTCAGCACGAGGGTCGATTACTAGATGGCAACTTCGGCTCGAGTCGCGGCTCGCCCGCGAGCCCCCGCCTTTGGCGAGATTGGCAAGATCCTCCGGCGCGAACTCCTGAACCTGGTTCTGCTCATCGGAGCGGTGGCCATGCTCGGTCCGTTCCTCTGGATGGTTTTCACCTCCTTGAAACGGCCGGATGAAGCGGTTCGGCTGCCGATCACCTTTCTGCCGGACAATCTCCTCAACTTTACTAACTACCAGACGATCTTCGCGACCATGCCGGTTGGTCGCTTTCTCCTGAACTCGACGATCGTCACCATCCTCGGGGTGATCCCCTCGCTTGTCCTCAGCGCGCTGGCCGGCTACGCCTTCGCCAAGCTCGAATTCCCGGGCAAGGAGGTCTGCTTCATCAGCATACTCGCGGTGCTGATGCTGCCCTTCGAGGTCACCTTCCTGCCACTCTACATCGTCTTCAGCAAGTTTGGTCTCATCAACACCTACGTCGGGATCGCCGCGCCAGAAGTGTTCAGCCCGTTGGGCATCTTCCTGATGCGCCAGTTCATGCAGAGCATTCCGAACGATTACCTTGACGCCGGCCGAATCGACGGGACCGGCGAGCTCGAGCTCTTCTGGCGGATCGCGGCGCCCTTGATGAAGCCGGCCCTGCTCACGCTGACGATCATCAAGTTCATCTTTTCTTGGAACAGCTTCCTCTGGCCGCTGGTGATGACGCGCGACGAATCGATGATGACCCTGACCGTCGGCCTCGCCAACCTCGGCAACGAGTTTTACGTCGAGTACACGACCTTGACCGCCGCCGCGGCGATCACCGTCGTTCCCATCCTCATTCTGTACTTCATCCTTCAGCGACAGGTTATGCAGGGGATGATTGGGAGTGGAGTCAAGGGATGACCCGGAAACAACCCAACGTCTTGCCCATCACGACCGATCAGCAGCGCTACGACACCCTCGGCATCGTCGGCAATCCGTACGTTCGGACGCCAAACCTGGATCGCCTAGCAGCGACCGGGGTTCAGCTTACCCAAGAAGCGAGACCTGCATCCGCCGATCGTGACGATGACCGCCGCGGAAAACGTGAAGAAGTGGGCGGCAGAGATCGGCGCCGAGGCCTACCTCGCTAAACCGTTCGACCTCGACCACCTGCTCGCGATCGTCGCCTCTTGCTGCAGGATCTGAAGAGCGGCACGATCCGGACCGCATCACACCATCGCGCGAGCCAGCCGTTGATGCGATGTCATTCAACGCAGCACAGTTACTCCAACCCGGCGTGCCGCGTCGGCCAGCCATACGTCTTGGGTCGCTAAAGGAAGCGCCTCGCGCATCGCAAGCTCCAGATAGGCAGCATCGTAACTGCTCAAGTGCTCCACACGTGCCAAAGCCCATACGGTACTCGCAAGCCGTCCAAACTCGACGGGCTCGACCAAAATGGGGAGCGCACCAAGCAGAGTAAGAAAACGCGCAGCGTTTGCTTCGGTCAGTCGACCCCGCCGTTCGCCGAAAACCAGTACGTTGATCACCTCGAACGGCCAGATCCCCGGTACGATTGCTTCGTCGCCCCGAAGCCGGTCGAGAACCATGTCTGAATATCTGGTCGTCTCGTCCTCGAAACACCAAGCGAGCGTGACTGAAGCATCGACAACGAAAGCCATCAGTGTCGACCTTCGTCGATCAAGTCGCGGATCGATAAACCAGCCAGGCGGTTGCCGTGACGAAACTCCTTCAGACTGTCGATGACCTCGGCGACCGAGTGGCGGCGTGTCTCCGTAGTGGGGACGAGCCGGGCCACCGGTACCCCATGCTTGGTGATGATGATGGTCTTCCCTCGAGCGACTTCGTCGAGTAATCGAGGTAAGTGAGTCTTCGCCTCGTATGCGCCAACTGTTTCCACGTTGTGCTCCGAAGTAATAAACTAGTCTACGACTAGTCTAATCTTCGAATGGCGCTGCGTCAACACCAGACGTTGCAGCGGTAGGGTCATGTCAAAGTCATCCTGGGATGGCGCCAATGAGCCGTAGTGCGCGGTCGGGGAAGGCGCCATAGTGGCGGAGCGCATCGGCGACGCTCCGCCAGCCGTG
>JAJPKB010000518.1 GCA_021323915.1 Chloroflexota bacterium | reverse complement strand
ACGCTCAAGGCGACGGTCGAGCCGGCCAGCGCCCCGGTGAGCACGTCGACCATCACGCCCATGCCGTACCCCTTGTGCCCGCCGAACGGGAGCAAAACCCCTTTCAGCGCGGCAGCGGTGTCGGTCGTCGGCTTCCCGTCGGCGTCGATCGCCCAGCCGAGCGGAATCGGCTGTCCACGACGGTGGGCCTTGAAGATCTGCCCGTGAGCGGCGGCGCTCGTGGCGACGTCGAGGACGATCGGCCCCTCGGCTCCGCCGGGAAACCCATAGCTGATCGGGTTCGTCCCGTGCACCGGCTTGCGCCCGCCGAACGGCGCGACGGTTGGACCGGCGTTGCACATCGTCAGGCCGATCAGGCCCGCCTGCACCGCCAGCGAGGAATAATACGACGCCGCCCCGAAATGATCGCAGTTGAACGCGGCGACGACGCCGACCCCGTAGATCTTCGCCTTTTCGATCGCGAGCGCCATTCCGCGCTCGCCGACGGCCGGTCCGGCCACGCCGTTTCCCTTGAGCAGGCCGGTCGCGAGATCGTCCCGGATGACTTCGACTGACGCGTCGCGGTCGATCTCGCCCCGGGCGACGCGGTTCGCGATCGCCGGGAGGATCGAGACGATGCCGTGGCTGTCCAGTCCCCGGAGCGACGCGAAGAGGATCGCGTTCGTGCAGGGCTCCGCCTGCTCCGGCGGCAGACCCACCGCCGCGAACGCCGCCCGGCAGAGCTCTCGCGCCTGATTCGCACCCAACCGCCGCATTCGTGGTCCTCCCGTACGTGTTATCTGGAAAAGGGGAAACCGGGAACGTGAGTCAACCGAGCGCGATCGGGCCTACCCGTTCGCGCTCGGCTCGGCGCTTCCCGATTGGCTCGCCGGGGCCTCGGCGCCCGGATAGAGCCGCGGCCGAAGCTCGTCCAAATGGAAGGACTCAGCCGCGCGATCGGCGATGTACGCGCCGATCGCCAGCGACGACGTCGCGGCGGGTGACGGCGCGTTCCGAACGTGCATCACCCGCGCGTCGCCGTCGATCACGAAGTCATCCACCAGCTTCCCATCGCGCGAGAGCGCCTGCGCCCGGACGCCGGACGGCCCCTCGATCAGATCGTCCTCGGTCAGGTCGGGCACGTAGCGCTGGAGCGCGCGCAAAAATGCGGGCTTGCTGAAATCGCGGTACATTTCCCCGATTCCGGTTCGCCAGTATTTGCCGGCGAGCGCCAGGAAGCCGCGATAACTCAGCGAATCCAGCAGCTCGCGCGGATGGATAAATAGACGATGGTACCCTTCGCGGGCAAATGCCAGGACGGCATTCGGCCCGAGCCAGACTCCGCCCTCGATCCGTCGGGTGAAGTGGACCCCGAGAAACGGAAAAGAGGGATCCGGCACCGGGTAGATCATCGAGCGCACCAGGTCGGCGCGCTCTGGTCGAAGGATGTAGTAATCGCCGCGAAAGGGCACGATGCGCGGATCACGCGGCGAGCCGGTCATCGCCGCGATCTGATCCGAATAGAGGCCGGCGCAGGTGATCAGGTACCGAGTCTCGAGCACGCCCTCGGAGGTCGCCACCACCACTTTCGCGTCGCGTGGAATGATCGCGTCGACCGAGCGCCCGGTGAGAATCTCACCTCCCAGCGCGGCGACGTCGGCCGCGTAGCTTCGGCACACGGCGACGTAGTCGATGACGCCGGTCCTGGGCGAGTAGAGCGCCCGAATCCCGACCGCGGACGGCTCGATCTCACGTAACCGCTCCGGCCCGATCACCTCGAGCCCCTCGACCCCGTTCGCCTGGCCGCGCCGGTGCAGCTCGTCCAGGCGCGGAAGCTCGGCCGGGTCGGTTGCCACGATCACCTTGCCGCTCAGCGCGTAGGGGATGTCGTGCTCGTCGCAATAACGCACGAGCGCCCGTCCGCCCGCGACGCAGAGCTTCGCCTTCAGCGAGCCAGGCGCATAGTAAAGTCCAGAATGAATCACCCCGCTGTTGTGGCCCGACTGGTGCGCCGCGATCCGGTCTTCTTTCTCGACGACGGCCAGTTGTAGCCCGGGCCAGCGCCGCAGCAGCTCGCGCGCGACCGCCAGGCCAACAATTCCCGCGCCAACGACGACGACGTCCATACACCTCATCTCCCCGGCGACATTTTAGCACGGGCAGGATAATCCTCCCGTTGTCAAGGCAACGCCCGTCCCGTCGCCGCGGGGAGCCTTTGGAGTAAAATGCTGCCATTTCCGTTCCGGAGGGCGACCCGCCGGCGAAAGCCAAGCTTGGGATCTAGCGCGTCTAACCATGGCTGGAAACCCTCGACCGGTTGGCCGCGCCGGTTCCACTCCTCCCACAACTCGATCTCTTGCCAGGTATCATCCCCGACCGCGATCAGCGGGTCGAGCGCGATCAGCGCGCGCGTGAAGCAGAGGGACAGTCGTTGACGAAAATAGGCCCAGCCCCACGCGCTCAGGCAAGCAATCCGGTTGTCAGGCGTGAGGTAGGAGCGATCAACCGGCGAGAGCGCGCCAAAATCCGCCGCCCAGAGCTTACCGTCGCCGAATAGATCCGGTAAGGGACACGTGGTAAATGCGCCCTGCCAATCCGGTGGAACACGGAGCTTCTCCGCTTCGCGCACGACCGCGACCTGCTGTGATCGGCCGATCGTACCGTCGGGAGTAAAGACATCGCAGGGATAGCTCAGTAGGGCGACGGTGCGGCGCTCCACGGTGATCCTTGGATCCTGCGCGAACGCCCCGCCAGCTGGCGCCTTGACAATGGGCACGTCGGTGAACACGTCGCCCTGGAATAGTGGCCGATGCGCCGTCACGGGCCGAAAGAAGAAGTCACGATCTGGTGGCCACGCGGAAGGCTCCATCCGTCAGTAGTCCCAGTCGCGTGATGGGCGCGGCGATGGGTCCGCTTCGACGACTCCGATCGCGCCAGCACCCACGACCACGTGACGGTCCGCGCCCTCGCCCGCGAATCGCCAATGCGGCTCGACCGCGATTCGGCGGTACAAGATACCTCCGGAGACAAGCTCGACGTGAAAGACCTCTCCGCTCTGAATTTGAGCCTGCTCGACGATCGCCGCGGGGATGACTAATGTCCGTGAGTTGCCGTTGCGCGTGACACGCACGACGCATTCGGTGACGGCTGCCATGGTAATGCCCTCCGTATTGAAAAATCAGGGCACAGATTCGGCACTGGTGTCCGACCACCCCGCCCCGGAGAGGGGAATTTTAGGGGACGCCCCCAAACCCCCGCCCTGACGGGTTAGTAGGTTTGAGTACGTATTCATCTTATCGTACGTACGTGCTCAAGGCAAGAGGCGGAAAAGAGGGGCGCGATGGGCGATGATCGCCGCCAACCGCGCCCCTTTCTCGGACGTCGGAAGCTACGGCTGCCGCAGTCCGGCCAGCGCTTGCTCGACCTCGGCCTTCGAGTACTCGGTGTCGACGAGCTTGCCGTGCAGGTAATCGTCGTACGCCTGAAGATCGAAGTTGCCGTGACCGCTGAGGTTGAAGAGGATGACCCTGCTCCTGCCCTCGTCGCGGGCTCTCAGCGCCTCGTCGATCGCCGACTTGATCGCGTGGGCCGATTCCGGCGCCGCGACGATTCCCTCGGTCTGGGCAAAGGTGATCGCCGCCTGGAACACCGGGTTCTGGTGGTAGGCAACGGCCTCGATCACCTTTTCGTCGTAGAGGAGGCAGAGGCTCGGCGCATCGCCGTGGTAGCGCAACCCGCCGGCGTGGATGCCGGCCGGCACGAAGCTGTGGCCCAGGGTGTACATCTTGACCAGCGGCGTCAGGCCGACGGTATCGCCGAAGTCGTAGAGGTATTGTCCGCGGGTTAGCGTCGGGCAGGCGGCCGGCTCGACCGCGACGACGCGCAGGTTCGGCTGCTTTCCACTCAGCTTGTCGGCGATGAACGGGTAGCTCAGGCCGGCCAGGTTGCTGCCGCCGCCGCAGGAGCCGATCACGACGTCGGGATAGTCACCGGCCTTCTCCAGCTGGAGCTTGGCCTCCTGGCCGATGACCGTCTGGTGCAGGAGGACGTGATTCAGCACGCTGCCCAGGCTGTAGTTGGTGTCCGAGTGGGTCGCGGCGTCCTCGACGGCCTCGCTGATCGCGATGCCAAGGCTGCCCGGCGAGTCCGGGTGCTCGGACAGAACCTTCCGCCCCGCCTGGGTCTGGTCGCTCGGGCTCGCGTGAACGGTGGCGCCGTAGCTCTCCATCAGCAGCCGACGATACGGCTTCTGGTGGTAGCTCACCTTCACCACGTAAACGGTGCAGTCGAGACCGAACAGCCGGCAAGACATCGCGAGCGCGCTGCCCCATTGACCGGCGCCGGTTTCCGTCGCCAGGCGTCGGATGCCCGCCTTCTTGTTGTAGTAGGCCTGGGCGACCGCGGTGTTCGGCTTGTGGCTGCCGACCGGGCTCACCCCCTCGTACTTGTAATAGATCTTCGCCGGCGTCTGCAGGTGCTTCTCAAGCCGGAGCGCCCGATGGAGCGGCGTGGGGCGCCAGAGCTTGTAGACGTCGCGCACCTCGTCGGGGATGTCGATCCAGCGCTCGGTGCTCACTTCCTGAAGAATCAGCTCCATCGGAAACAGGGGCGCCAGGTCCGCCGGCCCGATCGGCTGCATCGTTCCGGGATGCAGCACCGGCGCCGGCGGCTTCGGCGAGTCCGCGTTGATGTTGTACCACTGGCGCGGCAGCTCGCTCTCGCTGAGCGTGATTCGGGTGTCAGCCATGGAGATCCGCCTCCTCGTCGCGACCATCGTATCGATTGGTGTGAGGACTATACCAGCCGTGTCGTTCGTGTCAAGCCGCGCCCCGTTGGCGTGGATTACGCCAGAACGGAAGGACTCCTCCCGGAGCGCGGGCGTCCCGCTTGCCCGGGGAATCCGAGCGTGAGCAGGCAAGATGCCTGCGCTCCCGGGTTGAGTGCGTTCGCGCGATTCCGAGTGCTACGCCTCACCGCCTCTCGCGCCGATCCGGCCGGCTCCGGCCCGCCAGGACCGGCTCCGGCGCGATCGTCACCTGGCCGCCCCCGCGCTTGCGCCGCGGCCCTTCGAGGGCAAGCAGCGAGGGATCGAACGGAGCAAACTCGTTCGACGGCAGGACCAGGGCGCGGTCGGGCGCGAGGCGCGTCATGAAGTCCGCCATGTGACAGACGATGATCACGCTGCCGGAGAATCCCTTGAGCGCCTTGAGCAGCGCTTCCTGCGACGCCGGGTCGAGGTTGTTCGTCGGCTCGTCGAGGAGCAGCAGGCTCGCCTTTTCGAGAAAGAGCTTGGCGAGCGCGAGCCGGGTGCGCTCGCCGCCGGATAGCGTCCCCACCCGCTGCTGGGCCTTCGCCCCGGTGAAGAGGAACGAGCCCAGGAAAGCCCGGATCTGGGCATCGGTCAGCGGCGTGGAGCTCCGAACCGACAGGGCCGAGCGTCGCGCTTCTTCGAACACCGTCTTCGCCGGATCCAATGACTCGTGCTCCTGCGCGTAGTAGCCGATCCGGACGTTGTGGCCGGGAAACACCGCGCCATCGTCCGGCTCCATCACGCCGGCGATGACTTTCAAGAGCGTCGTCTTGCCGGCTCCGTTCGGTCCAAGCAGCGCCAGCGTCTGCCCGCGCTCCTGGGCGAAGGTGACCCCGGTCAGCACGATATTCGAGCCGTACGCCTTCCAGACGTCCACCACCTCGAGCACCACTCGCCCGGTCGGTGGCGGCTCGATCGTCTTCATCCGGGGGCCGCGCGACTCGGTGGGCGCGGCTGGCACCGTCTCGCGAATCCGCTCGATGCGGCGATCCAGGTTCTTGGCGAGGGTCGCCTTGGTCGCCTTCGCCCGCCAGCGATCGGCGGTGGCCTGAAGCCGCGCCATCTCGCGACCAGCCGCCGTGGCGTGCTTCTCGGCCTGCAGCCGGCGCTCCTCGCGCTGGGCGAGGTATCGAGTGTAATTCCCGCGGTAGACTTCAACCTGCCCGGTGCGCTCGTCGATCCGCACCACCCGATTGATCGCCCGGTCAAGCAGCACCAGGTCGTGCGACACGACCAGCACCGTGCCGGGAAACGCGACCAGAAAGTCCATCAGCCAGCCAGCCGCGACGCGGTCGAGGTGGTTGGTCGGCTCGTCAAGGATGAGCAGATCCGGTCGCCGAAACAGGAGGGCGGCGAGCGCGAGCCGCGTCTTTTGCCCTCCGCTGAGGCCGGCGAAGCGCTGGCCTAGCTCGATCCGACCGAGCCCGAGACCGTCGAGGAGCCGCCGGGCGAGCGACTCGGCCTCGTAGCCACCCAGGCGATCCCACTCGTGCTGGACCTGACCGTAGCGCGCGAGAGCCTTGATTTGCTCGGGACTGCCCGGGCGCGCCTGTCCCATCGCTCGCGCGGCGGTTTCCAGGTCGCGGGATAGCGGCAACAGCCCCCGGGCTTCCAGAAGACATTCCAGCACCGTCTGATCGGGACGATAGGCCACCCGCGGCTCTTGCGGTAGGTAGCCAACGCTCGCCGGTACGGTGACCTCGCCCTGGTCCGGCCGAAGCTGACCGGCCAGGATCTTCAGCAAGGTCGACTTGCCGGCGCCGTTGACGCCCACGAGCCCGACCTTCTCGCCTTTCGCGACCTGAAAGGAGACGCCGTCGAGGATGGCGCGGTCCCCGAGCGACAGGCTCACGTTATCGACGCTGAGCATGGAAGCGAAACACCTCTCATCGGGCCGGATCACGAACGAAGTGCCGCGCTCCCTCGTAGACACGGCGAGACCGCGGAACACTCGTCGCGCCCGCGGTCCCTGAATTGGCACTGTAGACGTATCGAGATCACGCGCAAGCCACCCCGAGACCAGCACTCATCCACGGCTGGCCAGGGAGCGTTGCGCCCCACGATCGCGGCCGGCTTCAGTCGGGGCGTGAGTCCGAAGCCGGTGAGCCGGTGGTCAGCAAATAACCAATCGCGTTCATAACCATTCCATTGTATCGAATCGCCAATCGACAATCAATCACGACGTTGACCCGGCCCTCGCTGGGCTGTTACAATTGGCCTGACCGGATCCCCCTTCGCGTCGGGGCCTTCCCGCGCGGAAAGGAGTGCGTGCGATGACAGTTCGCTTCGAGTGCTTCGGCGAGCCGCGCCTGGCGCACTCCGTGGTCGCATCATCGTAGGGTTAAAGCCCTCTCCTCCGTAACCTTCCTCGGAGCGCACCGGGCCGTCTCAGTTCACCCAGCCCCTCGACCGCGTCGCGGCGTCTTGGCGCCCAAGCGCATCGCCGGCCGACCTCGTCGAGGGAATGTCGCGCGATCCAAACGACAATAACGGTGAGGAGACCACGGTTGTCCGCTCAAGATACCAACGATCACGGTCCGTTTGCCGTCTTGCCCGAACCGTTGTCGTTCGACGAGGACGACGACCCCGAGCCTGACTTTCAGCCCCGATTCCGCCTGACCGCGGCGGAACGCCGCGCTCGCCGCGAGCGCCGACTCGCGTTTCGGGATACGTCCGAAGAGAGCCACGGACGAATTGTCAACGAGATCGGCGACGGCGCGGATGCCGGACTCACGATGACCTACCGGCCCGCCCGCTTCGAGGCCATCTGGCTGCGCGCGTCGCTGCGCTCCTTCTACGATCAGGAGCTGATCGTCGACGTGCTCGCCCAGGTGAAGGGTGGAAAGGAGGCAAACGTCTACCGCTGCCTCGCCCATCCCCGCACCGGCGCCGAGCTCCTGGCGGCCAAGGTGTACCGGCCGCGCCAGTTCCGCAACCTGGCCAACGACCAGGTCTATCGCGAGGGCAGACCGGTCCTCACTGCGGACGGCCGCCCGGCGAAGGCGACCGATCAACGGATCATGCGCGCACTTGGTAAAAAGACCGAGTTTGGCGCGCAGATCCAGCACACCTCGTGGCTGATGTACGAGTATCTGACGCTTGGCGAATTGAGCCGGGCCGGCGGGTCGGTACCGAAGCCATACGGAGCGAACGAAAACGCCCTGCTGATGGAATACCAGGGCGACGTTCGGCGAGCCGCGCCGCCGCTCCGGGAAATGTCGCTCGGCCGAAGCGAGGCGCGCTCGCTCTTCGCGGAGGTCATGCGGAACGTCGAGCTATTGCTCCAGCACGGCCTGGTTCACGGCGACCTGTCCGCCTACAACATCCTCTACTGGAAGGGGAAGATCACCCTGATCGACTTTCCCCAGGCGACGCGCATTCACACGAACCGCAACGCGCGAGCGATTCTGGAGCGCGACGTCAAGCGCGTCTGCGACTATTTCGCGCGCCAGGGGGTGGCGCGCGATCCGGTCGCGATCGCCGCGGAGCTCTGGGAGCGGTACGGCGAATTCGACTACGGAAGTCCAGCGATCGACGATGAAGAGATCGTCGCCTGGGACGACGAAGAAGACGAGGATGCCGATTTCTCCACCAACCCCGGCGGTTGATCGCCGGATGCGCGAGTATAGCGCGGAATCGTCGTGGGCTCCCTGGTTGCCTGCCTTCGACGACCCTGAGTTATACGCCGGATGCGCCGGGTGATTGACCGACGGCCTACCGGCGTGGGAAGATCATCGCCGGCCATATCAGGCCAGATTCTTCGAGGAGAGATTTCATGCGCCTCGTCCTGATCGGCTGTGAATACGTGGGAAAGACGACCCTGGTAGACGCGCTATACGCCTGGGGCGAAGAGCGGGGAATTCACTTTCACCTCGACGACCACTTCAGCATTCCCGACCAGTTCTTTCTCAGTCCCGAGGACCAGCAGGCAATGCTCGGCATCCCGCCGACGATCAAGGAGCGCTTTCAGCGCTTTCAGATCTACTACCACCTGGACGTGATCGCCAATCACTCCGACGTGCTGCTGGCCGGCTTCCACGTCGAGGAGGCGATCTACGGTCCGCGCTACTACTACCCCGGCCACGCCTGGCCACCGTACCAGCGCAGGATCGAGTCGCACCTGCCGTCGGACACGATTCTCTTGCTGCTGACCGCCGCGCCGGAGGTAATCCGTCGACGGATGGCCGCGGCGCCGCATCGGTATCCGGTGGTGCCGTCGGAAGACGTCGAAGCGGTCAGTCGGGAGTTCGACGCCGAGTACCGGGCATCCTGGATCGAGCGAAAGCTCCGGATCGACACGAGCGAGCTGCCGCCCGACCAGCTTCTTCCGACGTTCCTGCGTCAGGTGAAGCCGCTGCTGGACACACGTGACCTGCTACGCTGGCAGGCGGTCTCGTAGGCCGGGCCCAACTGTCTCGAGGAGGCACCTGATCATGCAACACGCGGTGCGGCTGGCGCTCGCGGCAATCTTTCTTCTGATACCGGCGACGGCGCTCGCCGCGCCAAATGGCCAGGAGAGCCCCGTGGTGACGGTCTCGCCGCCCACCGCGCGCCCCGGCCAGACGATTCAGGTGACGGTGTCCGGCTTCACCGCGCCAAATCACGTCAACACCAGCGCGTGCGTTGGCATGCTCGGACCGGGGCAAAACGTGGAGCTTGGTCGGACCCCGGCGTTTCGACCCCGGGTGGGACTGGTCGCGATCGGGGCGAATGGCACCGGGCAGACGAGCGTCATGGTGCCGGCCTCCTTCGTCGCCGGACGGTATCAGGTAGTCGTCGGCGGCTGCGCGCGTCAACCGGATCTGGCGCCGCTGGCGGCGCTCGCCTCGACGGATCTGACCGTGGTCGTCGCGACTCCCACGCCGACGAGGCTGCCGGCCACCGGCGGCGCTCCGGGGAGCGCCCTCGCGGGCCTGTTCATCGTCGGGATAGCGGCCGTGGCCGGCGGATTGGTCTCGCGGCGCGCCAGAGGCAACACGCGATCGGAGCCCTGACGTTGGATGCTCAGCCGTCGCCAGGTCGGTAGTCAGCGGTTTGACGGGGATAGGGGATGAGCGGGCTCGTCCTTCGGCTCGCCACGAACCAGCCACTTTTCCCCGTAGGCACGGAGCGCCTCGATGACGGTGATGGCGTCGTGTCCCTTTTCGCTCAGGGCGTATTCGACGCGCGGCGGAATCTCGTTGAAGCTCGTCCGGGTGACAATCTTCTCGTGTTCGAGGTCGCGCAGGCGCGCGGCGAGAATGCTCGGACTGATCCCGGTTACGGTGTGCTCGAGCGCCTTAAACCGACGCGGCCCCGCCGCCAGGTCGCGTAGAATCATCAGCAGCCACTTGTCGCCCAGAAGCTTTGCCGCTTCGGCGACCGGACAGAACTCATCGCTCACGACTCGCGCCTCCAGCACCAGTATAGCACCAATACTTGACTTTTCGTAGTAACAACTGTATCGTACTCATAGCGACTATGAGAAACCTAGTAAGCGTTCCAACCAGCCTGGTCGAGAGTTAGCGTTCGGCTCGTGTGCCCGCGCCTCTCAACGCCCCTTCCGAGAACGTGATCGTCCAAACTCGACCACCGCGAACGCTATTAGTCGAACCGGTCGCGATAAGATTGTAAGCGGAGAATGCAGAATGGCAACCTCGCCTTTATCGACGCCACCTCAGGAAACCAGCAGCAAGTCCACCTACCAGATTGACCCGGCCCATACGGTGGTCGAATTTGCAGTCAAGCACATGATGTTCAGCACGGTAAAAGGCAAGTTCACCAGCGTGTCCGGTGAGATCGTCCTGGACGAAGCGAACCCGACCAATTCCGCCGTTCGCGCCAGCGTCGACGCCGCCAGCGTGTCGACCGGCGATCAGAACCGCGACAACCACCTTCGTTCCCCGGACTTCTTCGACGTCGAGAAGCACCCGACGATCACCTATGTCAGCACGTCGATCCGACCGGCCGGGAAAGCGGACGCGTATCAAGTCGTCGGCGACCTAACGATGCACGGGATCACCAACGAAGTGGTCTTCGAAGCCTCTCACCTTGGCACCGGCAAGGACCCCTGGGGAGGCACCCGCGCCGGAATCACCGCGACGGCGACGATCAACCGCAAGGATTGGGGTCTGAACTGGAACGCGCCGCTCGAGGCGGGCGGAGTGCTCGTCAGCGATCAAGTCAAGATCACCCTGGACATCGAGTCCGTCAGAAAGGGCTGAGTCGTTCTCGGCCGGTGTCACGAGCGGGGTGGGGAGATTCGTAGGAGGAGATCAATGTCGAGTCCAATCGAGCAGGCCGAGTATCGCGGGCAGACGCCCGGCGAGCCGCCAATCCACCCCGACACTCGGATCGGCCATGTTCACCTGAAAGTATCCAACCTGGACCGGGCGATTCGCTTCTACCGCGATGCGTTCGGGTTCGAGCTCATGCAGCAGTACGGGCGGGAGGCCGCGTTTCTATCGGCCGGCGGTTATCACCATCACCTGGGGCTGAACGTCTGGGAGAGCCGAAACGGCTCTCCGCCGCCTCCCGGCACGACCGGCCTTTACCACTTCGCCATCCTCTATCCGAATCGCAAAGAGCTGGCCCGGGCGTTCAAGCGGCTGATTGATCACGGCGTGCCGATCGACGGCGCCGCGGATCATGGAGTCTCGGAGGCGATCTACCTTCACGATCCCGACGATAACGGCATCGAGATCTACGTCGACCGCCCTCGCGACCAGTGGCCGCGCCGCCCGGACGGCAGTCTGAGCATGGTGACGCGCCCCCTCGACCTGGACGGCCTGCTGCGGGAGCTCGCGTAGAGGACCGAGGTCGGTTCAACCAACCAGCGGGACTTGATCGGCAGCATGGGGAGGGGCGAGGCAAGCCTCGCCCCTCCCCATGCCAGGCATCTCGGCCTGACCTCGTTTCCTCCGGGTGTCGGAAAGCCTCCGTCTACCCTCGGCCTGCCGCCTTCCACGCCGTCTCCTGAACCGCGGCCTTTCCGAGCAACGGCTGCCACCAGTCCGGGTGCTCTTTGTACCAGCGGATCGTCTCGGGAAGGCCTCGCTCGAAGTCGATCGTCGGCTCCCACTCGAGCTCGCGGCGAATCCGCGAGGAGTCGAGCAGGTAGCGACGGTCGTGGCCGGGGCGGTCGTCGACGTACGTCTTCAGCGACTCGGGAAGGCCAAGCGTATCAAGAACCGCGTCCGCGATCTCCTCGACGCTCTTTTCGATCCCGGTCCCGATGTGGTAGGTTTCGCCCACTCTGCCGCGCTCGAGGATTCGCTCGATCCCCAGGCAGTGGTCGACGGCGTGAATCCATTCTCGCCGGTTCTCGCTGTGCCGGTAGAGCGGCAGCGGCTTACCCCGCAGGGCGTTCGTCGTGAAGAGCGGGATCACCTTTTCCGGAAACTGGTACGGACCGTAGTTATTGGCGCACATCGAGACCGTGACCGGCACGCCGAAGGTCTCGTGGTAGGCCCGGACGACGTGATCGGCCGCTGCCTTCGAGGAGTTGTATGGAGTGCGTGGCCGATAGGCGTCGCCCTCGTGGAACGCCTCCGGGCTGTCCAGGTCCAGATCGCCGTACACCTCGCAGGTCGAGACGTGGTGAAATCGGCCGATCCCCTTCACCCGACACGCCTCCAGCAGCGCCTGGGTTCCTAGGACGTTCGTCCGGAGGAAGGCCCCCGGGTCGAGGACCGCCCGGCTGTTGTGCGATTCGGCCGCGAAGTTCACGATCACGTCGATCCGGTGCTCGTCGAGGAGGTGCTCGATCAGCTCCTGGTTGCGGATATCCCCCCGAACGAACGCGTACCGCGCGCGGTGCGCCTCCGGCAGATCCGCCAGGTTCGCCGGGTTCCCCGCGTAGGTCAGAGCGTCCAGATTTACCACTTCGTCGTCCGGATGACGCTCGAGCCAGAGTCGGACGAAATTGGAGCCGATGAAGCCGGCGCCACCGGTCACCAGCAAACGGCGCGCACTCATCAGAGAATTCCCACCTTCGTGAAATCGCCGAGCCAGAGCTTGTAGGCGCGCGGCTTGATCGGCGACCTCGAGATCTCCACGTACCGTCCGATCAGGCTTTCTTCGATCCGGTGCGGCACGTCGACGATTTGACTGTGCTCCAGGATGATGCTGTGCTCGATCTCGCTTCCCTGGACGAGGCAGTGGTGGTAGATCGACGAGAACGGGCCGACGTAGGAATCGATGATCCTCGTGTCTTCGCCGATGATCGCCGGACCGCGGATCACGCTGTTCCGGATCTCGGCGCCTCGCTGAACGACGACTCGGCCGTAAATCTGCGATCCCTCGTCGACCCTGCCGAGCATCGCCGGTTCCTGCGTCTCGAGAATGAGGCGGTTCGCTTCGAGCATGTCGGCGTGCTTGCCGGTATCGATCCACCAGCCGGCGATGACCTTGGGCACGACGTCGAATCCCTGGTCGATCAGCACCTGGATGGTGTCGGTTATCTCGAGCTCACCGCGCGCCGACGGTCGAATCTCGCGGATCGCATCGAAGACGTGGTGATCGAACATATAGATGCCGATGAGCGCCAGGTCGCTCGGCGGAATTTTCGGCTTCTCGACGACCTTGACCACGCGGTTGCCGCGCAGATCGGCCACGCCGAACGCCTCGGGATTCGAGACTCGGTAGAGCAGAATCTGACAGTTTGCCGAACCGGTGCGAAACTCTTCGACCAGCGGCACGATGCCGTCGCGGATGAAGTTATCTCCCAGGAAGAGCACAAAGCGATCGTCGCCCAGGAAATCGCGGGAGATCATCACGCCGTGGGCCAGACCGCGCGGCGCGTCCTGGGGAATGTAGGTCACCCGCGCGCCGAAGGCGCTTCCGTCGCCAATCGCCGCCCGGACCTGATCGCCGGTATCCCCGATGACGATACCGATCTCGGAGATCCCTGCTTCGACCAGGTCTTCGATCGCATAGAAGATGACCGGCTTGTTCGCGACCGGTACGAGCTGCTTGGCGCCGGTGACGGTCAGCGGACGGAGACGCGTGCCCTTGCCGCCGCTCAGGATGAGTCCCTTCATGAACCTGACCTCCAAAACGCCCAGAATGGTTGGGGTCGGTACGGCTTCGGGGGAGGAAGGTCGAACGAATGGTTGTCGACCACCTGAGACGGAACGTCGGCGACCATCGCTCGGGCGCAGTCTTCGCCAACCAGCTCGGCCGCTCGATCGCGGGCGGCGCTGAGCGTCGGGGCACGGCGATCGACGGAGTGGGAGTCGGTCGCGATCACATGGGCGAGACCGTGCGTCAGCAGGATCTCGGTCAGCTTGCGGATGTCCGGGCCAAATTCTCCGAGCAGGCTGCTCGCGGTGACCTGGACCACCACGCCGCGCTCGATTAGCGTGGCCAGGTAGTTCGGGTCGCGACGAACGAACCGGTAGCGCTCGGCGTGGGCGACGATCGGAACGATCCCGTGTACCTGGAGATCGAAGATGACCTGCTCGCTGTACTCGGGGTATTGTTCGTACGGCCACTCGACGAGCAGAAAGCGCCCTCCGTTAATCGTGATCGCGGCGCCGCGCTCGACCTGATCGACGAGATCAGGCGCGATGTGCGATTCGCCGCCCAGGAGGAGGGTTATCTCGATCCCTTCCTGGCGGCAGGCTACTCGAACCTCGTCGAGCCGGCGCTCAGCATCGGCGCGATCCGCTCGATAGGCCCAGGGGTTACGGTGGGGAGTCGCCACCACGGTCGCGATGCCGTCGTCGCGCGCGGCACGCGCCATCGCGAGAGCGTCAGCCAGGGTTGCCGCTCCGTCGTCGACGCCCGGCAGGATGTGGCTGTGGAGATCGACCACCGCGCTTCTCAGCCGTAGTAGCGATAGAGGCTACCATCAAACTTGACGTTGTTCAGGACGACCCCGAGCACCTTCGCGTTGACGCGCTCGAGCAGCCGTTTGGCGCGGGTCACGTGATCTCGTTTCGTCTTGCCAACGCTCACCACCAGCAGGACGCCGTCCATCTTCGCGCCCAGCACCGCCGCGTCGGTGACTGAAATGGTTGGTGGCGAGTCGAACAGCACGATCTCGGCGGCGCCCCGCAGCGCGTCCACCACCCGCTCCATTCGCTGCGAGCCAAGAAGCTCGGACGGATTCGGGGGGAGCGGACCGCTGGGCAATACGCGAAGGTGGGGCACGTCCGCCGACAGGAGAACGTCGTTCAACGGCCTCTCTTCGCGGATCAACGTGGTAAGCCCGCCCTCGTTGGCCAGATTGAAGAGACGGTGCAGCGAGGGCCGCCGCAGATCGCAGTCGACCGCGACCACCGAGCGGCCGGTTTCGGCGAAGGTGACCGCCAGGTTGGCCAGCGTAGTCGACTTTCCGTCTTCCGGGCTGGCGCTGGTGATCAGGAGGGTCTGGATCGGGCGATCCAGGCTATAGAACTGGATATTCGTGCGAAGCTGTCGGTAGGCCTCGGAGACGGGCGAGCGCGGCTGAATAACTGTGACGAGCGACGTGGGAGCGTCGGCCATTATCGATTTCCTCGAATCACGCCAGCCGCGGCTTTCCCGTTGGAATGGGGGAGCGCGATCTCGGTGGCGGTGGGGATAGATCCGACCAGTGGAAGATTGGTGAAGCGCTCGACGTCCTCCGGGGT
>JAJPKB010000448.1 GCA_021323915.1 Chloroflexota bacterium | reverse complement strand
GCAGTACGAGGACTACTACGCGATCCTCGGAGTTCCGAAGACCGCGACCGAAAAGGAGATCCGCGCGGCCTACCGCAAGAAGGCGCGCAAGCTCCATCCGGACCTAAATCCGGGCAACCAGCAGGCCGAGCAGGAGTTCAAGAAGGTCAACGAGGCGTACGAGGTCCTGTCCGACCCGGAGAAGCGCAAGAAATACGACGAGCTGGGCGCGCACTGGAACGAGTTCCAAACCTGGGAAACCGCCGAGCAGCAGGCGGGAGCCTCGGGCTGGCCGTTTGGAGCGCCGCCCGGAGGCTTTAGCCAGTATTTCGAAAACCAGCACCCGTACTCGGATCTTTTCGAGACGTTCTTTGGCTGGCCGCGCGGGCCGCGGCGAGGAGCCGACGTCATTCAGCCGGTCTCGATCTCCCTTGAAGATGCCTACCGGGGAACGACCTGGACGCTGCAGGCGCCCGAGCCGAGCGGAAAAGCCCGCCGGATCGAGGTGCGGATACCGCCCGGCGTCGAGACCGGGACCCGAATTCGGCTGGCTGGCTTGGGCACGCCGGGGTTGCATGGCGGCCCGCCGGGCGACCTCTACGTGGCGATCGACGTTCAGCCGAGCGAGCGCTTTGAACGCGAGGGCCCGAACCTGTACACTCAGGTGCGCATCCCTTTGACCACGGCGCTGCTGGGCGGCGAGGTCGAAGTGCCGACGCTGACCGGAAAGGTCGCGCTGAAGATTCCCGCCGAGACGCAAAACGGCCGGATCTTCCGTCTGCGGGGCAAGGGGATGCCCCGGCCGGGCGCTCCGTCGCGCCACGGCGACCTGTTCGTCGAGGTGGACGTCGAGCTACCGCGACGACTGTCCGAGCGTGAGAAAGAGCTGGTTCGCGAGCTCGCCCGGGGACGCGAGCGAGCCGGGCAGCAGCGGCCAGAGGCGATCCAGGGAAAACAAACCGCGGCCTGATCTTCTGATATAGAAACCAAGGTCGTTCACCACGGAGGATCTGGATCACGATATTCGCGAAAGTGGCGCGATAGGCGCGAAACGATGGGGCAGCCACTCGGCCGTTTTCGGGGTTTTCGCGCCGTTTCGCGTTCTTCGTGGTCCAAATCGTACCGGTGTCTCCGTGGTGAACGGATCCTTTTATCTGGGAGAGTAGAGCCTTGAATACGAATAAGCTGACCGAGAAGGCACAGGAAGCGATCGTCGCCGCGCAACGGCTGGCGGAAGAGCGCCGAAACACCGAGGTCGAGCCGCTGCACCTCCTGCACGCGCTGATCGCCCAGGACGGCGGAGTGGTGCCGGCCGTCCTCGAGAAGCTTGGCGTGCCGCCCCGGACGCTGCTTTCCCATGTCGATCAAGCGCTCAATCGCCTGGCCCGGGCCGCGACGGCGACCCAGGTCTACGCGTCGCCCGAGCTGCGAGCGATTCTCGACGCGGCCCAGTCCGAGGCGGAGCGCCTGCGGGACGATTACGTCTCGACCGAGCACTTCCTCCTGGCGCTGGCTGACGATCAAAACAAGGGGGCGGCAGGGCAGATTCTCCGGCGCGCCGGGGTCACCCGCGATCGACTCTACCAGGCCCTGCAAGAAGTACGCGGCGGCCAGCGGGTAACCAGCGCGAGTCCCGAGTCGACCTACCAGGCGCTCGAAAAGTACGGACGCGATCTGACCGCGCTTGCTCGCCAGGGTAAGCTCGATCCGGTAATCGGACGCGACGAGGAAGTGCGCCGGGTGATCCAGGTGCTCTCGCGCCGCACCAAGAACAACCCGGTCCTGATCGGCGCGCCCGGCGTCGGCAAGACCGCCATCGTCGAGGGGCTCGCCCAGCGCATCACCCGGGGCGACGTTCCGGAGGGACTCAAGGACCGTCGGATCGTCGCGCTCGACCTGGGCGCGCTGGTCGCCGGAGCGAAGTACCGCGGTGAGTTCGAGGAGCGTCTCAAGGCGGTGCTCAAAGAGGTCCAGGATAGCCAGGGACAGATCATTCTCTTCATCGACGAGCTGCACACCGTGGTCGGGGCCGGCGCCGCCGAGGGCGCGATGGATGCCTCGAACATGCTCAAGCCGATGCTCGCCCGGGGCGAGCTTCACGCGATCGGCGCGACGACGCTGGACGAGTACCGCAAGCACATCGAGAAGGACGCCGCGCTGGAGCGGCGCTTCCAGCCGGTCTTCGTCGACGAGCCGTCCGTCGAAGACACGATCAGCATCCTCCGGGGATTGCGCGAGCGCTACGAGCAGCACCACAAGGTGCGGATCAAGGATGCCGCGCTGGTCGCCGCGGCGGTCCTCTCGAACCGCTACATCTCCGACCGATACCTGCCCGACAAGGCGATCGATCTGGTCGACGAGGCCGCCTCGCGCCTGCGCATGGAGGCGACGAGCATGCCGGTCGAGCTTGACGAGGTCAAGCGCCGGATCATGCAGCTCGAGATCGAGCGCGAGGGGCTGCGCAAAGAGAAGGACGCCGCCTCCCAGGAGCGGCTGACGAAGCTGGAGCAGGAGCTATCGAACCTGAAAGAGGAAGCCGATCAGCTCGAGGCGCGCTGGAAGAACGAGCTGAACCAGCTCAATCAGGTCGGGCAAATCCAGGAGCGGATCGACGCGGCCCGAACCGAGATGGACCAGGCTTCACAGCGGGCCGACTGGGAGCGGGCGGCCCGACTCAAGTACGAGATCGCGCGGCTCGAGCAGAATCTCGCGAAGGCGGAACAGGCGCTGCGCGAGCGGGGACAGAGCGGTCAGCCGCTGGTCAAAGAGGAGGTCGACGAGCAGGACATCGCCGAGGTCGTGAGTAAGTGGACCGGCGTTCCGGTCAGTCGGATGATGGAGGGCGAGGTCCAGAAGCTGATTCAGATGGAAGAGCGGCTTCGCGACCGAGTCGTTGGCCAGGACGAAGCGCTCGCGGCAGTCGCCAATGCCGTTCGCGCGGCGCGGGCCGGTCTCCAGGATCCGAATCGGCCGCTCGGCTCGTTTCTGTTCCTGGGCCCGACCGGCGTTGGCAAGACCGAGACGGCGCGGGCGCTCGCCGAGTTCCTGTTCGACGACGAGCAGGCGATGGTGCGTATCGACATGAGCGAGTACCAGGAGAAGCACACCGTCTCGCGGTTGATCGGGGCGCCGCCGGGCTACGTCGGCTACGAGGAGGCCGGTCAGCTCACCGAGGCGGTGCGCCGTCGGCCATACAGCGTCGTCCTGTTCGACGAGGTCGAGAAGGCCCACCCGGAGGTGCTGAACGTCTTGCTTCAGCTCCTCGACGACGGTCGCCTCACCGACGCCCAGGGACGGACCGTCGACTTCAAGAACACGATCGTCATCATGACCTCGAACCTGGGGAGCCAGTGGATCACCGAGGCCGGTCTGGGCTGGGAATCCATCCGCGATCGGGTAATGGAGGTCGTCCGAAGCCACTTCCGACCGGAGCTGCTCAACCGGATCGACGAGGTCGTCGTCTTCCGTCCCCTGGGGATCGGGCAGATCGAAAAGATCGTCGAGATCCAGCTTCGCTCGCTCCGGAAGCGGCTGGCCGACCGCAATCTCGAGCTGGAGCTGACGCCCTCAGCGCTGGCGCACCTGGCGCGGGAAGGCTTCGACCCGATTTACGGCGCGCGGCCATTGAAGAGAACGATCCAGAAAGAGATCGTTCAGCCGCTTGCCATGCGTCTCCTCCAGGGCGATTTCCACGACGGCGATACCGTGGTCGTCGACGAGAGCGACGGACAGATTCGGTTCAGGAGGCGGGCGGCCGTCGGGGCGACGTGAGGTCTACGGCGTGTACACCGCCTTTGGAATTCCTGCCTCCGGATCCAACTTGCGGCAGCCGGCGTAGGCGCCGCCTTCGTTGAACAGCTCGGCGTGCTCTTTGAAGGTCATGTTGCGGCAGTTCGCGGCGGCGTAGTGGAACTGGAGGGCGCGCCGGCGGTCGCCGCTCTCGTTCGGCGGGGTGCCGTGGTGGATCAGGCCGCTGAAGAGCAGCACACCGCCCGGCTTCAGCGGCACCACGACCGCTCGGTCGACCTGGACCCGCTCGTCGCCCAGCTGGCAATCGCGCAGGTGGAAGTGGGGCGTCGGCCCTTCCCGGTGGGTGCCGGGGATGACCTGCATGCAGCCGTTCTCGACGGTGGCCGGATCCAGCGCGATCCAGGCGCCGATGATCCCGCCGAGGGGTGTCCAGTCGAAGTAGGCGGTGTCCTGGTGCCAGGGCTTCTCCGAGCCGTGGTAGGGCGGCTTGATCAGGGCCATGTCCTGGATCATCCGATGGCCCGGCTCGATCAGCTGGTCGAGCAAGCTCGTCAGCCGCGGGTGGGACGCGATCTTCGCCAGGCGGGGCTCGATCTGGACGAAGTAGAAGACTTTGCGGACCTCGAGCTCGGGATCGTCGATCCGCTCGTCCTTCCCGCCCTGCTTGTAGTACGGCTCTTTCTGGATGTACAGGTGCTCGTCGGCGGGGGTGCGCCCGTGGATGACGTCGCTCAGCGCCGCTTTGCAGTCCTCGACTTCCTCGGCGGTGAGCAGCCCTTCGAGCGCCAGGTATCCTTGATCGCGGTAATGGGCGACGTCCTCGGCCGACAATCGCTCCGGGCAGGACGGCAGGATCCGTCCAACCGCCGAGTAATCGCTCCGATAGAGCTTCCGGGTGGTGACGCGCGCCTGCTCCGGCGGGCTGACCATGGCCATCGGTATCTCCTCCCTCGAATCTTGGGTCCTGGTAAAACTGCCGGGACTTGCGGAGCAAATCCTCGCGGTTTTCACCAGGAAATTCGTCTAAAGATCGTAGGTGATGGACCACCGCGCGTCGGCGCCGGGCGCGACCGTCTGCTCCAGGTAGGGCTCGAACGAGAAGCAGTTGCGGTTGCCCCAGATGGGGAAGAAGGTGGGCGAGTAGCTGCAAGTTGCCACGACGAGCCCGAGCTTCGGGTGACGCTGCAGCGCCACCAATCGCTCGCCCGGCGAGAACTGCAGGGCCTGGAAATGTCCCCGACGGTCCCAGGAATGGTCGAGCTTGGTCTGGATAAAGCCGTTGCCGAGCATCTCGTAGCCGGGGTTATCCGGGAAGGTCACTGCCAGGTTGAACTTGCAGCACTCACCCCGCGGATTCGGGAAAAAGGGGTGCGGGAACCAGAGAAAGCGGATCGCGTCCTGGCCAACGTTGGCGAGGCGAGTTGCCGAGATCAACGTGCGGTTGATCAGCGTCAGCTCGCGAGTCAGCTCCAGCGCCCAGCCGGCGAACGCCTGACGCGTCTCCATGAGGACCGTCGACTCCGATCGGGTGATCTTCCAGCCGCAGAACTCCTGGACCGGCATCTCCCGGATCTGGGCCGGTTCGGTGGCCTGGACGAGGCCGACCCCGATCACGAGCATGGTCGTGCCGGGGGAAGGGCGGCTATCGGGCGGCGCCGACTCCACGCCGGGCCAGAGCGGAGATGGGAAAGCCTCGGGAAGCCCCTGGCCGTCGAACACCGGCGGGTACACCTCGTCCGGGTAGCCGGGGCCGGAGGTGATCACGCCCAGGCGTCGATCGCTCACGTCGTAGACGTAGCCGCCGGTGCAGTAGCGCGAGCCAAGTCGCACCTGATCCTCGACCGGGTCGAGAATGGAGACATCGATCTGATCGTTGGATAGCGAGAGCATCATACCTCCAAAGGCTTCTGGCGGTTACAGGTGTGGTAGGACATCTTCCGCGATGATCTGGAGTCCCTCGACGTCGTCCAGGTCGAGACGCTGGATCATGATCTCGTCGACGCCGGCGTCGCCGTAGGCGTGGATCTGCTCGATCACCTGGTCCGGCGAGCCGACGATCGCGTTCGGCGAGCGGCCGCGTAGAAAATCCAGCAAAGCCGCCGGCGACTGTCCCTGGCTCGGCGGCGCCTGGGGCGCCAGCCACTG
>JAJPKB010000356.1 GCA_021323915.1 Chloroflexota bacterium | reverse complement strand
CTGGCGGCTGTCGTCTACCTCGTTTTCGCCATGTTCCACTTCGCTTCGGCGCAGAACGTCACCGTCGAGCAGCGCGCGATCGAAAATCACCAGCGGATTGATGACCTTGAGCGGCGACTGGATCGCCTGGACCAGAATCTCGAAAGACTCGACATTCCGCAGCGGCTGGCCAAAATCGAGGCCTACATCCAGGCGGCCAAGGAGACCTCCGAGAGCAACCGGCAACTGCTGCGGGCGATCGTGGGCGGCGTGGCGTTGATGCTCCTCGAGACCGTAATCCGCACCGTGGGCGCGGTGCGCCGGCCACGGAGCTGAAAGATGCCCGGCTCCGTTTCTAATGCGGCGCCCTCGACGGTGCTGCCCCTGAGTCTATCGCGGGCCTTCGTCCACAGCCGCGAGTATCCGGTTCAGGTGAACGAATACCGCAACGGCGAATCCCAGCGCGGGCGCCTGGCCGACACCAGCCGGAAACGCTGGCGAATCGGGAAGCGGCTCACGCCGGCTGCCTTGCAGGCGCTCCGCGACTTCTATGACGCCCGCAAGGGACCTCAGGAACCGTTCTACTTTTACGATCCCTGGGAAACCGTGCCGAAGTTCAGCTGCGACCCCACAGGCACCGCGATCCAGGGTCGCTACACGGTGCGATTCGAGGGCGCCTGGAGCCAGTCGTCGGGGCCGCCGCGGTCCGATGTCGAGATCACCCTCGTGGAACTCGCCTAGATCGCCCAAGCTGAAATGGACGAAGCCAGAAGCCGGCGACTCGCCGAAGTCGCTCGCATCGCAGTGCGCCTGGAGGCCGAGACCGGTGTGCCGGCACGAATGCTCATCGCGCAATGGGCGATCGAGTCGCGCTGGGGCGCCAAGCCGGCGGGCAACGCCAACTACTTCGGGATCAAGCGCGCCGAGCGTCACCAGAAGTGCTGCACCGTCACAACCCATGAGGTCGTCGAAGGCAAGAACGTAGTCCGTGCGCTGGAATTCGCCGACTACGATTCGCTCGAGGATTCGTGCCGCGACTATGCCTGGCTGATCACCAATGGAGCACCATATCGCGACGCTTGGCGGCGGTACCGCGAGACCGGCGATCTGCCGGGCCTGATCGAGTCTATCGCGCGGCTCTATGCAACCGACCCCAACTACGCCCGCATCGCAATGCAGATCGCCCAACAGGCGGAGGTAGCGGCCGCGATCGAAGCGGCAAAGGAAGTCCATGTCTGACTACCTCGGCAACATCCCGGTGCCGGAGATCGTTGTCTCCGGCGTTTTCCCCATCGTCCCGGACTTCCCGCATGGCCGCGCTCACGCGCCTGAAGTGGTCGTCCACCAGTTCGGCAGCGCGAATGCCAAGATCGAGCAGCGGTTCCTGCTCGGCACGGGCGCCAAGCGCTTCACCGTGCGTCGTGCGCGCCTCAAGGAATCCGATCGCATCGCTCTCCGCGACTTCTGGGACAACCATTACGGCCCGTACGGAGCGTTCCACTATGACGCGCCGAACGACGATGGCAACGGCACCACGCGCTATACCTGCCGGTTCGAAAACGAGCCGCTCTCCTGGGAAATGGTCTCGGACGCGGTGTGCTCGGTCGGCGTGACGCTGGTCGAGATCCCAACAACCTCTCCGAGCTACACGCTGAACCAGACTCTCTCCCGCTTCCCCTCGAGCGCACTCGCCGCGGCGCTGCTTTCCCAGGTCCAGGAACTAATTCCGCTCGTCAAGATCCAGCCGCTTCAATCGGGCTACCCTGCCATCTACGTCTCCGACCGCCGCTGTACCATCGGCACCCAGCTCTATCAGGCACGGCTCGTCGAGTTCGACGGCATCTCGCAATCCATCGGCAACGAGTCGGACGAAGCACAGTTCAGCTTCGGCAATGCCGACCGCGTTTTGCGCGACCTGGCCAACGACGTCGATCTGTTCCGCGCCTCGATCGAGTTCAGCTTGTTTCACGTCTCGACCGGCATCAAGCTCGACCTCTGGAAGGGCAACATCGTCAACTGGTCGATGGACTCCGGGCCGGACTTCCGCATCACGGCCGCCGACGGCCTCTACGAGCTGAACCTACCCTACCCCACCCGCCGCATCTCACGCATCTGCTGGAAGCAGTTCGACGACGGCAACGGCTGCCCGTTCTCCACGCAGGGCGCGATGGACCTGGTGCATTTCCCCTCTGCCGATTCAACCAAGTGCGACAAGGGCTATGAAACGCCGAACGGATGCCTCGCCCACGGCATGAAGCGCTACTTCGGCGGCCTCCTGGCCGAGCCGCAGGGCGTCCGCATCAAGGACAACTCGACCGGCACCTGGGGCTTCGGGCGGTCGTCGATCACGAGCGTCTCCCTCGTCGCCGACTCCATCTACGACGAGGTCCTGCCCGAGATCTACACCGACGCCGACATGCCCGTGAACTCGAAGATCGCCGCCGGGCGCGATGAATCCGACTTCTACGAGGCGCTGGGAATCGTAGGCGAAGGCCCCCTTGGGGCGTTCGGCAGCGGCCATAAGCTCGACGGGCAGTTCCATCATGGCTATCCCGGCAGTCTCGGGCTTCGCCAGGTCCTCGGCACAGATCCAGCGGGCGCGCAGGACTGGTTCTCGCTCGACGAATCGGGCGACCAAACCGGCGGCGACGGGCGCAAGGTCTTTTCCGGCAATTCCACTTACAAGGACAACTTCGCCGCCGGAACGGCGTTTCTGGTAATCCGCCGCTCCGATGCCAAGGGCATCCAGCTTTCGCGCTTGGGCGAGCACTCCATGCAGGCCATCGTCAACCAGGGAATGAGCGGCTGGGTCTGGACCGCGCCTGGCGTCCGGTCGCAGCAGGTGCTGACGAACCCCATCTGGATCGTCGTTAACACGCTGCTCCGGGCGCGAGGCCTGCGCTTTGCCGACGCCACCACCGCCGAGCAGTACTTCGACGTGGATGCGGCCGT
>JAJPKB010000664.1 GCA_021323915.1 Chloroflexota bacterium | reverse complement strand
GGCGATCGCCAACGAGCCCAACGGGGAGGCCGTCCTCACCGGCTGCCTGGTCGACCAGTCCGCTCTTCACGGGATCCTGGCGAAAGTGCGCGACCTCGGGCTGCCGCTGCTCTCGGTCACGACGGTTGATCCGGGGTCCGAGGAGGCCGGGGACCGCCGGGATCCCGGAGATTTCCCTCCGGTTGCCGCGAACCCACCCGACAGCTAAGATTGGAATGCCGCGAAGAGAGGACACGAGGCCGATCGATGTCGGTCCCCCTGCTGACGACCAAGCTCTTCGTTCCGAGGGCGCGCGCGGATCGCGTCGCGCGACCGCGCCTGCTCGTGCGCCTCGCCGAGGTGCTCCAGCCGGGGCGCAAGCTCGCTCTGCTCTGCGCCCCGGCTGGCTTCGGCAAGACGTCCCTCCTTGCCGATCTGGCCAGCGCCGCGCCGGCCGCGGCCCAACCTAACGGCGCCGCATCCAGCGAGTCATCTTCCTGCTCGATGCTGCCGGGTGCCGTGGCCTGGCTCTCGCTCGACGGGTCGGATGATGACCCGATTCGGTTCTGGACGTACGTGCTCGCCGCCCTGGACGCGGTTCGGCCGGGGATCGGCGCGCCGCTGCAGACCGCTCTGACCGCGCCGCAGCCGCCCCCGCTGGAGGTCGTGATCGCGACGCTGATCAACGCCCTAGCGACCAGCCCGTCCGATCCAGCACCGCTCGTCCTGGTGCTGGACGACTATCAAGCGATCACCGCGCCAGCCATCCACGACCAGGTCGAGTTGCTCGTCGAGCGGCTGCCGCCGGATCTTCGGTTGGTGCTCGCAAGCCGCGCCGATCCACCCTTACCGTTGGCCCGCTGGCGGGCCCGGAGCGAGCTGATCGAGCTGCGCGCCGCGGACTTGCGGTTCAACACCGACGAAGCCGCGGCATTTCTGACCGAGGTCATGGGTCTGGAGATCGGGCCCGCGGAGATCGCCGCCCTGGAAGCGCGCACCGAGGGCTGGATCGCTGGCCTGCACCTGGCAGCGCTGGCGATGCGCGACCGCGCCGACCTGCCCGGCTTCGTCGCCACGTTCGCCGGAAACCACCGCTTCGTCGTCGACTTTCTCGCCGAGGAGGTGTTCCGACGGCAGCCTCCTCGCTTGCAGGCTTTCCTGCTCCGGACCTCGATCCTCGAGCGAATGTGTGGTCCGCTTTGTGACGCGGTCCTGGGAGACGGCGCGGGGGTGGAGCACTCACTTGACTCCGAGCGCGCCACGAGTCCGATCGCCTCCGGGCAGGACATACTGGAATACCTGGAGCGCGCCAACCTCTTCACCGTGCACCTCGACGACGAGCGACGCTGGTACCGCTACCATCATCTCTTCCACGCCGTCTTACGAGAGCGGCTGCGAGTCGAAGTACCCTCCGACGAGGTCGCCGCGCTGCACCGGCGCGCGAGCGCCTGGCTCGCCGACCACCGGCTGATCCCCGAGGCGGTGGAGAACGCCTTCGCCGCCGCCGATGATCGACGCGTGGCGGACCTTCTGGAGCAAGATGGTCTAGTGATGATCGCTCGCGGCCAGAGGTCCCAGGTTCTGACCTGGCTCGAGAGATTGCCGGCGGAGCTCCGACGGGCTCGCCCGCGGCTGGGGCATCTCCACGCGGTCATTCTGATTCAGACGAATCAGACCGGGCCGGGGGAGACGGTCCTCGCGGAGGTCGAGCGGAACCTGACCGTTATCGCCTCGGAAGACGAGCGGCGCGCTCTCCGGGGCCGGGTGCTCCTTTCGCGCGCGGTGCTGGCCTGGTACGTCGGCAACCAGGAGGAAGGGGTTCGGTGTGCCGAGCGGGCGTTGGAGCTCCTGGCGGAGACCGAAGGGATGTCCCGGACGGTAGCGACTCTCTACGCCGCGAGCGCGTACCGACTGACCGGCGACGTGGGCCCCGCGGGCGAGCAGCGCTTGCGAGAAGCCGTCGCGCTCGGGCGAGATCTGGCGCGCGACCTCGGGCAAGTTTCCCCGCACGCCGTCACCGTGATCGGGTTGGGTCGCATGCACTTTCTCCAGGGCCGCCTGCGGCAGGCGGCGGCGTGCTTCGACCAGGCGCGGGATCTCCTGTCGTCGCCGGTCGAACGGTGGAGCGGGCACAGCGCCCTGTCCGACGTTGCCCTTGCCGAATTGCTGTGGGAGCAGAACGATCTCGACGAGGCGGAGCGGTTGGTGCGGCAGGGCCTCGAGGCGATGGAGGGACCGACGACCGCCGGCGCCGAGAGTCTCCTCGACGGCGCGCTCGTCCTCGCCCGTCTGCTGGTGGCGCGCCGCGATTCGCCGGGCGCTCGCGCCGCGCTGGACACTTTCGACGAGCTGGCTCGACGGCGCGCGTTCTTCCCCGGCCTCCTCGCCCGATCGGCGGCGGCTCGTGCGAAAATGGCGCTGTGCGAGGGCGATCTCGCGGCGGCGGCGCGGTGGGCCGAGTCCGCCGGCCTGGGCGCTGACGACGAGATCCCGTTCCCCCGAGAGGGCGAGTACCTTACCCTGGCGCGGGTGCTGATCGCGCACGGTCGGATCGAGCCGGCGCTTCGCCTGCTGGGACGGCGGCTGGTCGCCGCCGAGGCCGGCGAGCGGTGGGGCAGTGCGATTGGCATTCTGGTCCTCCTGGCGCTGGCGCACCAGGCGTCGGGTGATCGGTCCGCGGCGCTGGTCTCCCTGGAACGCGCGTTACGCCTCGCCGCGCCCGAGGGCTACGTTCGAACCTTCGTGGATGAAGGACCGGCGATGTGGACCCTGCTTCGCGCGGCCCAGGAGCGTCGGATCCTCCCCGAATACGTCGATCGACTCCTCGATGCATTCGAGGGGGGGCCAGAGCCGGCGAACGCCCACGGGAAGATGAGTCCCACCGGCGGGCTCATTACGTCGGAAAGCGCCCGGTCAACCCTGGCGCTCGCCGAGCCGATCAGCGAGCGCGAGATCGAGGTCCTGCGCTTGATCGGGGCCGGATATTCGAACCAGGAAATCGCCGATACCCTCGTTATCGCCCTTGGAACGGTCAAGAAGCACGTCAACAACCTCTACGGAAAGCTCGCGGTGAGCAGCCGCACCCAGGCCCTTGCCCGGGCCCGCGCCCTCGGCCTGCTTTGAGAAGAATTGCTCGCATTGCCTCGTCCGCGATACACCCCCGAGATACGCCTTTGGTTCCCTGACGGTGGTCTCGTACCGCTATAGAGTAATATTCGCCCACTCACGGACGAACCTGCCGGGCAAATCGAATTAGGTGAGAATCGAGCCAGACGCGATGAAGAAATACGTTCTCTTTTACAAATCCGCGGCTGACGTCCAGGCGAAGGCGCCAGTATACTTCGCCGCGCATCGGGCGCGGTGGGATGAGTTTCGGGCCCAAAAGACGCTGCTGATGATTGGTCCCTTCGCCGATCGACGGGAGGGCGCCATGTCGATCTTCACGTCCTACGAAGCCGCCGAGGAGTTCGCCCGGAGCGACCCCTTCGTTCTCAACGGCGTCGTCGACGAATGGCTCATCCGCGAATGGCACGAAGCCATTGCTGACTCGTGATACGCTGCTGGAGGTGGGTCCGGCGCGACCATCGCGCCGGAGCGACGGCGTTCGGCTGCTTGTTCCAGCGCTCGCGATTCTGGCTTTGCACGCGCTGACGAACGGTCAGTACGGCTTTCACCGCGATGAGCTTGCCGTCCTCGACGACGCGCGGCACCTGGACTGGGGCTACGTCGCCTATCCGCCGATCACGCCACTGGTCGCCCGCCTTGCCCTGGACCTGTCCGGCCCGTCCCTGGTCGTCTTGCGGTTCTTCTCTTCCCTGGCCCTGGCGTTCGCGACCGTCCTGGCCGGCCTGATGGCCCGCGAGCTGGGTGGAGGACGGCGGGCCCAGCTCGTCGCGGCGGTCGCGGTGGCCGTCGCTCCGATCTCCCTGCTCCAGGGAGCCATCTTTCAATACGTCTCCTTCGACTACCTGTGGTGGGTGCTCGGGTTCTACGGCGCGATCCGCCTGTTGAAGTCGGAGAATCCCCGCTGGTGGCTGCTGATCGGGCTAATCATCGGGGTGGGGATGGAGACGAAGTACACAATGGCGTTCTGGGTCGCGGCGTTGACCGTTGTCGTCCTCGTCTCCCGGATGCGCGGTCACCTCGCGAGTCCGTGGCTGTGGGGAGGCGTCCTCGTCGCGGTTGTGATCTTTCTCCCCAACCTGATCTGGCAGAGCCAGCACGGCTTCGTGTCGCTGGAGTTCCTCGGCTCCATTCACGTGCGCGACGTGCGAATCGGACGAACCTCCGGCTTCGTGCCGGAGCAGTTTGTCGTGAGCACCAATCCGTTCACCGTTCCGCTGTGGATCGCCGGCCTTGCTTTCTACCTGGTTTCCACCGCCGGCAAGCGCTTCCGCGCGCTTGGCTGGATGTACGTGATCCTGTTCATCGTCCTCCTCGCGGCGCCGGGCCGATCCTATTACCTCGCACCGGCCTACCCAGCGCTCTTCGCGGCGGGAAGCGTTGCCTGGGAGCGCTGGCTCGCCGCCATGTCCCTGGCGCGGTCGCGGGCGGTTCACGGGCTCACCTGGGTCGGGCTGGCGAGCGGAGGCCTTCT
>JAJPKB010000044.1 GCA_021323915.1 Chloroflexota bacterium | reverse complement strand
GGGGCGTTCTTCATCGCCACCCCGTCGCTCGCCGTGGCGACGGCGTCGAATGCCGCGAGCGCCGCGCTCGCGGCGCCGATCGCCACGATCGAAGCCGCCGCGGTGGCGACCGCCGCGATCTCCGCGCTGATCCTGGTCATCGAGATCGTCGGAAACGGCGGCTCTCGAATGTTCGAGGCGAACATCGACGGCGGCTTGGTCGAGTATCCCGCCGACGTCATCATCTACGCCCTGGAGTCCGACCTGAAGGAGATCGACGGCATCGAAGACGCACGAGTGCGCATGGAGGGCGATCGGCAGAAAGCGGTCGTCTACGCGACGCTGGCGGTGAACCCAACCGAGGACGGTCACTCCTACGCGACGCGCGCCTCGAGCACGATCCACGAGCGGCTGGAAGGACTCGGACTGCAGGCCGGGCCGATCCGCCTGACGTTCCGCCCCTCCCATCGAAAGAGCCTGAACCGGGAGCGCCGGATCGCCAACCCCGCGTAACCGGTCGCCGTCGCCCGATGCGCTCGGAGCCACGCCGGATGCACGGCCGGTCCGAGCGCATCGTCGATCTCGGTCCCTCCTTCTCGATGCCCGTCGCCGTCGACGGCCTGCCGCGCCAAGAATCGTCTCTCAGCCACCCCAATTGTTCGTGAAGTAAGTCGTGGATTCCAGCGTTCGATATTGACTCGTGTACACGCTGGTGGTAGCATCCGCGCATCGCCGGTCAACTTGTAGAATGACCGGATCAGAGGTTCAGGGTGTCAGTGGATGGTAGCGCGGCTGAGCCACTCAAGACGCTACGTCGCGAGCGCCTGCTCGACCGCGCGACCGAGGCGATCAAGGATTACATCCTGGCCAACCGCCTCGCCGGCGGCGACCGCCTTCCGTCCGAGCTCGAGCTCGCCCGGTCGCTCGGGGTCAGTCGAAACGTCATCCGCCAGGCGGTCTCGTCCCTGGAAACCCTCGGCATCGTTCGGGTCGCCCAGGGAAGCGGCATCTACGTCCGCGACGTCGTCGACACCGACATCTTTCGCCAGCTCGCGGCCTGGATCGACGCCGGCGACCTCAACAACCAGGAGTTCGTCCAGGTCCGGTCGATCTTCGAGCGGGGCATCTTCGAGCTCCTGATGGAGCGCGCCAGCGACGCCGATCTCGATCAGCTTGCCGAGCTGGCGGTCGCCCTGCGTGATGCCCCGACCGACGAGGATTCCCAGCGCCTCCACGACGAGTTTCACCAGGCGCTCCTCGCCGCGACCGGCAACCGCTTCCTTCTGACCCTGGGAACGATTCTCAACCGCTTTTTCTGGTCGGTGGGTTACACTGGCCCGCACGTCCATCGCGTTCCACCATCCGGCCTGCGCGCGAGTCACGTTCAGCTTGTCTCGATGCTCCGCCGACGGTGTCGTGACGACATTCCGGCGATCATCGCGCTCCACCTCGGCGTCGTCGAAGCCTGAATCGGAGACCACCAGATGCTGTTGTACATCACGCGCCGATTCGGAAGCCTCATGCTGGCGGTACTCGTCGTGACGATCGTGATCTTCGCCCTGATGCACTCGGTGCCGGGTGGTCCGTTCGCCTACGTGAACAGCAAGCAGCCGCTGCCGCCGTTCGCCTACCAGAACATCCTCCACAAGTACGGGCTGGACAAGCCGGTCTGGCAGCAATACCTCCTCTGGATCTGGGCGGCGCTCCACGGCGACTTCGGCATCCCCTTCGAGAGCCCGACCGAGACGGTAACCGGCTTGATCGGGCGGGCCTGGCCGATCACGATTCGAATCGGCATCCTGACCTTGATCGTCGCTTACACCTTCGGTCTCTTCTTCGGAATCGTCGCGGCGGTCAAGCAGAACACCTGGATCGACGGCGCGACGACGTTTCTCGCGACGCTCGGGATCACTCTGCCAAACTTCGTCGTCGGCTTCATCCTGATCGAGATCTTCTCGGTCCAGCTGCACTGGCTGCCCACCGGTGGCTGCTGCGAGCCGCGCCAGTACATCATGCCGGTCATCGCCTACGCGCTCGGGCCGATGGCGCTGGTCGCGCGCTACGTCCGCACCAGCATGCTGGAGGTGATGCGGACCGAATACGTGACGATGGCCCGTGCGCGGGGACTGCCGGAGTGGCGCGTCCTGCGCCGGTACGTGCTGCGCACCGCGCTGATTCCGCTGATCACGATCCTTGGCCCGGACCTCCCGAACCTGTTGACCGGCTCGATCTTCATCGAGGAGACGTTCGCGATTCCCGGGCTGGGCAGCTATTTCACGACGGCGAGCCTGTCGCGCGATTATCCGATGATCATGGCGCTGGTGCTGATGGTGGCCGGGCTGTGGGGCTTCCTGTACCTGTTCAGCGACATCGCCTATACGATCCTTGATCCGCGCGTTCGCCTGGAGGGCCTGTCCCGATGAGCGCCGCCGCCACCACGATGTCCGGCCGGACGAAGCGCCAGGCGCGGTCGTCCCCCTGGGGCGACGCCTGGCGGCGTTACCGGCGGAACCGCATGGCATTCATCAGCGCCTTCGTCGCCGGCCTGATCCTGTTCTGCGGCATCTTCGCGCCGATCATCGCGCCCCACCCCTACGACTACTCGGTACTCGCGGATACCCTCCAGGGCCCGAGCGCGAAGTACCTGCTGGGCACCGACGAAGTGGGGCGCGACCTTCTCAGTCGGATTATCTATGGCGCGCGGACCTCGATGACGGTCGGCTTTTTCGTGCCGGTGATCGGCGTGGTGATCGGGATGCCGATCGGCGCGGCCGGCGGCTGGTTCGGCGGCCGGGTCGACTTCTTCGTGCAGCGCCTGCTCGAGGGCTTCACCGCGATTCCGACGATTCTCCTGGCGATCTTTCTGGTCACCCTGTACGGAAGCGGAATCGTGAACGTCACCCTGTTTATCGGAGTGACGACCTGGGTGGGATTCGCCAGGTTAACCCGGGCCCAGTTCCTTGCCCTGCGCGACCGTGAGTTCGTCACCGCGGCCCGCGCCATCGGCACCCGTCCCTGGCGGATCATGCTGTCGCACATTTTGCCAAACGCGGCGGGCCCGATCATCATTCTTTTCGTTCTGACCATACCCGGCGCCGTTTTCGGTGAAGCCGGCCTCAGCTTTCTCGGCCTGGGCGTCCAGGATCCGATCCCCAGCTGGGGCAAGATGATCACCGAGGGCGGGCAGTACATGCAGTCCGCTCCGCTCATCGGGCTCCTTCCCATGCTTTGCCTGGGCCTGACGATGTTGAGCTTCAGCTTCGTCGGCGACGGACTTCGCGACGCGCTCGATCCGAACGCGCTCGAATGAGATTTCGTCAACTGCTAAGGAGGTGAGGGCCGCCGAGAACCGCGACTGCCGTCCACCCGGGCGCCGTCGAGGGCGATCGAAGATCTGATCCGGGCGTTATTGTCGAGTTGGTCGACGGGAGACCGATTCGCTGCACCTGAAAGACGCGATACGAAGAAAGAGGATTTGCGATGTCTACGCCGTCTCAAGACCGAACCGTTCGTACGTCGCGCGCGCTGACCCGACGCGGGTTCATCGCGGCCGGCGGCGCCAGCGCCGTGGTTCTGCTCGCCGCCTGCTCGAGCACGCCCGCCGCGGCTCCGACCACCGCGCCCGCCGCGGCGACGTCGGCGCCCGCCGCGACCGCGGCCCCCGCCGCGACCGCGACGCCTGCTCCGACGGTTCAGCCGGTCGCCATCAGCACGGCCGTTCCAGCCACGGCCACCCCGGCCGCCGCCGCGAGCGCTGGCGGCACGACCAACGCCTGGGGTAAAGCCCTTCCCCCGGACGCCGCGCCCGCCAACAAGCAGGTGACGATCGGCTTCAACAACTCCGAGGGCGCGAACTATAAGGCCCAGGACTTCTACGAATCCGTCTACGCCCGCGCACCCGACGCCGACCTCTTCAACATTCCCCTCACCCGCATCGACAACGACTTCAACATCCACCCGGGCCACGCGTCCAAGTGGGACGTCTCGAAGGACGGCCTGACCTGGACGTTCACCCTGAAGCCAGGATACAAGTGGACCGACGGCAACGACGTCACCGCCAACGATTGGGTCCAGACGTTCCGCTACAGCGCCGACCCCAAGCACGCCTGGGACTTCACCTGGTACTGGCAGGGCGTGATCAAGAATTACACCGAGGCCACCAAGGGGACGGTGCCCACCAGCCAGATCGGAGTGCGGCAGGGCGAGGATCCTCAGACCCTGATCTTCGAGACCGAACAGCCGGTTCCCTATATGCCAGCCCAGCTCCTCTACTCCTGGCCGCTCTCGGCGGCAGGTCTGGAGAAGTACAGCTCCGGCGTCTACAACACCAACCCCTCGACCAGCATCAGCTTTGGCCCCTACAAGCTCCAGGAGTGGAGCCCGGACAAGCGGGTCGTGGTCGTGCCGAACACCCTCTACAAGGGTGACCTGGTTCCGAACATCGAGCAGATCATCGGCAACATCTACAAGGGCGGCAGCCAGTTCCTCCGGTTCCAGGCGGGCGAGATCGACGGCGCCGAGGTCTTCGCGCCGGACATCAAGGCGGCGCAGGCCGACCCGAAGATGAAGGACTTCCACCTCTACGTCAACCCGCAGGACTTCCGCGTCTATTACGCATTCTTCGACGTGACGGCCAAGCCGTGGGACAACGTCAAGGTCCGCCAGGCCTTCGCCCACGCGGTCGATCGCGATTCGATCATTAAGGGTATCCTGGCGCCGCTGGCGCTACCGGCCTACGGCGCGCTGATGCCGGGCTATCCGTCGTCGATCCAGGATCCGCTCAAGCCGCTGACCAACTTCGATCCGGCCAAGGCGAAGCAGCTCCTGGCGGACGCGGGCTACCCCGGTGGCAAGGGCTTCCCGGCCGTGACCTTCTACATTCGCGGCAACGGCCCACCGACCGATCCGGCGGTGACCCAGGCGCTGGCCGCGGGTTGGAAGCAGGTGCTGGGCGTGCAGGTCAACCTCCAGAACCTCGACCAGCCGTCGTTCATGACCAAGCTGAACGCCAAGCCGACTCAGATCCCGTTCGGCTGGATCTCCTACGGCATGGACTACTTCGACGCCTCGAACATGCTGGGCGTCTGGAAGGGCGGCGGTCGCCACAACTGGAACAACAAGCAGTACGACGACCTGCTGGCGAAGGCGGGTCCGGAGCTGAACCAGGATACCCGCAACTCGCTCTACGCCGATGCCCAGAAGCTGCTGACCGGCGACGCGATGTCGATCTTCGTTTACTTCCAGCTGCACGGGTACTACTACCAGCCGTTCTATAAGGGCTCGGCGCTCGACAAGGACAAGTACGGCTACGACGGTCTGGAGTGGCCTGGCTTCGGCACCGCCACCTACGACCTTCCGAGCACGTACATCGCCAACAACGTCGATCAGTGGCGCCACGCGGCCCCGGCGTAACGCGCGGCCTCACCCAGGGAGTGGCCAAGTTCTGGGGCCGACCGGGATCCCTCATCCCCTTAAGACCTTTCCCCCAGTGCGCGGGGGAAGGGTCTTAAGGGGATCTTCCTGCTGAGTCCCCTCTCCCGCGGCTGGGAGAGGGGGTAGGGGGTGAGGGAGTCCCGTCGCCGCGCGAATAGGCGGCCACTCCAAAGGGTGAGGCGACGGTCTTTGAACATCGAGGTGATGATTGTTGTCTGGCACCGGAAGGCTCCCTGACAGCCAGGGGCGCGATTCGTCCCCTTTGCTGGAAGTGCGCGACCTCCACACGCGCTTTCGGGTGCGCGACACCACCGTATACGCGGTCGAAGGCGCCTCGATGACCGTTCGCGCCGGCGAGACGCTGGGCATCGTCGGGGAAAGCGGCTCCGGCAAGAGCGTGACCGCGCTCTCGATCATGGGAATGATCCGCTGGCCCGGCCAGATCGCCGGCGGGCAGGTGCTTTTCCACGGCGAGGACCTGCTGAAGAAGCCCGAGTCGCAGATGCGCAAGCTTCGCGGACGAACCATCGCGATGGTCCCGCAGAACCCGCTCACCTCGCTGAACCCGGTCCTCACCGTTGGCGAACACCTGCGCGAGCTGCTCTGGGTTCACCTCAAGACGAGCTCCGGCGAGGCGAAGGCACGGTCGATCGATCTGCTCTCGCGCGTTGGCCTCCCGGATCCGGAGCAGCGACTTCGCGAATATCCGCACCGGATGAGCGGCGGCCAGCGACAGCGGGTGATGATCGCGCTGGCGATGGCCTGCGGACCGGAGCTGCTGATCGCCGACGAGCCAACCACCGCGCTCGACGTGACGATTCAGGCCCAGATTCTCGAGCTGATGGATGAGCTATCGCGCGAATCGAACCTGGCCTCGGTTCTCATCACCCACAACCTGGGGATCGTCGCCGGCCATTGCGATCAGGTCGTCGTGATGTACGCCGGCCGAGTCGTCGAATCAGCGCCGGTCGGCGAGATCTTCGCCCACCCGCGGCATCCTTACACCGTCGGCCTCCTCCAGTGCGTTCCGCGGCTCACCCGCCACCGGGAGCGCGAGTTCCACACCATCCCCGGGTCGCCGCCGGTCGTCACCGAGCTGGCCGATGGCTGTCCATTCGCGCCGCGCTGCGCCTACGCGACCGAGCGCTGCTGGAGCCACCGGCCGCCGCTCGACGACGTCGGCCCGGCCCACGCCGCCGCCTGCTGGAATCCGGTCGATCTTCCCCGGACCGCCGAGGTGACCGGATGAGCGCGAACGGGACGCCGTTGCTCGACGTCGACGGACTCAAGGTCTACTACACGGTCACCGGCGAAGGGTGGCTGATTCGTCAGCGACACGTCCTCCACGCGGTCGACGACGTGAGCTTCCAAATCGCCGAGGGGGAAACCCTGGGGTTGGTGGGCGAGAGCGGCTGCGGCAAGAGCACGACCGGCCGGACGATTCTGTTTCTGGAGCGGCCGACCGAGGGCACGGTTCGCTTTCAGGGCCAGGACCTGGGCGCGTTGGAGCCGGAGGAGCTGCGCGCGCTGCGCCGCCGCATGCAGATCGTCTTCCAGGACCCGATCGCGTCGTTGAACCCGCGCATGACGATTGGCCAGATCATCTCCGAGCCGCTGTCGGTCCACCACCTCGCCGAGGGGAAGGCGCGGCGCGATCGCATCGCCGAGCTTCTGAGCATGGTCGAGCTCAATCCCGAGTTCGTCCAGCGCTATCCGCACGAATTCAGCGGCGGCCAACGCCAGCGCATCGGCATCGCCCGGGCGATCGCGGTCGAGCCTTCGTTCATCGTGCTCGACGAGCCGGTCTCGGCGCTCGACGTCTCGATTCAGGCCCAGGTTCTGGCGCTGCTGAGCAATCTCCAGCGCCGGCTGAATCTTTCGTACCTGTTCATCGCCCACGATCTGGCGGTGGTCGGTCAGATGAGCGACCGGGTCGCGGTGATGTACCTCGGCAAGATCGTCGAGCTTGCGACCCGCGACGATCTCTACCAGCGCCCGCACCACCCCTACACCCAGGCCCTGTTTTCCGCGGTGCCGATTCCCGACCCGGCCGAGGCGCGCCGTCGCCAGCGTCTGGTCCCCGGCGGTGAAGTTCCCAGCCCGATCAATCCGCCGGCCGGCTGCCGCTTTCATCCGCGCTGTCCGCTCGCCCAGGACATCTGCCGCGTCGACGAACCGGTCCTGCGTGACGTGGGCTCGGGCCACCGGGTCGCCTGTCACTTCGCCGAGGAAGCCGCGCGCGGCTTCCAGGCGGCGTTGACGTGAGGGCAGAGCCGGCCGAACGACAACACACGTGTGAATGGGCAGCGACCGGCGCACACAGACAGCCGTACAGCGGGCGGACGCCCACCTGGGGCTGGCTACCGTTTGACGGAGCGATGGGGTTCCCTCCTCCCCTACCCCTTCCCCCAGCCGCGGGGGAAGGGTCTTATAGGAGACGCTCTTGCTGAGTCCCCTCTCCCTCGGATGGGAGGAGGCAGGGGGTGAGGGAAACGCGGCGCTGTCTTTAGCGTTGATCTGTCCGGTTAGCAGACCGACCGTTTTGGGGCGTCCGGGACATTCGCCATCGTTTACAATAGCAGGGAATCAAGCCCCCGCGCCATCGGTGCGTTTCGGGGGCGACGCCGCCGACGTCAGAAGGAGGAGCTCGTTGTCCACCACCACGTTCGACCTCACCGCGGTGCGCGAAGCGTATCCGATTCTCAAGGAGATGGCCTACTTCAACACCGGCACCTACGGCATCATGGCCGAGCCGGTGCTCGCGCGGTATCTCGGCAACGTCGCCCAATTCGAGCGCCGCGGCATGGCGGCGAACGAAACGGTGATGCGCAAAGGAATCGAGTCGTCGCGCGAGCGCATCGCCGCGCGGATCAACGCCCGGCCGAGCGAGGTCGCGCTCTCCGGAAACGCCACCGACGGGGTCACGTTCGTCTCAGCCGGCCTCGCCTGGCAGCCCGGCGACGAGGTCATCATCTCCGATCAAGAGCACCCGGCGATGAATTATCCGTGGTTCTACGCCGCCCAGCGAACCGGTCTCGTGGTCAAGCGCTACACCGTCCACCACGACCCCGCCGAGAGCCTGGCTTCGGTTCGGGCGCTGATCACCGAGCGAACGCGCCTGATCGGGACCAGCCACGTGACGTCGCCCTACGGGATTCGCCTGCCGGTCAGGGAGATCTGCGCCCTTGCCCACGAGCACGGGGCGCTCGCCCTGGTCGACGGCGCCCAGTCCTTCGCGGTGATGCCGATCGACGTCCAGCAGATCGACTGCGACTTCTTCACCAGCAACGCCCACAAGTGGCTGGGAGGTCCGAAAGGAACCGGCTTTCTCTACGCGCGTCAGGAGCTGATGGAGCGGCTCCAGCCAGCCTACGTCGGGGCCGGCTCGCTGAGCCGGTTCAGCGTCGACTCGGGCGTCGACCTCGAGCCGAGCGGCCGGCGCTTCGAGTTCGGCACCCGGGGCTTTCCGGTGCACGCCAGCATCGGCCTGGCCCTCGACTGGTTCGACCAGCTCGGCTGGGACGCCGTCTCGGATCAGATCTCTCGGCTGTCCGTGCGCTTGAAGCGCGGCCTCGCGAACGTCGACGGCGTTCGGCTGTGGACACCGATCGAGTGGGAGCGGTCGAGCGGATTGGTCTCCTTCGAAGTCGTTGGCCGCGACGAAGCGGCGCTTCAGAAGCGCTTCGAGGAGAGCAAGCTCTATCCCCGGACCCTCGGCAAGGGCTCCGGCAAGATCCGGGTCTCGACCGCGCTCTTCAACAGCGAAGACGAAGTCGACCGCCTGTTGGAGGTCGTGCGGGAGTTCGTGAAGTGAGGCTGGTAGGTGCCGGGCCGGGGATCTCCCTCATCCCCTACCCCTTCCTCGTCTACCCTCCGGCCCCCTTCTCCACGGGGAGCCTTCAGTGCGCGGGGGAAGGGTCTTGAGAGAGATGCTCCTGCTGAGTCCCCCTCCCGCGCACTGGGAGAAGGTTCCCGCCTGGAGAACGGACGGTTCTCCCCGGGAAAGGGAAGGTTCCCCCTGGATAAGGGGTCAGAGGGTAGAGGAGAGGGTTGGTGGTCAGACGGTAGACGAGGGTAGGAGGTGAGGGAAGCCCCACAGGGTCTCGGCGGCAAAAATTACCGCGCGGTCCAGGGAAAGCGATCGGCCGCTCGACTCGGCGGACGACGCGACCAGCGGGTCCAGGGCGGCTCGGATGAGGGCCGCGGCTCGCTGCTCGTCGTCCCAGTCTTCGTCGGTTGGCGCGGCGGTGCCGCTGGTCGCGCGAATCGCGTCGACCGCACTCCGGAGCGTCGCCGCGCGTTCCGCCGCCCCGGTCAGCAGCGCGAGCCGGGCGATCGCCGCCAGGGTCTTCGCGATCTCGGCCGGGTTTCCCTGCGTGGATCGAATCGCCAGCCCCTCGGATAGCGCGGCAACCGCCGCCTCGATGTCGCCCCGACGAACCGCGACCATCCCAAGGTTGTAGAGGGCCCAGGCGACGTGCTCGGTGTCGCCCAGGGCGCGAAAACGCTCCAGCCCTTCGTTCAGGAATGGCGCGGCGGTCGCGTCGTCGCCTTCGCGCCGGGCCAGCTCGCCGAGACTCACCAGCGAGGTCGCGATGGCGCCGGGGTTGTCGATCGAGCGACGTAACTCCAGTCCTTCCGTGAAGAGCGCACGGGCGGCCGGATAATCCCGCGCGCGCATCGCCAGGCCACCCAAACCGGTGAGGGCGTGGGCGATTCCCCAGGGATCGCCGATCGACCGGTACACCGCGAGGCTGCGCTGGTAGGCTGTCCGCGCGGCGTCCGGATCGTCGGGAGCCAGCGCCTCACCGAGCGCGAAGTGCCCCAGACCGAGGTTCCACGGCTCGTCGATCGATTCGAGCAGCGCGATTCCCTCGCGCATGTGACCGCGGCTCGAGGGTCGGTCGCCCTGGTACAGCTCGGTGAGGCCGAGCTGAATGAGCGACAGGGCGAGGCTTCGCCGGTCATCCAAGTTCCGCAGCCGCGACACGCTCTCCGAGACCAG
>JAJPKB010000219.1 GCA_021323915.1 Chloroflexota bacterium | reverse complement strand
TCGCGCTGCATCAGAATGAAGATGACGAGCACCGGCAGCGTCGCGAGCAGCGACACCGCGAGCAGCTGTCCGTACTCGGGGACGCGGTTCGCTCCGAAGTAGAACACGATGCCGAGAGGGATCGTGCGCATCTGATCGTCGTTGACGATCACCAGCGGCCAGAGAAACGAGTTCCAGGATCCGGTGAAGCTGAAGATCGCCAGGGCGGCGAGCGCCGGGCGAATCATCGGCAGCATCACCCGCCAGTAGATCGTCGGCTCGCTGGCGCCGTCGATCCGTGCGGCGTCGAGGTACTCGGTGGGGATTCCCAGGAAGAACTGGCGCATGAGAAACGTGCCGAACGTCGTCGCCAGGCCCGGCACGATCAGGCCGGCGTAGCTGTTCAGCCAGCCGAGCTGCTTGACGATCAGAAAGGCCGGGATCAGCGTCACCTGCAAGGGAAGCATGATCGTGCTGAGAATGAACACGAAGGCGACGGTGCGACCGGGATAGCTGAACTTCGCCAGGCTGTAGCCGGCCATCGAGCAGAGCAGCAGCGGGGAGAAGGTCTGGATCACCGAGACGATCGCGGAGTTCAGGAAATAGCGCGCGTAGCTCTGGCGGAAGGGAAGAACGTAGTTCTGCCATTGGGGAACGCGGGGAATCCACTTGATCGGCACGGTGAAGAGGTCGCGCTCGGGCGTCAGCGAGCCGGAAAGCGCGTACACGAAGGGGATCAGCATGAACGCCGCGCCCAGCACGAGCAGAAGATAGAGGGCCGCGAGGCCCGCGCGACGCCCCGGCCCCACCCGCTCTCTGGCTCGGACTCGGCCGATGCTCCCGGCTCGGCTCGCGCTCATCTCGCCGTTTCTCCCGGCGCGGGCCGGGCGGCCGAGCCTGGCGCCGCGCCCGGGCGGCCACCGGACTTTGGAACGCGCCGCGCTTGCACGCTCAATAGCCCTCGGTGCCGAAAAGCCGAAGCTGGATCAGCGACAGCACCATCAAGAACGCGAACATCACCAGCGAAACCGCCGCGGCGCGTCCCATTTGGAGGAGCTCGAATCCGCGCAGATAGATCTCGATCGGCAGCACCCGCGTCGCATCGGCCGGTCCGCCGCGGGTCAGGACGTAGAAGGTGTCGAACGCCTGCACGGTGTTGATCAGGGCGATGATCACCACGAAGAGCAGCTGGGGCTTGAGCAGGGGGAGGATGATCTGGCGGGTCCACTGGAACGTGTCGGCGCCGTCGATCTTCGCAGCCTCGACGTATTCGCCGGGAATGCCCAGCAGGCCGGCCAGCAGGATGATCATGTAGTAGCCGATCGACTTCCAGATGTCGACCGCGACGACCGAAGGGAGGGCGAGCGTGGAGTTGGTCAGCCAGGGCACGCCGGTCGGGAAGAAGGGCGAGACGAGCTGGTCCATCAGCCCGCGCGGGTAGTAGAGGGTCAGCCAGATCAGCGCGGCGACGACCGCGGTCATCACGACGGGGTAATAGAAGACAATCTCGAAGAAGCGTCGGAATCGCGGCAGCGCGTACAGGCACAGCGCGAGCAGCAGTGCCAGCACGATCAGCGGCACCGTCTCCAGCACGACGAACTCGCCGGTCACCCGGAAGGCTGTATCATCCGGTGGATCGCAGGACGGCCCGGAGGCGCCCGATCAGCGCTGCCTCGTCGTCGTCACGCACGCACAGCGGGTTGATCACCAGCGCTCCCTCGCGCGCCGCGCTCTCGCTCACCGCGACGCGCGGCTCCCCGGCGAGCAGCCGGCCGATCGCGTCGAACGCGCTGAATCCGAGCGCGGCTTCGTTCAGGTCCAGGCGGGCGCGGGGAACAGTCGGCGAATCCGAGCCGAGGTAGCGACCCCGAACGCCGGGCAGATCCGCGATGCCGTCGATCACCGCCTGGATCAGCCGGTCCCAGCGCGCCCGGTCGGCCGAATGATCCCGGCGCGCGTAGGCGCGGAGCGCGGTGACGAGGCCGGCGATCTCTTCCTTCCCCACCTTGAAGCCGCGTCCCAATCCCTGGTGGGGTGGGCCGGGGAGAAGGCCGCTGTCGAGAAAGCGTGCCCGGTAGGACCAGGTCTCCGGGTGGACGTCCTGATCCTGGTTCTGGAGGAGGACCGACCCGATCAGATCGCGCCGGCCACAGAGGATGCCCGACGCCTGCGGCCCCATGATCGCTTTGCCGCCGCTGAAGCTCACCAGGTCTGCCCCGGCGGCGATGAAGCGGCGCAGATTGTCGGCCGGTGGCAGCGCGGCCGACGCGTCGACGACGACCGGCTTGTCGTGGCGGTGGGCGACCCGACAGACCTCTTCCAGCGGCACCACGCCGCGCGCCTCGATGACCGCCCAGTAGATGGCGGCGGTGCGCTCAGTGATCGCCGCCTCGATTTGCCAGGGATGGGTGCCGCCCGCGCCCGGGTAGCCCAGGTAGCCCACTTCGACGAAACGCGCGCCGGCGGCGCGGACGGCGTGATCGTACGCGTTGCGGTGGGCGCGCTGGACGATTACCTCGTCGGGCATGCCGGTCGTGTCCGGCAGCCGATCCATCCGCGTGACGTCGAGGCCGGCGAGGCAGGCGGCGACACCCAGGGTGATGCCAGCCGCGGCGCCCGAGGTGACGTAGCCGGCCTCGGCGCCGGTGATCTCGGCGATTACCCGCCCGGCCGCTTCTTGAAGCTCCTCCATTCGCACGCAGGCGGTTGACGCCTCGGCCATCGCCGCGACGACCTCGCCGGGCAGCGGCGCGCCGCCAAAGCGCGTCTGGGTGCCGGCCGCGTTGATCAACGGCCGAACGCCCAGCTCCTCGTAAATCCGCGTCATCGCACCCCCTGATCCCCTCGGGCTAAGATCACGCCGAATCGATCGGCCGCCGGAAGCTCGACCGAGCGCCGCGGTCCTTTTCGCCTGGGCGTCGCTATCTTAGCGTCCTCCGCCAGCGACGGCAACGCGGGACCGGGAAGCGGCGCGCGGTCCAGCGGACCGTCTGGTATGATAGCAGCGCAATCACGCCAGGGAATTGAGATTGGGCGTGCTTGCCTCTTCGGCCGTCCGGACGGAGCCAGGGGTCGTGCATGACCGCACGCCGTAGTCGTCGTTCTTTCGTGAAAGTCGTTCCGATGGCGCTCGGCGGGTCGGCGCTGGCGGCGGCCTGCAGCGCCGGGCAGGGCGCCGCGCTGCCGTCGCCCGCATCGGCAGCCGGCCCGGTAGCCGGACCCGAAAGCAGCTCGCTCCCGTGGTTCCCGGGAGCGCACGAGACCGGCCGGCGCGGCTCGGCAAAGCTGGAATACGCCAACCTTCCCGCGGATGGGACGCTGACCCTGCTGAACCTCACCGGCGAGCCCGGCCACGTCTCGCACCTGTGGATCGCCATCAACTGCGCCGACTGGCTCGGACGCGAGCGCACGGAGTACCGAGTCTACGTCGACGGAGAGTCGACGCCCAGCGTTCGCTCGACGATGGTGGGCTTCCACGCCGCCGACGCGACGCCGAACGCCAACTTCGCGACCCGCTACATCGGCTACAGCCACGACGGCGTCAACAACAGCTACTACAGCTACCTTCCCATCCCTTTCAGCTCGTCCATCAAGGTCGACATCGTCAACGGGAGCAGCAGCACGGCGGCCACGGTTTTCGCGATCGCCGATTACCACCTCGGCGTCGCGCAGGCCTGGGGACGCATGAGCCGGTTGCACACCTTCGAGCAAGACGTCAGCGTTGCCGCGTATGCCTGGCAGGATCTCGTGAGCATCGTCGACCAACCGCGCGGCACCCTCTGGGGAGTCTACATGCGGATGGTCGGCGGCGACTCCAGCTTCAACTACCTGGAGGGAAACGTTCAGATCTTCCTCGACGGCTCGAGCGCGCCGAGCTACGAGGCGAGCGGCACCGAGGACTATTTCAACAACGCCTGGTATTTCCAGACCGGCGTCATCTTCGCGGAGCACAGCGGTTGCACGCGATACGACGCCACCGCGCACGTCGTCGGCGCTTATCGGTTCCACGTCGACGATCCGATTCCGTTCGATCGCGCCCTGCGGGTGCGCTGGCAGAATGGCTCCTCGGATCAGGCGACGGTCGTCAACGCCACCAGTCTGCGGTCGCACGTCTGGTACTACACCGCCAGCTAGCACGGGAGCGCGCACGACTGGAGCAAACTCACGGGTGATTCAGCCGACGGCCCGGCGTGCTCCTCCCTCTCCCTCTGGGAGACGGTTGGGGTGAGGGTCCGGTGAGCGCGGTGGTTCGGTAGCCCAGACCCTCACCGTCGCCCTCTCCCAAAGGGAGAGGGGATTGAACGCTCGCCGGCTGAATCGCGGTCTCATTTGCTCTAATCGTGTCGGGGCTTCTTGCGCTCGACCGGAATGGTGAAGCTGAACGTGCTGCCCTGACCGTGCGCGGGGCCGCTCTCGGCCCAGATCCTTCCGCCGTGCTGCTGAACGATGCTGCGGCAGATCGCCAGACCCAGACCGGTGCCGCCCTTGTCGCGGGAATCCGACGCGTCGACCTGCTGGAAACGCCCGAAGATCGTGTCCAGCTTGTCGACCGGGATACCTCGCCCGTCGTCCTTCACCCGGAACAGGATCTGGTCGTCTCGCCGCTCGGCTGAAACCCGGATCCGACCGCCGGGCGCCGAGAACTTGATCGCGTTGCTCAGGAGATTGGTGACGACCTGGATCAAGCGATTCGAGTCGGCGAAAAGCCGCGCCTTCGCCGGCGCGACTTCGATCGTCACCTGGGCCTGTTCCGCCATGGCCTGCATCACCTCGGCGGCGTGAGCGATAACCTGGCCGGCGTCGCAGTGTTCCCACTGCATCGTCACCTTGCCCGACTCGATCCGCTCGATGTCGAGGATGTCGTTGATCAGACCGACCAGACGGTCGGTGTTCTTCACCGCGATGTCGAGCATGCGCTGCGCCCGCGGCGGGATCGTGCCGACCAGTCCGCCGGCCAGCAGCCCGAGCGAGCCACGGATCGAGGTCAGCGGCGTGCGAAGCTCGTGACTGACGACCGAGATGAACTCGTCCTTCATCTTCTCCACGCGGTACCGCTCGGAGATATCCTTGAAGGTCACGACCGCGCCGACGATGTCGTCGCCCTCGGCGATCGGCGCGCTCACGTACTCGACGGGGAAGGTCGTCCCGTCCTTACGACGGAAGACGTCGCCGCTCGCGTAGCCCGGCCGCCCGGTCTCGAGCACGCGCAGAATCGGATCGTCCTCGGGCGGGTACCTCGTGCCGTCGGCTCCGGTGTGCTCCAGGAAGGCGTGGAGCGGCTGGCCGATCAGCTCGAGCGGAGTGAATCCGGTCGACCGCGCCGCGCTCGGATTGGCGAAGGTCACTCGTCCGGACGAGTCCAGGCCGATGATGCTATCCGCCGCGGAGTTCAGAATCAGCTCGTCGCGGTGGCTCAGCCGCTCGAGCGCCTCACGGGCGTGCCGCTGCTCGGTCACGTCTTGAAAGTACACCACCCGACCGAAGAGCGAGCCGTCCTCGCGGTGAACCGGGCTTCCGTAGCTTCGAAGAACGCGCCCGTCGCGAAAGACGAACTCGTCGCCGTCGGGGCGCTCCTCGTCAAGGTGCGTCACGAAGCGCCTGACGATTCGGGTAAAGTCCTCGGCGTTCGCGACCGTCGGCAGTAAGGATGCCGCGACCTCGGCGACCGGGCGTCCAATGATCCCTTCGTCCACGCCCCACATCTCGCGGCATCGGCGGTTGCACGAGAGAATGCGCCGGTCGGCGCCGACGAGGATGATGCCGTCGCGTGAGGCCTCGGTCTGGACTTCCAGGAGCGTCTTCTGAAGGCGGATCGCCTCCTCGGCGCGGAGGCGATCGGTCACGTCGTGAAAGTATGCCACCCGACCGTAGTGGGTGCCGTCTTCGCCGCGGACCGGGCCGGCGAAATGATCCAGGGTGCGGCCATCCCGCAGCCGAATCAGGTGCCAGCCGCTCTGGTCGGGGTGGCGCCTGAACCGAGCGACCATGGCGGCGAACGCGTCCGGATCGGCGACCATGCGCTGAAAGTGGCTCAGCCGCTCGGCGGGATCCTCGCGCACCCCTTCCGAGGGGAAGCGCCAGATCTCCTGAAACCGGCTGTTCGAAAAGAGCACCCGCCCGTCCGGATCCAGGACCAGAATGCCATCGCTGGACGCCTCGGCCTGCGCCTCCAGCACCGTCTTCTGAAAGAGAATCTCTTCTTGGGCCCGGCGCTGCTCGGTGACGTCGGACAGCGAGGTCACCACCGCGTAGGGCAGCGGATCGCCGTCGCGGAAAAGCGGCTGGGTGTTAACGGAGACCCAGGCGGTGATGCCGTCGGGCTTCTCGAAGCGCATGATGACGTCGGCGCACGCCCTGCCCGTCCGGAGACTGACCGCGGCGGGATGAGAATCCTCGGTCCACTCCTCACCATCCTCGGTCAGCTGGCGCCAGCCCGCCGGAGGTGGCACCTCTTGATTCATTACCTCCAGGCCGATGCCGAGGATCCTTCGCGCGCTCGAATTGGCGAAGATGAACCGTCCGTCCCTCCGCATGACCGTGACGCCTTCGACGAGATGGTCGACGATCTCAGGAAACGACAGGGTGGGATCGCCGAAGGCGCTAGCGGACTCGGTCCACTCGGGCGCCACGCTTTTTGGACCACCGAGCGCCGCGCTTCCGCTGGACACCTCGCTCGTTCGCATACCCTGGCTTCTCCGTCACCGGCTGCTCGGGACCGCCCCGAATGGCGAGTTCACTATAGCTGCCTTACGAGGGGGCGACCAGTGGCCGCGACAGGAATTCCCAGCTAGCCCGTTCGGAGGAATGTGGTAAGGCTTACCGCCAGTCGTCCACCGAGACGGTCTTACTGTAGGTGCAGCCGATGATCCGCCAGTAGCCGTTGGTCTCGCCGCCGACGACCACGACGTGGATGTCTTCCGGACGGAACATGGGGATCAGCTCGTCGGGCGCGGCCTTCAGCAGCGACGCCCAGGGCTCTTCGCCGTACGTCGCCCGGGGATAGATGTAGTTCTGAATGAGCTGATAGTCCCAGTACTCGCCGGCCGGCATGCGCGCGTTCTCGTAGATCCACTCGATCAGCTTCTCCTTGGTGTCGAAGCCGCCCCGGTCGATGAACTGGCGCGCGGTGATCGGGTCGAGGACGAAGGTCGGCGGGCAGTGTGGATCGAGGCCCCGCAGCATGTTCCGGACGTGCTCCCGCCAGTGTTGCTCGCGCAGCCCAAGGGTGAAGGCGGTGCAGCGGCAGCCGCCGAACGTGCTGACCGCGCTGTCGGTCGGCTTGAATCCGTGCTGGACGTGGAACGGCACCCAGGGGCTGCGCTCCTCGTTCTCGGCGAAGGTGATGCTGTTGTAGGCGTAGTTGTTTCCCTGCGAGCCCATGTAGGTGAGGCCGGGAACCGAGCCGCCCTGCAGGTTCTGGGAAAGGAGACCGTAGGCGCGCCCGATCGTCGCGTTGGCGTGGTTGTACGGCCCCATCGCGCCGATCTCCCAGTTCATCCCGAGCTCGTGGCGGATCGGTCCGTTGACGACCGCCATCGCCGCCGCCGAGCTGGTGGTGCTGCCCCGGGCGCTCGCCCCGGTGGCCGCCAGGGCCAGGATCACCGGGAAGTACTCCGGCCGCGCGCCGGCCATCACCGCGTTCACCGCGACCTTCTCGACGGTGTACTCCCAGTACTCGCGGAAGGCGGTCGGCCGCATGTGACCGACCACCTCGTCCGGCCCGTGGCTGGTGTGCTTCAGCATCTCCGCCACCCGCTCCTCGGTCGGAAGAACGATCGGCAGCTTGTCGGTCCAGTTGTTCTCCAGGAAGAGGCGCTCGAGGTTCTCCGCGGTGTCCGGCTCGACCAGGCGCGGCGTCGATCGCTCGAACGAGGCGTTTTTGAGCTCCTCGACGTCGAACGGCCGGGTCAATCCGTCGATGACCTCCTGCATGACCGGTCGACCGGTCACCGGATCGTTGCCCTCGACGTAGGCGCGCAGCTCGCGCGGGGTCTTGCCCATCACCGGCTGGGGAACGAACGCGTAGCGCGCCGCCGGCATGCCGCTCACCCGCGCGACCGAGCGCACCACGTGCTGGAATGGCTTCGTGTGGAGGGAGACCGTGGGAATGCCATACTTGTGATCGATCGTCATCCCGTGCACGGCGACCGCCGGCGCACAGGTACTTCAGTGGCCAACCCCGATGATCGCGGCGTCTCCGTTGGCTTTGATCTCCTCCCAGGTCCTTGGGTCGTCCTGGGTGTAGACGGTCGATAGCTGAATGAGCTTCGTCTTCACCGACGGCAGGTGCTCGCTAAACCAGTTCTGCATCTGCTCGAGCAGAATCACCGAATCGTCGAACCGTGCGTCCACCAGGTAGATCATCTTTCCGTCGAGGCTGTCGAGGCGCGGCGCCAGGCCTTTCCCGGTCACCGTCGGTGGATAGCCCATCGGATTCAGAACCGAGATCTTGCTCCCCTTGAGTTCGGACACGGCGTACCTCCCTATTTTTTGCCCGGGCCGACCGAGGCGTCTGTCGGTCGATAGTATAGCGCGACGCGGACGACCCGGGAACCGGCACGCCGAGCGAGTCGGCGCTACCAGGGAAAGGCACGCCTGGCCCCTTTCCGGCCGGACCGGGATCTGATAGCGTCATGGGTGGAAGAATGCCGAACGGTCATCGCAGAGGAGTGAACACCATGGCGCTTTCCGAGACGTTGATCGCAGCGCACCGCGCCGAAGCTGCCGCCGACGGCGCGCTCACCGAGGAGACTTTCGCGGCTCTCCGCGACGAGTTCGCGGCGAATCCGGTCAGTCGTGTCGCTCAGAATGCGGTCACCCAGACCACCGTCGACGACGTCGCGCTTAACCATGAGGTCGTGACGAACATCGACCACACCTTCTCCCACGTCCTCGACGACTGGACGGTGACGAACCAGAAGCGCTCGGGACGCTGCTGGATGTTCGCCGGGCTCAACCTCCTCCGGGTTGGCGCGATGCGAAAGATGGGGCTGAAGAGCTTCGAGTTCAGCCAGAACTTCGTGCTTTTCTGGGATAAGCTCGAGCGGGCGAACTATTTTCTCGAGGCGATCATCGAGACTCGCGACCGCGACGTCGACGATCGCACGGTGGCGTTCCTGCTGGGGCGTCCCACCGAGGACGGCGGCCAGTGGAACATGTTCGTAAACCTGGTCCGGAAGCACGGCCTGGTGCCGAAGGCGTTCATGCCGGAGACCGAGAGCTCGTCGAACACCATGCGCATGAACGCGATCCTTCGCCAGAAGCTCCGCGAGGGCGCGAAGACGCTGCGTGAGCTGAGCGGGGCCGGCGCGAGCGTCGAAGACCTGCGCGCCAGAAAGCGGGAGATCCTCGCGGTGGTACACCGGATCCTCTGCATCCACCTCGGGAATCCGCCAGAGCGATTCACCTGGCAGTGGACCGACACCGACAAGCAGTTTCACCGTGACCCCGACCTGACGCCGCGCGAGTTCGCGGAAAGGTACGTCGAATTGCCGATCGACGAGTATGTCTGCCTGGTGAACGACCCCCGGCCGACCAGCCCGTACGGCCGAACCTACACCGTCGAGTACCTGGGCAACGTCGTCGGGGGCGAGATCGTCACTTACCTGAACGTCGAGGCCGGCGTGCTGAAGGACATCGCGCGGCGCACGATCGAGGCCGGCGAGCCGGTCTGGTTCGGCTGCGACGTGGGCAAGATGATGCGGCGCGACCTCGGCATCTGGGATAAAGATCTGTATGACTTCGGAGCGCTCTACCAGACCGAGTTCACCCTGGACAAGGCGGATCGGCTCATCTACCACGACACCCAGATGACCCACGCGATGCTCTTCACTGGCGTCGACGTCGTGGACGGCGCGGCGCGGCGATGGCGCGTCGAGAATAGCTGGGGTAACGAGAACGGGCAGAAGGGCTTCTACACGATGAACGATTCCTGGTTCGACGAGTACACCTTCGAGATCGCCGCCCGGAAGAGCTACCTCTCGCCCGAGCTCCAAGCGGCGCTAACTCGCGACCCGATCGTTCTGCCGGCCTGGGATCCGATGGGCTCGCTGGCGGGGTGGTAGTAGTCGTTCTCGATCGATGATGCCCGCGTGCGAGCGAGCGAACCCCCGCTTGGGAGAGGGCGAGGGTGAGGGTTGGAGCCATTTGCCGGCCACGGTCATCGGACCCTCACCCTAACCCTCTCAAAGGGAGAGGGAAAAGGACGCTCGTTTGCCTGGTGCGCCAATCGCGTGTGCCCGGGCGGTTAAAGCCTCCACGACCCCAAGCGGCGGCAGCCGCGGCCCCGGTCCGCTTCTTGAACCGGAGCGGGCTGTCCCGTCGCTTCCGGCCGGGTTCACTCCGGCGCCGGGAGCGGTTTAGCCTCGGCTGTCGAGTGACATGAAACACTCCCGGAAGCTCGACCAACGCGAGCCACCCGTCGCCTACGTTCGAGTGATGACGGTTGGCCTCATTCTCCTGCTCGTTTTCTGCCTCGTCGCCGGCTGCATCGCGCCGGCGACCGCGGGGCGTCGCGGCTCCTCGACGGCGATCGCCGGCGGCAGGATCGGTCCGAACGGCACGCCGGATTTTGGGCCAGCGCTCGCGGAGATCGGCGCCACGGCCACGGCGCCCGCTCTCGACCGGTTGGCGAGGCCGACGAGCCTTCCCGGCGCAACCGTCGCCCGCCCACCCGACCAGCCCGGATTCGGGCCCGGCGGCAGCGACTATCCGTTCCGGTACGTCGTCTGGCACGCCTACGGACAGGGCGCCCTGGCCTATTTCCTCTTCGAGCCGGCCGGTCCGTCTCCCCCTTCCGCGCCGGTCGTCGTGTTCGTCCACGGCTGGATGGCCACCACCCCGACGGTGTACTGGAACTGGATTCGTCACCTCGTGAGGAAAGGAAACGTCGTCGTTTACCCGGTCTACCAGGTGCTCACGTCCCCGCCGTCGGCGTACACGGCGAACGCGATCGGCGCGGAAGCGAGTGCGCTCCGGGTGCTTCGCCAGCCCGGCCACGTCGCGCCGCTGCTGGGCGACGTCGCGGTGATCGGACATTCGGTCGGCGGGGTCGTCGCCTTCGACCTGACGGCCGAGGCCGCGGGTTCTGGACTGCCGATGCCAAAGGCGCTGCTGACGGTCGAGCCGGGTGCGCTGGCGCTGATCGACCAGCGGTGGGAGGGGATTTCGCTCGCCGACGCCCGCCGGATACCGAGCACGACGTATTACCTGACGATCGTCGGCGACCGGGATAGTCTGGTCGGCTACGCCGACGCGACCCGACTCTGGGACGCCATCCCGCAGATTCCGGCCAGCCATCGCGACATCGTCAAGGTCATCACCGACCGGCACGGATCGCCCGGCCTCGTCGCCGATCACTTCATGCCGTGCGCCGGCGCCGGCCTCCCGTTCGGCTGGATGACCGCGACGAACGCCGACGACTACTACGTCACCTGGAAGCTTTCGGTCGCGCTTGTCGATACTGCCTTCTTTCACCGCGACGTGGCTTACGCGCTCGGCGGGACCCCGGAGCAGCGGTTCATGGGGCGCTGGAGCGATGGCACGCCGGTCCAGCCGCTGTTCGTGACCGAGGATCCCGGCAGACTGGGACCGGATCCGCTCGGAACCCCCGGCAGGCTGTGACGACGGGCGCTTGCCACTTCGATCCTGGCTTGCCGGGGACTTAATGCTTGTGGCGCCCACGGGACCCGGGGCTCTGCGGTTGGGCATCCCTCGGGGTCCGCGTCGGGGTGGGCGGCGGAGTCGGCGTTGGCGCGTGGGCAGTCGGAACCGTGCCCTGGACGAACCAGTCGGAGACGG
>JAJPKB010000336.1 GCA_021323915.1 Chloroflexota bacterium | reverse complement strand
GCGCCCTTCGGAAGCGTTGAGCCGTACGACGCGGCCAGCCGGGCGGCAAACTCCGGCGTCAGGTCGATGTTGACCAGGCCGGTCACTCCCCAGCGGCCGAAGAGGCTGCGCCGGCCGTGTGACCCCCAGATCAAGCTCGTCGATACCGTCGCGCCGGTCTCGATCTCCTTGGAGGGCCAGATCTTGACCCCGGGCTGGATGATCGCCCCTTCGCCGACGATCGTCTGGTCGCCGACCACGGCGCCTTCGAAGACCATCGACTTGCTCTTCAAGCTGCATTGCCGGCCGATGATCGCACCGCGCACCTCGGTTCGCTCCCCGACGTAAGAGTTGCGCCAGACGATGCTCCGGTCGATCTGCGCCCGCGAGTCGACGATCGTGAAATCGCGGATAACGCTCGGCCCCCGGATCACGACGCCGCTCTTGATCTTGGATGCTTCGCCAATCCAAACCGGTCCATAGATCTGGGCGTCCGGCGCGATCTCGACGTCGTCGCACTGACACCAGATGCCGTTGCCAAGCTCTTTGCCCAACGAGCCGATGTCGACTCGGCCAAGGAGCACGTCGGCGTTCGCCCGCATGTACTCCTGGATGTTCCCGACGTCGCACCAGTATCCCGAGGCCACGAATCCGTACAGGCGATCCTTCTTCTGAAGCAGCGCGGGAAACACGTTCTGACTGAAGTCGACCGGCTTGCCGGCTTCGTAGTACTCGAAGATACTCGGCTCGAGGACGTAGATTCCGGTGTTCACGGTGTCGGAGAACACTTCGCCCCAGCTTGGCTTCTCGAGAAACTGCTGGATGCGTCCGTCGCCGTCGATAATGACCACGCCGTACTCGAGCGGGTTCGGAACCTGGTAGAGGGTCAGCGTCGCCGTCGCCTTCCGTTCCCGGTGAAATTCGATGATGCTTCCCAGATCGAAATCAGTGAGGGCGTCGGCGCTGATCACCATGAAGGTGTCGTCCAGCTGATCTTGAACCGCCTTGACGCTCCCGGCCGTGCCGAGGGGAACTTCCTCGACCGAGTACTGGATGCGCATCCCGAGCGAGCTACCGTCGCCGAAATAGTCTTCGATGACCGAGGCGAGATACTGTACGGTGACGATCACGTCGGTGATTCCGTGACGCTTCAGCAACGACAGCACGTGCTCCATCACCGGTTTATTGACAATCGGCACCATCGGCTTCGGTCGCACAATCGTCAGAGGGCGAAGTCGAGAGCCTTCCCCTCCTGCCATCAGAACGGCCTTCATGGCAGACGCACCTCCACCGCGATTCTAAGTACTCTCGATTGTACTGGACCCCCTATTAAACCGCAACGGGTTGAGGCTGACGGCTTGCCATTACTCGGGGTTGTTTGTATAGTGGTTCGACTGGGCCTCGAAGCCAAACCAGTACGGAGCGTCGCCCACGATGAAGAGACTTTACCGGTCGAGAGAGAATCGAATGATCGCCGGCGTCGCCGGTGGCCTCGGAGAATACCTCGCGGTCGATCCGACGATCATCCGCCTCCTGATCGTCCTCTCGTTGCTCCTCGGCCTCTTTCCTGCCGTGATCGCCTACGCCGCTGCCTGGGCCATCGTGCCCGAGGAACCGGTTCTCCCTTGAAGGATGGTATAATGTGCCTGCCATGTATTCACCTTTGATCCGCCAGCAGATCGGCGCGTTGCTGGACGAGGCCGTCCAGGGAGCGCAGCGAAAAGGGCTCTTGCCGACGGCCGCGATCCCGGCGAGCCCGATCGAGCGTGCGTCCAATCCCGCGTTCGGCGATTACGCGAGCACGCTGCCCTTGAAGCTCGCGCGCAGCGCCCGGATGAATCCGAATCAGATCGCCCGAATCCTCGTCGACGAGCTACCGGCGTCGCCGATGATCGAGCGAGTAACCGTTGCCGGCCCCGGCTTCATCAACTTTACCCTGTCCGATCGCTGGCTCGGCGAACAGGTCAACACCGTCGTCGACCTCGGTCCGGACTTCGGCGCGATCGACCTTGGCCACGGCGTCAGCATCCAGGTCGAGTTCGTGAGCGCGAATCCGACCGGACCACTGCCGGTCGCCTCCGGTCGAGGCGGCGCGCTCGGCGATTCGCTCGCCCGAGTGCTCGGCGCCGCGGGATACAAGATCTGGCGTGAATACTACGTCAACGACCACGGCAGCCGTATCGACGTCGTGGGACAGAGCATCTTCGCGCGCTACGCCCAGGAGTTCGGTCGTGACGTGTCGGTTCCCGCCGATGGCTATCACGGCACTTATCTGATCGATCTCGCTCGGCACCTGAAAGCCACTCAGGGAGACCGCTTTCTGGCGATGCCGCTGGCCCAGGCGTACCAGGAGCTCGCTCGTCTGGGTGTGGCCTACTTCCTCGAGGGTATCAAGGCCGATCTCGAGCGACTTGGCATCGAGTACGACTGCTGGTTTTCCGAGCAGACTCTCTACGATCAGGGCGCCGTCCAACAAACGCTGGATATGCTGAAGGAACGCGGTTACATCGCAACGCGGGAAGGGGCAGTCTGGTTCGTGTCGTCCGTGCTGGGCGAAGACAAGGACAACGTCCTGGTTCGCTCGAACGGCGAGCCAACCTACTTCGCGTCGGACGTCGCTTACCATTACAACAAGCTGGTCGAGCGCGGCTTCGACCGGGCGATCGACGTCTGGGGCGCCGATCACCAGGGACACGTCGGCCGCACGAAGGCGGCGGTAGGCGCGCTCGGGATCAGCCCGGACCGACTTCAGATCATCATCCACCAGTTGGTGACGCTCAAAGTCGACGGTCAGCCGATCCGTATGTCCAAGCGAACCGGAAACCTGGTGACGCTGCGCGAGGTGCTCGACGAGGTCGGCAGCGATGCCTGCCGCTTCTTCTTCGTGTCGCGCTCGGCCGACAGCCACCTGGACTTTGACCTGGATCTGGCCAAGAGGCAATCGGACGAGAACCCGGTGTTCTACGTCCAGTACGCCCACGCCCGAATCGCCAGCATCCTTCGCTTCGCGGGTGACGTCGATTACCAGCACGCCGACGTCTCGCTGCTGCGCCATCCCGCCGAGCTTGCTCTGATCCGCAAAATGATCGAGCTACCGGAGATCGTCGAGACCGCGGCGACGACCTGCGAGCCGCATCACCTTCCGCACTACGCGATGGAGCTCGCCGCCGAGTTTCACTCGTTCTACACCCAGTGTCGGGTGGTGTCCGACGACGTGGCGCTCACCGCGGCCCGGCTCAAGCTCGTCGCCGCCGCGCAATGTGCGCTGCGCAATACCCTGGAGCTGATCGGAGTCAGCGCCCCGAACGAGATGCGCCGTGAGGGGGACGCCGCGGAATCTGAGAAGGTGGAAGGCCGACGGTAAGCCGGGTCCGGCGCGTCCCGATCGACCGGAGGGACAAGGAATGCCCCCTGCTCCTCCGAACCGCCCCTTGATCGACCGGAGGGGCGAGACATGCCTCGCCCCTCCGGATACCGACCACCCGCGCTATCCGAGAGATTCCAGCGAAGTGCGTCTCCTGCCCCGAAATCCGGGAGCCACGGTCGAACTTCGTCGACCAGCGCGTCCGGACAACGCCGCGCGAAGTCGACGACGAAGCGTACCCGCTCAATCTGACTCACCAGCTCGGCGTCGCCGATTCTCACCGTACCGCGCTCCTTCCATCGATCGAGCAGCTCAGCCGGGTCACGTACGCCCTCGGCCCGACACGCGTCTTCCAGGCGTGCCTTGATCATCGCGCGTCCGACGCCCAGAAGCGTCCCTGCCTGGGTCCAGCGGTAGCCGCGCTCTAACAGAGGGAGGATATCACTCGCGTCGACGGGCGCGGTCCGATGGCGCGTCGCCGAGAGGTTGTCCGCCTGGAAGAGTAATCCCGCCTCGGGCGTCCGCGGCTTGACCTTCCCCCAGGGTCCGTGGTGGGCCGCGACGACGTGCCAGACGTGGTCGATCCCCTCGTCGTCGAGCCAGACTCCGGCGCCGGATTGCGCGTCGTCCAGCGCGCGCATCGCCTCGGCCACCGCGATCGAGGGCTCGTGAGTCATGATGTGACTATGGGATGGCCCGTTGCCCTCGCGCGCCGTCGCCTTGGTGAGGTCGTGAAGCACGGCGCCAATCAGGACGACGTCTAATCGGAAACCGGGAAACCGCTCTCGGGCTTCCGGATACTTCCCGAGGCAAATCAGCGCGACGTCCATACTGTGGGCAAAGACGGGCATTCCTCGGTCGGAGACGTTCCAGAGCGATAGCACCCGGGGCAACGAAACCAGGTTTCGCAGGAGGCTACAGTACTCGTCAGCAGTCACCGACGGATTTCCCGCTGGTGATCGTGGATGGAGGTCGTCACGGCCGGCAGTCTACCATGCTCCTGCGAGTGCCGCAAGCATTTCCGAGGTGTCCCGCGAGACCTTGGGAAGGCACCCAACCCGGGAGCGCGGGCGGGCGCCGCCGCCCGCGTCCGGCCGTGCGTCGGCGCCTCTCGATATCGCGGTTAGACCGGCCGAAAATAGCGGATGTCGTCGATCGAGCCAACGCGCTCGCCGACCGGCTTCATGACTCCCTCGACCGTCATGCCGATGCGCAGCGATCGCTCCTCGACCTCGCCGAGCCGGTGGACGAAGTAGCCGCTCGACTCGTCAAGCGCGATCAGGCCCATCAGCGTCGGCGGATCAAGTGGCCGACCGTCGACGTCCTGGAAGACGGTCGTAAAGCTCGCCAGGCTACCGCCCAGCGGCACCGGTATCCATTCGTCGAGGCGCGCCAGGCACCTCTCGCAATACAGCCGGGCAGGAACGTAGGTATACTCGCAGCGTCCGCAGCGCGTGCCCAGCAGTCGCCCGTGGTCCTTCAGCTCGCGCAGCACGCGTTCGCCGGCGATGCCGACCGTATACAGGTGCTCAAGCGGAAAGTTTCCTTGCCAGGTTTCCAGATGATCGCCATTGGAGATTCGCTCGGTCAATCCCATGATCACTTCTCCATCGGCGTGAAATAGAGGATGTCCGTGATCGAGCCCTGGCGTTCGGCGGCCGGGCGCCAGGCCGCGCGCACACGCTGTCCCACCGCGACACGGTCGGGCGCCACCCCGCCGATCAGGTGTAACAGGCCCATGTTCCGGCTCGCGCCGTCGATCGCGATGACCGCCGGAATCTTGGGCTGGTCGATCCGCCGGGCATCCCAGGCGATGTGACAGATCGCGAAGGTCTGGATCACGCCGGTGTCAGAAAGGGTCACCCATTCGCTCGTTGGCTGAAAGCACTGCTCGCAGAAGGCGCGCGGCGGAAGCAGCACCCGACCGCAGTGATGGCAGCGCAGCCCGACCAGGCGCCCGTTTTTCAGCTCGGCGAGATAGCGCTCCATGGCGATGCCGACGTCCCAGGAATACTCGGCGCCGGCCGAGCCGGGAATCGACAGCACTCGTCCCGAGCGAATGTCGTCGTCGTGGAGCGGCGTTCCCGGGAACTCCTGTATTCGCACGCTCATCTGTCGTCTCCTTCTCACACGCCCATCACGACAACGGTGCCGACCTGCATCAGGTCGCCCCAGGCCTGGGCCAGTCCGCGCCGGGGCTTGCCGGGAACCTGGCGTTTGCCGGCCTCGCCACGCAGCTGCCAGAAGATCTCGGCGATCTTCATCAATCCGGCGGCCGCGATCGGGTTGCCGACGCCCAGCAGTCCCCCGCTCGGGCAAACCGGCAGATCTCCGTCGCGGCGAGTCACGCCGTCGGCGGTCAGCCGCGGCGCCTCGCCCCGGCCGCAGAGCATCAGCCCTTCGAGGTGGTGCAGCTCCTTGTAATCGAACGGATCGTAGGCCTCGACGACGTTGATCTCCCGTCGGGGATCCCGAATGCCCGCCATCTCGTAGGCCATCCGCGCCGCACGCTCCAGGTACATCGGATACGCCAGATCGCGATCGGTCCAGTAAGCGGTGTCGATGTTCCAGCCGACCCCTTCGATCCAAACCGGACGATCGGTGATCCGCTGTGCTTTCTCTTCGCTCGCCAGGATCACCGCTACCGCGCCATCGCTCGTCGGACTGATGTCGAGTCGTTGGACCGGCCACGCGAGAACTTCCGACTTCAGGACGTCCTCGACCGTGATCTCCGACGCGAGCTGGGCGCACGGATGATCGAGCGCGTTGCGCTTGTTCTTGACGGCCACCTGGGCAATCTGCTCCTTGGGTATGTGATACGTCTCCATGTAGCGGCGCATTTCGAGGGCGAAAATCCACACCAGGTTCGGCTCGAGCGGGCGCTCGGTGATGTTATCGAAGATCGTGATGAACGCGCCCTGGGGATGGGGACGCGCCGACGACATTTTCTCCTCACAGAGGACGAGCGCCACGTCCGCCCTTCCCGACGCTACCTGGTACCATCCTTGGATCGGTGCGAAGACCCCGGTTCCGCCGCCCACGTATGAGCGCATCACCGGTCGATGCCAGCCGCCCCCGCCGTGGGCGAGGTATTCGCCCTTCATGTGGACGCCGTCGAAGGCATCCGGAGCGGTGCCGATACAGACGACGTCGAGGTCGGACGCGCGTAGCTCGCAACTGTCGAGCGCCATTCGACTGGCTTCGAAGGACAGCTCCTGGGGCGTCTCGTGTGCCCGCCGCATGAACCGTGTCATGCCGGCGCCGACGACCGCGACTCGACGCATGATTACTCGCCTCCTTCCAGGATGACCGCCGCGCAGGTCGTGGTGGGTATCCCGCGCCAGCTCATCGCCAGGCCGCGCCGCGCACCGGGCACCTGGTGCTGGCCCGCCTCGCCGCGCAGTTGCCAGATGATCTCGAGAACGCGCCGAAGTCCGTTTGCCTCCAGCATGTTCCCCTGGCCAAGGCTGCCGCCAGATGGGTTGATGGGAAGCTCCCCGCCCAGGTCGAACACACCGGATGCGAGAAGGTGGCCGGACTCGCCGGGCCGACTGAGCCGCAACGCTTCGAGGTGCTGGAGCTCCTTGAAGGAGAACGTGTCGTCGACCTCCGCGACGTCGATCTGACGTTCCGGTTGACTGATGCCGGCGTCGTGGTAGAGCCGGTCCGCGCAGAGCTTCGCGTACGTCGCCCGGGCCCAATCGCGCGTTTCGAGCGACGCGGTCTCAGTCATCCAGGCGCCACCCCTGATCCAGACCGGCGCCGATCGCATCCCCGCCGCGCGGGCCGCCGAGGCAAGCACGAGGACCACGCACCCGTCGGCGTATTGGGCGCGGTCGAGTCGGCCAAGCGGATCGGCCCAGCGTGGCGCGGCGAGCACGTCTTCGACGCTCAGGATCGCGGGATAGCTTGCCAGGGGGTTTTTCAAAGCGTTGCGGCGGTTTTTCACGACGACGCCGGCGCAGTGCTCGGCCGTATTACCGGACTCCGCCAGAAACCGTCGCATCTCGAGTCCGGCGACGAAATCGGGGTGAACGCCCAGGGGACGATTCCAGATCGGATCGAAGCCAAACGAAACGATTCGCTCCGGGTATCGGACGTTCGACGCCTTTGAATGCGCCTCCACCACCGCGAGGTCGAAGAGCCCGGCCTCGATCTGCATCGCCGTGGCGAGCATGGCTTGAATTCCATCACCGCCGATGGTGTGGGTGGGCTTCAACACGGCGCCGAGCTGGTCCGGGACGTACTCGTCGACGATGCTTGTCCCTTCCCAGTAATCCTCGGTGGCCGTGACGAAGCTCTGAACGTCGCGCCGGGGAGAGACGCCGGCGTCCGCGTAGGCGCGCGAAGCCGCTTCGAACATCATCTCCTTGTAGGACAGTCCCGGCGTGGTGGACCGAAAGTCGGAGTATCCAGCGCCCACGATGGCAACCCGGCTAGGCATCAGCGCCTCCCGAACTGGGTTTATATGAGGGGGTCGGAGAGCCGCGGTCAGAAGAAACGACGCCTGATGGCGTGGGGAAAAGGTGGGAACGCCGATCGCCAGGGGATGCGAACGGCACCACGGCCGAGGGAGTGCGAGGAAGCGCCCATCGTCGTTTCGGCAGCTGACCACATTGTCGCCGCTCCTGCGCTCAATTATACGCCCGCGGCCAGGCACGGGCAAGCTGAGACTTGCCGCCGGGAAAGTTTAACCGATCGCGACGAATGAACCCTGGGGCTCAGTCGCGCTTTTTTCCACACGCCGCGTAGATACGGCTCATCAGGATGTCCCAGTCGACCGGCTTGCTGACCACCGCCTCGGCCTGCTCGCGGCCGGCGGCGTCCAGACGCGAAAGGTAGCCGCTCGCGACGATCACCGGCACCTTCTTGGCGTCCCAGTCGTCCTTGATCTCCTTTAACACCTGACGCCCGTCGCGGTCCGGCAGCGCCAACTCAAGGACGACGGCACCGGGCTTGTTGTCCTTGACGACTTTTGCCGCCTGGGCGCCTCGTCGGACGATCATCGGCTCGTAGCCGCGCTCGCGCAACCGGCGTGTCAGATTCTCGTCGAAGTCGCTATCGTTGTCGATTACCACCACTCTTTTCAGGTTCCAATCGGCCATCGCCTCGCTCCCCTAAGACCGTTCTTCTGATAGACCGAAGTCGCGGCAAACAGAATAGGGGATTCGTGTTTGACGCGCGCTAACACCCTGTCAGAGGAGCATAAGAGACGCAACCGCCCCGGTGGACTATCGGAGATCACCGGAGCGGTCGGGTGCTGGCGCGGAATGAAGATTACGGAGTCGGCGTTGCCGTGCTGGACGGAGCCTGCCCCTGGCGAGCCGCGCGCCGTTGCTGCGCAAGCTGCTGGAAATTAGTCGTCATCAGCTTGTCCAGCCGGGTCTTGATCGATGCGAGAATCGCGTTCTCCAGATCTGCCGACGTCTTGCCGTGCTCCTGGGCGATCTGAGCGAGCGTCTTGCCGTTCTGGAGCTCGGTGCGAACGTCCGCCGGCTGCATGCCGAGCGTCTGCGCTACCGTGGACAGGTAAGGACCGCCAAACCCCGGTCGCCCGATTCCCGGGCCGCCGAAGCCCCGAGGCCCGCGCTGGCCCGGCGCCGGGAGCTTGGAGTTGATCAGGTTGTCGAAGCGGCTGCTGGCGTTGTTCAGCGCCGTCGTCTCCTGCTGGCTCGTCATGCGTCCGCTGGCGACCGCTTTGTCAAGCCGCGTCTTGAGCTGATTGGTTAGGAAAGTCTTCAGGTCGCTCGTGCTCTTGCCGTGAGCCTGAGCGATCTGGGCGAGCGTCTGGCCGTTACGCAGATCCGTCTGTAGCTCGGTCGCGCTGATCCCCAGGAATTGGGCAAGCGACGACATCATGCCCGCGCCACCCTGCCAGCGGCCCCGCGGTCCCGGCGGCTTCGTCTGGGATCCGGCCGCCCCGGTGGCCGTCGGCGACGCCGCGACGGCGGCGGAGAAAGTATTGGGAGACGGAGCCGCGAAGGCGCCGCTCATCGCGGCTGCCCCTAAGCCGCCGGCCAGCACCCCGGCGGCGGCGAGTGCCTTGAGGCGCAACGGAATAACGATCACGTCAAACCCCCCTTGCCTACTATCAACGTCGAGTTCGGTGAAGAGCCAGGTCCACTGTGCCCTCGACCGCTTCCAACGTTATGCTACAGGTTCCCGCACCGGACAGTGCTAAGAGCCTGTTAACGAAATGTAAGGCTTGATCCAGGATCAGGAGGCACGCACGTAGACCGCTCCGTTGACCACCTGCACCTGCATCGTCGGAAGGGGTGGAAGCGGTGCCTGGGTGTACCAGGGATCAGGATTGCCGTTGATGTCGAAGACCGCGCCGTGACAGGGGCACTGGAAATCGCCGTCGGCGGCGTCGAACCGGAGAAGACATCCCATGTGGGTGCAAACCCGCGAGAGCGCACGAGCCGAGTCTCCCTGGCGCAGGACGAAGGCCGGTACCCCTCCGGCCTCCACCGGCTTGGCTACGCCATTGGTCAGCTCGGCGAGGCTCGCGACGCGGTACCAGGTGATGCCCGAGATGGTCATCGTGGCAGCGGCGATGCGCGGAGTCTGGATCCGATCCCAGAGGCGATCCAGGCCGACCCCGCCGGCCATACCCGCCACCAGCAGGCCGGCGACCCGGATCAAGCGCGAGCGGGTCACTTTGCGATCGGCAGGCACCGCGCCAAGCTCCGCCCGTAGCCGCGCCAGGAACTCGGGGTCGGGAACGTGAAACTCCGACCGCGCCCCGGCGAGCTTCGCCGCCATCCTGAGCTCGTCCAGCTCCTCCAGAGTGTGGGCCAGCCCGGTCTCCGGCCGCCGGTTTGCCCGCAAATCTTCGACGAACCGATTGAGTCGATCGGGCCAATCCATCACTCCTCCTCCGCGTCAAGCTGGGCGGCGCGTCGCAACGCCCGGTGTTGAATAACCTTCACGTTGCCCTCGGTGATTCCGAGCTCGATCGCCGTCTCGTTCAACGACCGCCCCTCGAGAAACCGCAACTCGAGGACGCGCCGCTGCACCGCAGTCAGGCGCGATAGGACGCGATCGAGTTGCGCGGGCGCGTCGGCGTCGGCTTGAACCGCTCGGACCGGCTCCTCCACGTACCATTCTAACGGAATGACCGGCGCCTCGCCGTAGGTGCGCCAGACATCGACGATGGCCGTCCGAGCGGCTCGAAACAGCCAGGCCCGACGAGCCTCTTCGCCGTACGACATGTCCATGCCGCGGGCAGCCCGCAAAAAGACCTGAGCGGTGACATCCTGGGCGTTCTCTCGGTTGCCGAGCCGGCGATAGGCGAAACGATAGATCGCCGTCGCGTACTCTTCGAAGGCCCGCGAGACCGCTGCCTGTCGGGCAGGGTCCTGCGCGGGGCTCGGCGCCCGGTCGTCTATCGACAAGGGATGCTCCTCCGACGGATTCATCCTTCGACCATGCCTCCCACTGGCTCGACCGCGATGCGCGAAGGTCCGAATCCTCCGCGCATCCTTCATTCTACCTACTGATACCCGGCCAGGTTACAACCACGTCTCATTCTGGCAACGCCTCCTTGCTTGACAGCCCAGGCCGCATCCACGTAGAATCGATCAGAGGCTCCGCGAAGATGCTCGGCGAACGGTCGAGAAGATGAAGTACTGCCCCAACTGCGCTACCCCCCTCGAATCGCGTTACCTTCACGGCCACGATCGCCCGGCGTGTCCGGCGTGTGGGTTCGTCCACTACGCCGGCCCCAAGCTCGCGGTCGGGGTGATGGTCAGCCACGAGGGAAAGCTTCTGCTCAGTCGACGAGCCATCGATCCGGGCAAGGGGCGCTGGAGCTTTCCGTCCGGCTACGTCGACCTGGGCGAATCGCCGTCGCTGGCGGCGGTCCGCGAGGTCAAGGAAGAGACCGGATATGAGGTGCGCCTCAACGGGCTCGTCGGCGTCTATGCCAGCCCGAACCGTCCGGTCGTGCTCGTCGTCTACACCGGCGAAGTCGTCGGCGGAACGCTCGGCGATTGCGATGAGGTCGAGGAGACCGCGCTCTTTTCGCACGGCGCGCTTCCGCCGCTCGCGTTCGAGCACGACGAGCAAATCGTCGCCGACTGGCTCGCCTTCCGAGAGCTGGGGGTGACCCGCGGCGGAATCGGCTAGCCGGACCCGCGGCGATGGCCTCGCAGGCGGAGCAAACTCGAATTATTAAACGGAGGAACCTCCTTTGGAAGAGCTGAAGAATGGCCTTGAAGAGCTCAAGGCCCGCGTAGCAAAGTTCCAGGTGCGTCTTTGACGTAGCCGGCAAAGAACGACGACTGGCTGAGCTCGAAAAGCTCGCCGCGGCCCCGACCTTCTGGGATGACCCGGCGTCCGCCCAGGCGACGATGCGAGAGATGACCGATCTACGCGACACCGTCGAGCAGTGGCGCGGCCTGCAACGGCAGATCGAAGACGACCTCGGATTGCTCGAGCTGGCGATGCTGGAGGGTGATACGGCGCTCGCGGCGCAGATCGAGGAATCGGCGAACGGGCTCGCGCCACGACTGGACGAGCTCGAGTTCCAGCTCATGTTGAGCGGTAATTACGACCGTCGGCCGGCGATCCTGGCGATTCACGCCGGCGCTGGCGGAACCGAGGCGCAGGATTGGGCGCAGATGCTGCTTCGCATGTACCTTCGCTGGGCCGAGCGCCACGGCTACAAGACCGACGTTCTCGACGAGACGCCGGGTGAGGAAGCGGGCATCAAGAGTGTGACGATCGAGATTCGCGGCCCGTACGCCTACGGCTACCTCAAGGGAGAACGGGGCGTTCATCGGCTGGTTCGCCTGTCGCCCTTCGACGCGGCGCACCGACGTCACACGTCGTTCGCGCTCGTCGAAGTAATGCCCGAGCCGGAGGAAGCGGCCAAGATCGAAATTCGGCCGGAAGACCTGAGGGTGGACGTGTTCCGCTCGTCGGGCGCCGGCGGGCAGAACGTCCAGAAGACGAGCACCGCGGTTCGAATCACCCACCTGCCAACCGGCATCGTGGTCACCTGCCAGAACGAGCGGTCGCAGCTCCAGAACAAGGAGACGGCGCTGACGATTCTCGCCGCGCGACTAGCGGAGATCGAGGAACAGAAGCGCGAAGCGGAGCGGCTCTCGTTGAAAGGGCAACACGTCGAGGCCGGTTGGGGCAACCAGATTCGCTCCTACGTCCTGCACCCGTATAATCTGGTCAAAGACCATCGGACCGACTGGGAGACGAGCAACTCCTCGGCGGTGCTCGACGGCGAGATCGATCCGTTCATGGAGTCGTATCTGAAGTGGAAGGTCGGCGAGGCCGCCTGAGAGCGGAGAAGTTTTTCCTCGCGATCGTGGCCATCGCGCTGGTCGCGGCCACCGCGTCGCCGGTGGCCGCCGCCGGGCCCGGTGTATCGACGCCTACTCCGACCGCCGCGGTGCCGGTTGCTCCGTCGACCGCTGCCCGCTCGATCGACGTCCTCGCCTCTGGCGCCAGGAGTCAGTTTCCGAAGCAGCTGGTGTTCACGCTCCAGGCGCAGAGCACCTCCCCGATCTCTTCGGTGCGCATCGCCTACCGGGCCGGCGGCGATCCGGTCATCTCGG
>JAJPKB010000037.1 GCA_021323915.1 Chloroflexota bacterium | reverse complement strand
GACGACCCCCCGCGACTCCCGCCGGTTCCATCCTTTGCCCAGAGGCGTGCGAGGAGGGATCTATGTCCGCTCACAGCCCTGATCGCGATGGCGTCAAACGAGGCTCGGTCGCGCCGTGGTCGACCTTGCTGCCGGTGCTGATCATCGTCGCCTTGATCTTCCTGTCGCCGGTGATCTTCGACGTCTTCCGTGGGCTCGGCACGTTGCTGGGTGGAAAGTGAGCCGTCTCCTCCGGCTCACGGCGCCAGAGCTGGAATTCTGCCCCGACCCGGACGCCGTTTCGGTGACCATCCGCCCTCGTCGCGCGTTGTACTCTGCGAAGGAGCAATGAGTGGGGACAGGGGAGCCCGTCCCTGACGAGGCCTGCGTCATCGAGCGCGCCCAGCGCGGAGATCAGATCGCCTTCGCGACCATCTACAGCTCGTATCACCCGCGTATCGCCGGATATCTGTACCGAATGGTTCAGGATGCCGAGCTCGCTTCGGATCTTACCCAGGACGTGTTCTTGCGCGCCTATCGCGCGATTGGCCAGACCGGGCCGGGGCTCAACCTCAAGGCGTGGCTTTTCACCATCGCGACGAACGCCGCGCTTTCGCACCATCGACGCCGACGCCTCGTCCAGTGGCTGCCACTCGATCCTCTCGACGAGGTGGAAGCGGGCGACGAACCCGATCAGCGCGTCGTCGACCGGACCGAGCTCAGCGCTGCCCTGAAGACGCTGCCGCGTGACCAGGCGGCGTGCTTTCTCCTCTGGGCTCGCGAAGGCTTCACGTACGAGGAGATTGGCACGATGTTGGGAATTGCGCCGGGCACGGCGAAGACCCGAAGCTACCGGGCCAGACTGGCTCTCGCCCGTCTCTTGCGGAGCGGCGAGGAACGCGATTGATGGACTGCGCGCGAATCGTCGAGCTTCTTCCCGGCTACCTCGACGGTGACACGAGCCCGGGTCAGCGCGAAGAGGTCGAGAGCCACCTCGCCGGCTGTGAGTCGTGTCGCGAGCTGCTGGGCAGCCTCCGCCGACTCGATCGAATCGTCGCCCGATGGAGCGATCCGCCGGTTGAGATGCGGCCGTACCTCGCCCGGCTCGATCGTACCGCCCCCTGGCGGGCGCGCGGTCGCCCGGGGCTCGGCCCGTCCCTTTTGCTGGCGCGGCGCGCGTTGAGCGTGGCGGTCACGGCCGCCATCGTCTTGATCGTGATCGGACTGGGAGCGGCGCTCTTGCTGATGGGCAGCCAGGCGTATCGAGCACGCCAGGACCTTGCCAGCGCGTCGTCCCGTCTCGTTCCGCGCCTCGTCGGCGAATCCGGGGCGACCGCCGAGTCCCCGCCTCCGACGTCCGTCCAGACCGGTCTGCTCGGGCAGTCGCCCGGCGACGTCGTCCAGGTGACCGTGGCCGATTACCGCCAGGCTTCGACCAGAACCGTGAAGGACGTGGCGACGTTCGAGCCGGCGGTCGCCGCCCTGGCCGGCGCTCGTTTCGTGCGTCGCGACGTCGCGCTCGCGACACGAGTTGCTCGACAGACCTACGTCGTCCGGCTCGCGATGAAGTCCGGCGCCGTTCGATCGCTGGTGTACTGGCCGAGCGGGCAGAGCCCCAACGTCGAGGATCCGATCTCCCGGGATTGGTGGGATGCGCCCGGTCTCGACGCCGCGATGCTTCCCCTTCTGCCGAGCCCGGCCCTCGCGAGCGCGACAACGCCGGGCGTCGCCGGCGTTATCCCGACCTCGGTATCAGGGGCTCGTCCCGGATCGACCGCCGCGGTAAATCAAGGTCTCCCGTTGCCGGCCCTTTCGATCGCCGCGAGCCCCTCGCAGCCCCAGCGCGTCTTCGCGCTGCTGGTATCGAACGCGCTCTACCGCTCCGACGACGGCGGCCGGACCTGGCGTCCGCTGCCGCTGCCAGCCGCTCGGAGCTCCGATCGGTCCCGTCCCTCGGCCGCGGCGCTCGATCCGGGCGCCCTTCCGCCCAGGGACGTCGCGGTAGCCGCGGACGATCCCGACCGAGTGCTGGTCGCGGCAGATCACGTGCTCTACGGGAGCGTCGACGGTGGAGCATCCTGGAAAGGGCTGATCGACGCGGTTTTTGCCTGGACGGTCGCCGATCGGTCCGGTCGCGTCGTCTATGCCTGGCACGGTGCCACCCCCTCCGAAGCGAGCGGCCTCTACCGCACCGACGACGGAGGGGCGACCTGGCGCGAGGTGTACGACGGTCCGTTTCCCCCCGCGCTGCGCGCTCAACGCTGCCCGTGCGATCACGAAGGCATCGGCTCGCTGCTCGCCGATCCGCGGGATTCGAGCACGCTGTACGCCGGCACCGACTACGGTATCTTCCGCTCGGTTGATGGCGGTCGGACCTGGGACCAGCCGTCCTCGACGCTCGCCCCATCGCGCTTCTACCGATGGACTCCTATGCTGAGCGCGTCGCCCGACGGGACGGTGTTCGCGCTGATCGACGTGTCCTCCGATTACACCAGCGGCGCGCCGGCCTTGATTCGTCTCCGCCCCGGCGACCCGTCGTGGACGACGGTCGATTCCAGCTCGCTGGTGGCCTGGCAGAGCCCAGACGCGACGTTCTATGGCTTCAAGTCGCTGGTGGCCGACCCGTCCCACCCTGACCGCCTCTACCTCGCATCGGAAAAAGGCCTGGCCCGCAGCGACGACGGCGGCTTGACCTGGCGCGGCGTCGATCTGTCTGGAGCGCATACCGTCTTCGAGATCTCGTTCGCGTCGACCTCGGCCGGCCCCGGAGCCACCCTCGACCTTTGGACCGATCGCGGCTTTGTCTCGTGGCTGGACCCGGGTCGCTGACCGTCGCGTGAAGTCCCGTGATATAATGACGCGTCGTCTCTTCCCGGGCACTCGCCCGGATCTCAGGCTCGGACGTGGTGCGACAGCGTGCACACACAGCTCGGCGTGTTTACCGGAAACGCCAACCCCCCTCTTGCCGCGGCGATCTGCGGTGAGCTAGGCGTCCCGCTCGGCAAGGCCGAGGTCTTTCAGTTCAGCAACGAGAATATCTTCGTCAAGATCGACGACACCGTTCGCGAGCGCGACGTGTACGTCATCCAGTCGTTCACCTCGCCGGTCAACACCAGCATCCTCGAGATGCTAATCATGATCGACGCGTTGAAGCGCGCGTCGGCCGGGCGGATCACCGCGGTGATTCCGTACTTTGCCTACGGCCGAACCGACAAGAAGGACCAGCCGCGGGTGCCGATCACCGCGCGGCTCCTGGCTGACATCATCACCGTGGCGGGCGCGAACCGCGTCCTGACGATGAATCTGCACGCCGGCCAGATCCAAGGATTCTTCGACATTCCGGTCGACGAGCTCTCGGCGCTCGGGGCGCTGAGTCGCTACTTCGAGGAGAAGCACCTCGACGATTGGGTCGTCGTCGCGCCGGACCTGGGCGCGGCGAAAAAGGCACGGAATTTCGGCGAGCGAATCGGAGCGAGCCTCGCGGTGATCGAGAAGCGCCGGGTGGCGAACGTGGGGTCGAGCGAGGTGCTCAACGTCATCGGCGAGGTGGCCGGGCGCCGCGCGATCATCTTCGACGACGAGATCGACACCGCCGGCTCGGTGATCGGAGCTACCCGCGTGCTGGAGCGGTCCGGTGTCCATGAAATTTACGCCGTCTGCACCCACGGCGTGCTGTCCGGTCCGGCGATCGACCGCTTACGCGACGCCCCGATCCGCGAGGTCGTGATGACCGACACCGTTCCCCTTCCCCCGGAGAAGTGCCTGCCGAAGATCACCGTGCTCTCGGTAGCTCCGCTGTTCGCCGAGGCGATTCACCGCATCCATCAGGGCGTGTCGGTCGGAGCGCTGTTCCGCTGACCGAGTGAAAGGGATGCCCGGAGGGGCGAAGCACGTTTCGCCCCTCCGGGTGTTCGATTTCATTCCGTCGCCGTCGTGATGGATCTCCCCACGAGTGCTAGAATGCACGGGTTGAGAATCGACGAGCGTGGTTGACCAGGATGAGCGATTTACTCACCGGCTTCCTGGAGGGGTTGCTCGGCACCACCAAGATCAACGCCCTGCAGCAGCTTGGCGCGTTCTCCTCCCGCGCGATCGTCGCGCTGCTGATCGCGGCGGCGGCCGTGATCGTCGCGGCGAAGGTGCGCGACGCGGTCCATCGTTTCTTCAAGCGGGCGAACGGCGACTACAGTCTCGCCCTCCTCCTTGGACGAGCGGGTTACTTTCTGGTGCTGCTCGTCGGAGTCATCTTGATCATGCAGGACTTCGGGTTGAATCCGGCGGCGCTGCTGGCGACGCTCGGCGTGGTCGGTCTGGCGGCCGGCCTGGCGATGCAGGACGTCCTGAAGAACGTCTTCGCCGGGATCTACCTCCTGATCGAGCGGCCGATTCGACCGGGCGAGCGGATCGTCGTCCGAACGTTCGAGGGCGTCGTCGTCACGATCGACCTCCGGACGACTACCCTCCGCGCGGACGGCGAGCTCATTTACATTCCAAACGCGATTCTCTTCGCCGAGGTTCTGGTGAACCGCGGCTATGCGAAGCCATCGCCCGAAGAGACACCTGAATGAGTGACAACCATCGAGAGGAGTCAACGAAGTGCGCCTGGGAATCGATAGCTACAGCTTGCGCTGGCAGGGATGGGACGCGTTCCAGATTCTCGAATACTCCGCGCGGGTCGGACTCGACAACGTCCATTTCTCGGAGCGCCGAAACCTCGCCTCGCTGGATGAAGATTATCTGATGAGCTTGAAGCGGCGCGCCGCCGAGCTTGGCCTGGCGGTCGAGATCGGCATGGGCAGCTTCGACCGGCTCTCTACTTCGTTTCGCTCGGAGCACGGCTCCGGCGAGCAGCAGCTGACCGACATGCTGCGGGCCGCGAAGGTGGTCGGATCACCGGTCGTGCGCTGCTTCCTTGGCACTCAGAACGACCGTCTTGGCACCGTCACGGTTCAGCAGCATCTCGAAGAGTGCGCTCGGACGCTTCGCGCCGTCGCGCCGCTGGCCCGGGACCTCGGGGTCAAGATCGCCGTCGAGAACCACGGCGGGGTCGATCTGCTGGCCCGCGAGCTGCGCGGCCTGGTCGAAGAGGTTGGCTTCGACGCGGTCGGCGTCTGTCTCGATACCGGCAACCCGGCCTACGGCGGGGAGGATCCGGTCGTGAGCGCCGAGGTTCTCGCTCCGTACACGATCAGCTCCCACGTTCGCGATACCAAAGTGTGGTCGGTGGAGAAGGGTGCGATGGCCCAGTGGGCGCCGATGGGGCAGGGGAACGTCGACCTGCCGCGCGTCATCGAGATCCTGGCCGCCAACGCCCCGAACCCTCCGATCGATCTCGAGATCATCACCGGCAGCGCCCCGAAGCTCGTTCCTTATCTGGATCCGGCGTCCGATTTCTGGCGCATGTATCCGGACATGCTCGCTCGCGACTTCGCGCGATTCGTCGCCCTCGCCCAGAGCGGCAAGCCGGGCGCCCTGGATCAGCTCGTCGGGCCGTACAACCTCGAAGGGCTTACCCCCGGCCAGCTCGAGGCGTTCCGGGCCCAGCAGCGCCGCCACTTCGAAGAGAGCGTTCGCTATGCGCAGGAGGTGCTGGGCATCGGCGAGCGCGGGCGCTAATCAACATTCGCTCGGTCACCAGGCGAGATAACCGCCGTCGACGGCCACGGTGTGGCCGGTCATCAGGTCGGACGCGCTCGACGCGAGGAAGACCGCGACTCCCTTGAACTCGTCCGGCGTTCCGACGCGGCCGATCGGCGTGCGCTCGGCGATCTCGGCGAGATACTGGCGAGACTCCTCGGTCTCGCCGCGCAGCATCCCGCCGGCGATGTTCGTTCGGGTGAACGTCGGCGCGATCGCGTTCACCTGGATGTTGTAGGCGGCTAACTCGATGGCGAGGCTGCGGGTCAGGTTCACCACGCCCGCCTTGGCCGCCGCGTAGCCGCGCCCGCGGCCGGGCCGAAAGTTGGCGACGAGCCCGTAGATCGAGGCGGTGTTGACGATCTTGCCCTTGCGCCGGGGGATCATCACCTTCGCCGCCTCGCGCGCCGTCAGGTAAACGCTGGTGAGGTCGACGTCGATCATGCGCTTCCACGATTCCAGGCTCGACTCGATCAGCGGCTGGGTGGGCTCGGCGATGCCGGCGTTCGCGAAAGCCACGTCGAGGCCGCCGAGCTCCTCCACCGTCGCGCGCACCATGGACACGACGTCCACTTCCTGGCTCACGTCGGCCTTCACCGAGATCGCGCGTCGCCCCAGTGCGCGGATCTCCCGCGCGGTCGCTTCCGCCGCGTCCAGGACCAGATCGACGCAGGCGACGTCGGCGCCGGCCTCGGCCGTCGCCAGCGCGAACGCCGCGCCGAGCCCGCTGCCCGCTCCGGTAACCAGCACCACCCGTCCATCCATCCGAAACAAATCGAGCACACCCGCCATTTTCTCCACCTCCGCGACGATAGTACCAGATCGAGGCTCCGGGCGCGCCTGGCATCACTATTGTGGATAGAACGCCAAACCCGTAGGAAATCTCGCGGAGCGCGGGCGTCTCGCCCGCTTGGGGGCACCGGACGTCGGCGGGCGAGACGCCCGCGCTCCCAGGTTAGACGCCTTCCTACGATTCTACGCAGCATAACCCCCACTTGGCGTTGGTGGTGGTGATGCCGGTCGATGGAGGCGAACGGTGGATGCGGAACCTCGGGCGAGCAGCTCGGTCGGGGCGCCGGCGAGAGTGTTCTCGGGAATCATGCCGACCGGCACCCTTCACCTGGGCAATTACCTGGGCGCGATCGTTCATTGGGTTCGGCTTCAGCAGGTCCACCCGTCGCTCTTCTCGGTGGTCGACCTTCACGCGATTACCACGCCAATCGATCCGTCGCTGCTCCGGGAGAAGATCCGCGAGGTCGCCGCGCTGCTGTTGGCCTGCGGGATCGACCCAGACCTGGCGACAGTGTTCGTCCAGTCGGACGTTCCGGCCCACGCCGAGCTGTGCTGGATCTTGAACTGCCTCGCCCCGGTCGGACGCCTGGAGCGGATGGTCCAGTTCAAGGAAAAAGCCGGCCAGCAGCGGGAAAACGAGAACGTCGGGCTGTTCGACTACCCGGTCCTTCAGGCGGCGGATATCCTGCTCTACTGCGGCCAGCCGCCACGACCGGTGCTCGTGCCGGTCGGCGCCGACCAGCGCCAGCACCTCGAGCTGGCCCGCGACCTGGCGCGGCGCTTTGATCTTCGATTCGGGCCGGTCTTCGCCGAGCCGATCGCGGCGGTTGCCGAGACCGGCGCTCGGATCATGGGACTGGAGAACCCGCTGAAGAAGATGAGCAAGAGCGGGTCGAATCCCGGCGACGTCATCGCCCTGCTCGATCCTCCCGACGCGGTGCGCCGCAAGATCAAGCGGGCGGTCACCGGTCCGGGCCGCGAGGTCCGCTTCGACCAGTCGCAGCCGGGCCTTTTCAACCTGCTGACGATCTACCAGCTACTGAGCGGACAGAGCCGCGCCGAGATCGAGTCTCACTTCGCCGGAAAGGGCTACGCCGCGCTCAAGTCCGAGCTGGCCGAGCTGATCGGGGCCGTGCTCACCCCGATCCAGGACCGCTACCACGACGTCCGGAGCAACCCGGACTACCTGGCCGAGGTGCTCACCGATGGGGCGGAGCGCGCGCGGAGGGAATCCAGCGTGGTCCTCGAGGCCGCGAAACGAGCGGTGGGGCTGGGATAGAGTTGGCCAGGTCATTCGTCAGGCGAGG
>JAJPKB010000304.1 GCA_021323915.1 Chloroflexota bacterium | reverse complement strand
CGAGCAGCTGGTCAACGCGTCGATGCATCCGCGCGAGCGCCTCTTCGTCGTAGTAACCGCGGGCAATCCCAGACTGGTTCGTCACGACGATCAGCCGATAACCCGCCTCTCGAAGCATAGCCAGCCCCTCGACCACACCGTCGAGGACTTCCACGCTTTCCGGATCGGCGGAGTACGGCTTGTCGACGATGAGAGTTCCGTCTCGGTCGAGGAAGACGGCAGGCGATCCCCCGGCTGTCGACTCCCGGCGCTGCGCCCGCGCGCGAGACCCGTGTACAACGCCCGCGGCATCGCACCTGCCGTTAGCCGGGGCGTCGAACCGCGGGTCGAGAGGCCCGCTCCCACACGCCCGGATCGTTGGTGCTCCGGGCGGATTCGTTCCAGATTCCATCACGACGTTACCACCACCAACGTACTCCGGTCCTTGCGCACGTTCGGTGCCGTGTTTTCCCGACTGGTCCGGCACGCTTCTTGCCCTTCTTCCCCACCACTTCAACTCTCGGTAGGTACCAATGCGAATCGCGATGATCTCCACGCCTCACGTTCCCACGCCACCCCGAGGGTATGGAGCCTCGGAGCTGATCGCTGGCCTGCTGGCAGAAGGGCTGTGTCGGCGTGGCCACTACGTTCGTCTTTACGCGTCGCCGGAATCCGCAGCGCGCGTCGACGAAATTCGATCTCTTTCGGAGACGGGTCTTGCGCGGACCTTCGAACAGCGTGAGCTGATTCACGTCGCCCATGCGGTCCGCGAGGCTAGCGACTGTGATCTCATTCACAATCACTGCCTCACGGTTGGTTCAGCCTTCGCGGCGCTCGCCAGATGCCCCTTCGTTTCGACGCTGCATTATCTGCATCCTTCAATCACCGCCTTCCCGTCGTCGCCGTCGGTCGCGGTTAGCGACCAGCAAAGGGCCGCGCTTGCGGGACTCAATGTGATCGGGCGGGTACACAACGGCGTTGACCTTGCCGCGTTCCCTCTCAGTCGTCAGCGTGACGATTACCTCCTTTTTCTCGGCCGCTTCCACCCGAGCAAGGGCGCGGACCTTGCGATCGAGGTCGCGCGCCGCGCGGGTCGTCGACTGATCATCGCCGCGCCATCCCCGCCCGACGACCAGCGCGACTGGTTCGATCGCGAAGTGCGCCCCGGACTGGGAGGCCCGATCGAATGGGTCGGGCCGGTCGAGGGGGAGCGCCGGGCCACTCTTCTGGGACAGGCGACCGCGACCCTGGTGCCGCTGCGCTGGGAAGAGCCGTTCGGACTCGTCATGGCCGAGGCGATGGCCTGTGGAACCCCTCCCATCGCCATGCGGCGCGGCGCGGCGCCCGAGATCATCGTCGACGGCGTGACCGGCTACCTCGTCGACGACGTCCCCGGCATGGTCGCGGCGATTGATCGGGCATCGGAGATCGATCCGCTGGACTGCCGTCGTCACGTCGAAGCCCACTTCTCGGTCGATCGAATGGTCGATCAGTACGTCGCGCTCTACCGGGATTACTTGATGAGATCCTGAGCGAGCCGAACGAAGACGAAGCTCGGAACCGGCACCCCGTCTTGGTAGGCGTGAACGATCGCCTGGAGAATCTTGCGGGGGTTGCGGGCAGCACGGAAGGCGAGATACTCCCAGTCCATCGGCTGTGACGCCAGCAGCGACACCGCGTCGAGCCAGTGCTTTGGCGCCGAGGGAGTCGCCGCCGCCGCCTTCATCACGAAGAGATCCTCGGGAGGCATGATCGGAAGCCGGGTGTGGTCGATATCCATCCAGCGCGCTCGTTCGAAGGTTTCATCGCCGACGTGGACGATTCCGGTCGACTCGTAGATGATGTCGACGGTGATCCGGTCCTTCAGAGCCTTGTACAGCCAGTGAGGATCCTCGATCCAGACGTAGAAGCCGTGGCGGGCCAGGCCTTCCAGCGCCCGTGGCGCGTCGACCGGGCGAACGAACAGGTCGATGTCGTTGATCGTTTCTCGAAGCTGGTACGCCTCGGCCGCCAGGCCACCCCCGACGACGAAAGGCACCCCGGTGTCCTCGAGCGCCTTCACCGCGGCGTCCAATACGTTAAACAGAGCCCGACGAGTCGTGGGCGGCACGAGCAACCTCCGATGCCGCGGAGCTTCGCCGCGGACGGTGATTCACCGCAGGTTTCGGGCCAGACAGGGCATGGATCGTGCGGTCGCACCAGCCACGATCGGGAGGTGTTATGCGTGAGGCCTGGGAGTATACCTGGAGCGACCTCGACCTCGAAAACGGACTGGTAGGGGATCCTCGGAGCCCGCACCGGGAAACGATCAACGAGCGTGGCGCGCGTGGCTGGGAAATGGTGGGCGTGATCTGTATCGCGGACCAGACGCCCCGCCGGGTGATCGCCTTCTTCAAGCGACGATCAACCGATTGATCGCGCCCGCCAGCAACACGCGAGCCGGCCAAAAGATACTCGATTCTCCATAAAGAGAGAGTAAAAGCTTGACAGCCCGAAGAGGCTCGTGATAGCCTCCTGCCAATCGGCGCGCCGCGCCGCCTGGCGCAGGAGGATCACCGATGCTGTTGCTTTCTCGAATCCAGGTGGGGATGAGCGCGTTCGCGCTCGCCGCCGCGATCGGGATGCTTACCACCGGCCTTGCCAGCGCGGATACCGGAGTCGCGACGTGGTACGGCCCGGGCTTTCAGGGCAACACGATGTATGACGGCCAGCCCTACGACATGTACGATCCAACCACCACCGCCTGCAACATCTATCCCCTCGGCACCTGGCTGCGCGTGACCAATCCTGTCAACGGGCGATCCGTCGTGGTCCAGGTGCGCGACCGCGGAGCGTTCAGCCACGCACTGGATCTTTCGTACGCGGCCTTCAAGTCGATCGCCGATCCCGCCCTGATGGGCATCCACGTCAACTACGAGGTCGTGTCCGGCCCGAACGGCACGCCGATCGCTCCTCGCGCCTCTCCCTCCAGTCGAGGGGGGCGCCCGGCGCCGAGTGGCCAGTACGTGGTTCAGCCGGGCGATACCCTGGACGCCATCGCCGGGCAAACTGGCGTCAGGGCTGCCGACATTGCAAGCTGGAACGGTCTCGCGGATCCGAATCAGGTGACGGTCGGGCAAGTCCTGCGAATGACTCCGCCAGCGGCTCCCGCTAGCGCGCCTGCTCAGTCCGGCCAAACCTACGTGGTTAAGCCCGGGGATACCCTCCTCGGCATCGCTCAGCAGATCGGAGTCTCAGCGGATAAAATCGCGGCCGCCAACAACGTCGCCGACCCAAACGACATCACGATCGGACAGACGCTATCGATTCCCAGTGGCGCGTCCGGCGCTCGATCGTCGCGCACATACACGGTCCAGCCAGGCGACACCCTATCAGGTATCGCCCAGACGTTCGGGACCACCGTGGATGCCTTGACCGCCGCGAACAACGTCGCCGATCCGTCGCTGATTCAGCCCGGGGTCGCGTTGACGATTCCCGGGCGCTGACCCGCCGGCCGAATTGTACTCCTATCGACATTGACGCGGGGTTTTTCCCGGTGGTACGCTTCGGGTGCCACCGGTGCATCAATGCGTGCCGGCACGAGGTACAGTTGAGCGAAGTCATCGACGTCGTAGAAATCCGCCCGATTAACCGACCGATCGACGCCGTCGTACGCCTCCCGGGATCCAAGAGCTACACGAATCGGGCACTCCTGATCGCCGCGCTCGCGTCCGGCCACTCCGAGATCCAGGGCGCGCTTTTTAGCGACGATACGGAGTATATGATCCACGCGCTTCGTCAGCTCGGGCTCGCCGTGAACGTCGCGGCCTCCGAGCAAGTCATCCGCGTGCAGGGGGCCGCGGGCGTGGTTCCGGCTCGCTCGGCCAATCTCTTCGTCGGAAACGCCGGCACCGCTGCCAGATTTCTGACCGCCTACGTCGCCCTCGGAACCGGTCGCTACCGGATCGACGGCGTCGCCCGCATGCGTGAGCGCCCGATCGGGCCACTGCTAGACGCGCTTCGACAACTGGGCGTAGACGCCCGGAGCGAGCGGGACAACGGCTGCCCGCCGGTCTTGATCGACTGCCACGGCCTGTTGGGCGGCGCGGTCAGGATCCCCGGGAACCTGAGCAGCCAGTACATCAGCGCGCTGATGATGGTCGCGCCCTGCACCCCAGATGGGATCGACCTGGAAATTCAAGGCACGCTGGTATCCCAGCCCTACGTCGACCTTACTCTGAGCGTCATGGGCTCGTTCGGCGCGACCGCTCGCGTCGACGCGTATCGAGAGGTACACGTTCCGGGCGGTCAGTCCTATCACGGTCGCATCTATCGAGTCGAGCCGGATGCGAGCGCCGCCTCGTACTTTCTCGCGGCGGCCGCGGTGACCGGCGGGCGCATCCGGATCGAGGCTCTCGGGCGGACCTCCGTCCAAGGCGATCTTCGACTCGCCGAGATTCTCGCCCGCATGGGCTGCCGCCTGACCTGGGGCGATGACTTCGTGGAGCTTCAGGGACCAGTCCGTTTGACCGGCGTCGACGTCGACATGGCCGATCTTTCGGACGTCGCCCAGACGCTAGCCGCGATCGCCCCGTTTGCAACCGAGCCGGTCCACATTCGCGGGATCGGCCACGTCCGCCGCAAAGAAACCGACCGCATCGCGGCGGTGACGACCGAGCTAAGGCGCCTCGGCGCATCGGTCGTTGAGAGGGAAGACGGTTGGGATATCTTCCCGTCGGCGCTGGCTCCGACAGTCGTCGAAACTTACGACGACCATCGCATGGCGATGAGCTTCGCGATCACCGGCCTTCGTCTTCCGGGCGTGAAGATCGCGAACCCGAGGTGCGTCGCCAAGACCTTCCCGGACTTTTTCGAGCGGCTCGATCAGGTCACCACGTCATCTTCGGGTACCACGTGATCGGGCGCCTTTCCCGCGCGCTTGCTCTAACGGCGATCGCGACCACGGTCGTGCTCGCGCCACGCGGCTCGCTGGCCGCTCCAACCGGCCAGGCCCCTTTAATGAGCGCACGCTACACCCTATCGGTCAACGTCGACGATCAGCACCAGACCGTCGACGCCCAGGAGACCGTCGAGGCAACGAACCTCACCGGCACCGCGCTCACGTCCTTCGTCTTCGAGGTGATCCCGCGCCGCTTCGCCGGATTCCAGCTGGGGTCGGTCGCGGTCGACGGAACTCGAGTGGCACCCACCTTCGACGACGTGGTCATGGAAGTCCCGTTGCACGTGCCGGTGAAGGCCAACGGATCGACTCGAATCACGATGAGCTTCAAGGAGACGGTACCTCCCTCGGGCTCAACCGGCTACCGTTCGGGAAGCGACGTTCTCGCGCTCGGCCAGTGGTTCCCCGAGCTATCGGCTTATCGATCAGATGGTTGGGACCGTCAGACATTCTCCGAGGTCGGCTACCCCTACCTTTTCGATCCCGCGGACTATCGAGTGACCGTCCGGACCGATCCCCACGTCATCGTCGCGAGCACCGGCGTCGTCACGAAGCACCAGGGCGGCGAGTGGGATATCTCGGCGAACGGCGTCCGCGGCCTGGCCATGGCGATGTCGCGCCGCTACCAGTCCCGCTCGGTCAACGTCGACGGAACGCGAATCACCACGTATTCTCTACCGGAGGACGCGGCCACTGGCCAGGCAGTCCTGGAGGACGCCCGGGCCTCGTTTGGCTGGCTTACGCGTCAGCTCGGACCCTACGGGTATCCGGATCTCGCGATCGCCGAGACGCCGGGCCTGACGCCGACCGACAGCGGTGAAGCGTTTCCGGACTTAATCTTCCTGACCGCCAGCCGCCAGCGCCCCTCGGCAACCGCTGGCGACGCGCTGACCTACCTCGTGGCGCGGGAAACCGCGCGCCAGTGGTTCTCCTCGATCGTCGGAAGCGACGGCGCACGCCAGCCCTGGATCGCCGAGGGACTGACGAACCAGTGGGCCCTTCTCTTTCTGAAGGACCTCTATCCGACCGCGTACAACGCGCAGTGGTCGCAAGTGCAGGCCGACTACACGCGCGCCGCGGCGACGTGGGGCCACAAGTCGCTTGATACGACGATCGCCGACTACCCGGATCAGGCGCAATACGTTAGCTTGCTCGGAAATCAGGCGACAATCTTTCTCGAGCGCCTGAGAGATGCGATGGGAAACGACGCTTATGATACTTTCTTGCGCGACTACGTCGCCACTTATCGGGGCGAGATCACGACCACCAGCGACTTTTTGCTTCTCGCGGAACGATATGCCGGCCACGATCTGACGGACCTGTACAAGGACTACTTCCGCCCGGAATCCTACGTCCAGGCAACGCCAACCGTGGCCCCTGCTCGGTCGGTCGCGCCGACGTCGACCGCGACGCCTCGGCCGGCACCGGTTGCCACGGTGATTCCCACCGCGACCGCGGTACCATCCGCCACCGTCGCGGCGCCGACTCTGGCGCCAACCGTCCAGCCTACCGTCGTCTCGACGCCCGCCGCGACCACCGCGTCCGGCGATCTCGGCTCGGTGTTCGGTCTGATAGCGATTAGCAGCCTGGTGGGTCTCGCCCTGGTCGGGACGCTTTCGTTCGTCCTGCTTCGTCGTCAGTCCTGACGAACCGACGGCAAGGCAACCGGAGCGCTAACGGCGAACTTCGAGACGAAGACAGGCGAAGCCGCGCGGCGGCATCTCCAGATGGACGCATCCCGCGGCGACCTCGAGCGGGCCAGTCGATCGCTCTAATAGGTCACAGCGCTCCGCACGGCTGATCGAGAGCAATCCGGGCATGATCCACGCCTCGGCCGGACTCCCGCTCGCGTTGAGCAGTCGCACGATGAGCCCGACGCCCGAGGGATCGGGCTTCACCCGCAGCGTCAGGACCGGGCTCGCCGGCAGCTGCAGCAGCGCTCCGCTCGGCCCAGGCAATGGCGGATTCTCCACCGGCACCTCGCCGAGGTGCTGAAAGAGCGGGGGAATGGCTACCTCGGCGCCAAATCGGTGAGCAGCGGACTCGTCAAAGGGACCCGCGTGCGGGCGAATGACGTAGCGAACGTGGACGCGGCCCGGCTGATGGGCGCGAAAGTTCGTCGACCAGTAGTTGTTCGTCACCCAGCCAAGGAGCGTGGCCCGGTCGAGCGAGAGGGCGCGCTGGTTCGCTCCGAAGGAGAAGCCGCCAAGCTGAATCATCGGCGCGTCTGGCGTTGCTACGGTCACTCCCCACGAATCGTTGGCAAGCTCGACCCAGCGTTGGACGGTGAAATAGTCGCGGCAGGCGCCCGGAAGCTGATCCTCATTCGGCCGAACGGCCTGTCCACCGACGTCGAACCAGGCGCGAGCGCCTTCCATCTCGAATGGAAAGGCAAGGTAGGTCGCCTCGGGATGAGTGCTGGAGGTCATCTCCCACGACGCCATCAGCTCGATCTGCTCGGCATACGACGGCAGAAATACCTCTTGCACCAGGTTATCGACGCCCGGCGCGCGCAGGCGCTGGATGCATCGCATCCCTTGCGCGCTTCTTTCTATCCGGTGTTCGAGCACGGTGGTTCGGGTCCGACGTTCCGCCGGCCAGTTCGGTCTCCATCCGGATCCGGGAGGGGGATCCCAGATCAAATG
>JAJPKB010000327.1 GCA_021323915.1 Chloroflexota bacterium | reverse complement strand
CGACGGGACGGTCTGGGCGTGGGGGTACAACAAGGACGGCGAGCTGGGCAACGGCACCACGACCAACTCCTCGACGCCGGTGCAGGTGAGCACCCTGAGCGGGATCCAGGCGATCGCCGGGGGCGGGCTCTTCAGCCTGGCGATCAAGAGCGACGGGACGGTCTGGGCCTGGGGGAACAATGCCGACGGCCAGCTGGGGAACGGGACCACCACGAGCGCGTCCACCCCGGTCGCGGTGAGCAGTCTGAGCGGGGCGACGGCGATCGCCGGGGGAGCCAGCCACAGCCTGGCCGCGCGCGCGGACGGGACGGCGTGGGCCTGGGGCTACAACAACGACGGGCAACTCGGGAACGGGACGACGACCAACTCGTCGGTGCCGGTCGAGGTGAGCGGCCTGAGCGGGGTGACCACGTCAGCGATCACGACCGATGTCTACGACGGGGACGGCAAGCGGGCGAGCCAGACGGTGGGCGTCAACCCGACGGTCAGCTACGTTTACGACGTCAACGCCTCCCTGCCCAATGTCCTGGCCGACGGGACGTTCAAGTACGTCTACGGCCTCGGCCTCGCCTACGCGGTGGACAGCGCAGGCAACGTCCAGGTTTACCACGCCGACGGACTCGGCTCGGTCCGGGCGATCACCGACGCGAACGGCAACCTCATCGAGACCTACCAGACCGACGCGTTCGGGATTCCCACGAGCTCGCAGGGGACGAGCACCCAGCCGTTCGGGTTCACCGGGCAGCAGGTCGATGCGAACGGGCTAGTCTACCTGCGGGCACGGATGTATGACCCGGCCACCGGTCGGTTCCTGAGTCGGGATCCGGAGTTCGGCAACGCCGCGAATCCGCTCTCGCTGAACCGCTTCAGCTACGCGCTGAACAACCCGGTCGTCCTCAGCGATCCGGCCGGTCTCGCGGCGGCACCGGGAGCCGACGCACCACCTGCTGCCGACGTGAGCATCGTCCTCCAGGATTCCTACGCGGCGGGCTCCTCCGCTTTCGGAGGGGACAACAACTGCGCCTCGACGCTCGGCGGGATGCTGAAGTTCTTGGGGATCAACGCGAGTTGCCTGGAAACCTCGACCCTGACGGTCGTTCGGATTCCCACCCAGGACGGTATCTTCTCGTTCATCACCTACAACCGGTTCGATGCGACGGGGAAGGGCGGCGGGAGCGATGACACCACAGCAGCAAGCGAGCGCGCGGCTCGAAGGGAGGCCTTCCGCCGGTTCAATATCCCGACGAGCGTGGCAAACGTGTTCGAGCGAATCCTTGTCTATACACGAAGAGCGACCATGGCGGGACCGAAGGGCCAGCCATATGAAGAGGTCGTGGCCCAGGACCTGAACGGCGAGATACAGGTCATCGAGCATCACAGCTGGGGACACACATTCACGGATGCTGATCCTCCGACCATCGAGCCGCCGCATTACCACGGGCCCAACGGGGAGCATATATACTACCCAGGTTAGCGGAGGACATCGTGGCCCTACTCGTCTACTCGTCAGAGGTCGGTCTCTCGCTCGAGGGTCTGCTGCCCGGAATCCGGGACGCGGCGGAGTGGGGCATTTGGCTACGCCCCGAGAGCGGGCGGTTTACGGAGGTAGAAATCGCCCGGCTCGGCGAGGCCTTCGGCGACCTGCGCGGGGTCGTCTGGCACGCGGAGGGAGGCGGCGCGGGCTCGGCTCGGGTCAGGGAGTACAAACGGTCCCTCGGGAACTGGCCGATCTTGGCCAAGAGTCTGGTGCGGAAGACCACGATCCAAGACGAGGGGACGGAAGTTGCCCACTACTCCGACGTGGCGTGGATGTCGCCCGGGTCCCACGGCGACGTGGCGAACCTTCTCGGGAGGGGCTCGGCGGAGCTTGACACGGCCGTCGCGTTCATACCGGACGCGACCGATGCTGCACGAGCGTGGGCGAGCAGCGTGGCCGGACTAGACTGGTTACTACTCTGTCGAAAGTGGGTGATCGGCTCACCGAGGCCGTTGGTGGATCCGAACGCCGTTATCCGGGGCTACCTGTCGACGACCCAAGAGATCGGGGGTGTGCCGGGACTCATCGTCGTCGAGCATGCCGCTAAGAAGGCTCTGGTCTTCCTGGCCGACCGGCGCATCCTGGAGCCGGTTGGGATCCGCCTTCAACGTCACTTCCAGGCGATGACCGATGCAGAATTCGAGCATTGGCTCCGAAGTCCGGTTTACGTCGCGACGTCACCCTGAGTTCGCATCGCGCCGGCGCCGGTCGGAGTTTGGGGGGAGGCGATCCGCCGTCGGATTGGAATCCGGTGCCCTGGAGGCCAGGGCAGTGATGGCAATGCGCATCCGGATACAACTCAGGAGCGCAACTGAGAGCGGGCGCCTTTATCCTCACTACGATGACGAGGCGGAGATACTGGAGGTTGGCAGCCGCGTCCAGCGAGACTGGCCTTTTGGTATAGACATTGATGGGACGGTCATCTTCGACATCGACGCCCAGCGCGTGCTGGCAAACTTCGACTTGCTTATCCCAATGGCCCGTTGGAAGGTCGTGAAGCTTTTCCCCGTGTCGCCAGCGACCGCCCCAGCATGTGATATCGTGTTCACCCAGAAGACCTTGGCGGTCAAGAGCTTCCATATGCCGCACGAAGTGCTGACCAACCCCGCGAGGACGCGGGTGGTGCTGCGATTCGGTCTACCTAGCCGACAGATAAACGCTATCAAACTGTCCGAAGAGTGCTTTGCCTGGCTAGAGGGAGACGCCCTGACCGGATTCTACGTGTCTCTGTCGTAGGTTGGCCGGCAGATTCGCCAACGGTAGGCCACCAGCCGATAGGTCTACGTTGGGGACTATCCCGTCAGCCTCGCCGATCCCAGCGGACGCTGCGAAGACGCGTCGGACATGGGCGCCTGCAGCGGCGGCGAAGGGGGTGCCGGAGGATTCATCGGCGGGCCTGGAAACTACGACGCTGGTTTGGGCGAGGCGGCGCGCGTCACTCAGAGTGAGGGCGATGAGGCGGGGCCCGACGCCATTCCGCAGGTCAACGCTGATTCGTACCCGAACACTACGAAACGGTACAATGGTGCCGGCGGCCTGTCGGATCTGGCATCTTCAACCGAGGACCTGCTCGCGATGATGAACAGGCGTGTCGGCGTCAGGGCGGAGTTTGCAGCGGGCGACGCGGAGGCCTACCTCCGCGCCGTTGACGCTGAAGGATCCCACATGCTCGACGAGAGCGGACAGTCGAGCATTCTGCTCCGGCGCGATGTCGCAACCCGTTGGACGGCCTTTCACGAATGGCTTCACGTCGTGTTGCAGAGACGCAACGGAGCGTACATACCCGGGGAAGATCAGTTCATCGAACGTTTCCTGGCTCGCCACAGTAAGATATTGG
>JAJPKB010000229.1 GCA_021323915.1 Chloroflexota bacterium | reverse complement strand
GTATTTCCTGAGGAATCTCGTTCTTTTCGGCGTCGGGATCCCCCTGGGTTTGGCGATGATCGCCGGCTGCCTGTACGTGGTCTCGCGCGCGATCCGGCACCCTCGACGTGGCGACTTCGTCTTGCTGGCGTACGTGATTCCGTATTTTGCCATCACCGGCGACTTTTACGCGAAGTTCATGCGCTATCTCCTGCCGATCACTCCGCTCCTGGCCCTTTTCGCCGCGGTCGGCCTGATTCATCTGTTGGATCTCGGTCGTCGTTGGCGCGGAGCACCGACGTCCGCGCCGAACGAAGAGGCGACTCCCCGAGATCGGGTACTCGATTCTTCCAGCGCGATTCCCGCCGAGATTATCGACGAGCCATACGGACCGGACCTCGACGATCTCCGACGCCTGGACGGAGCCTCGGTCGGCGACACGCTTAGGCTGGACGTCTTACCGGGCGAAACGGGGTGGATCGGGCGACCGTCCTCCGCGGCGCGACTCGGCCGCGATGACGAGCCGCCCGGGCACGTCGAGACGGGCGATTCGCCGGTGGACGAGAGCGAGCATTCCGGCGCTGGGACGTCGGTGCTCGAGCCGAGCACGGCCGCGCCCGATCGACCGGGATCTGACTACGCCGCCGCCGCGCGCTTCGCGGCGCTGAAGGGACTATCCCTGGATCTCTTCGAGGCCGACGAGGCGGCGGGGAACCAAACAGACGCGGCCTGGTCGGATCTGACCGCGTCAGCTCCCAGCCAGGCCACGGACGGCGTGTTGCCGGGTTGGATCGAGCGTCGACACGCTCTCGCGGGGATCGCGGCGGGGCCGTGGCCCACGGGAATCGCCGGCGGGCTGATCGCGATCGTCCTTGGATTCAGTGTGTTCTACAGCCTCGCCTTTGATCACATGTACGCGTCGCCCACGACGCCGGTCGAGGGCTCGATGTGGTTGTACCAGCACGCCCAGCCGGGCTCGACGCTCGCGACCGAGCACTGGGAAGAGGGGATGCCGGTTCCGATTGTCACGTCCTCGGGTGTCGAGAGCGCCGATTCGCACCACTTCCAGAACGTCACGATGCCGATGTACGACGACGACACCGGCGCCAAGCTCAACACGATCGTGACCAATCTCGAATCCGCCGACTACGTCGTCTTCTTCAGCAACCGCCTGTACAACACAATACCGCGCCTGCCAGGGCGCTACCCGATGTCGCGACGTTATTACGAGCTTCTTTTTGGCGAGAAGCTAGGATTTAAGCTCGTGGCGGCGTTTGACCGCTATCCGAACTTGTTTGGAATCGCTTTCGTCGACGATACGTTGAATGACCCCGGTTTGCCGACGCCGCCCCTTCTCCAGCAAAAGCGACCAGCGCCGATCACGGTCAACCTCGGGCACGCTGACGAGAGCTTTTCGGTCTACGACCATCAGAAGGTATTGATCTTCAAGAAAGTCGAGCGCCTGTCGCCGGAGCAGCTTCGTGAGATGATCGGCCCGGCGCCTTCGCGGCCGCCGGTTCTCGTCAACGGGCAGGTTCCGCGATACAAGCCGCTCGTCTACTCGCCTTCCCAGGCCGCGAAAGTTCAATCCGGCGGCACGTTTCGCGACCTCTTCGATCGAAGCGACTTGCTGAATCGGTTTCCGCTACTGGCCTGGATCGTCTTGATCGCCCTGATCGGACTCGCCGGGATTCCCTTCGGCTTCCTGGTCTTCCGATTCCTCCCGGATCGCGGTTACCTGGTCGGTCGAACACTCGGCGTGCTGATACTCGTTTGGCTCAGCTGGATTATCGTGAGCTCCGGCGTGGTCGAAGCGACCCGTTCCTTCGCGCTGGCGATGTTTGGCTGCTACCTGGTCCTGGGAATCATCGCCGGGTATCTTCAACGGAGGGAGTTACTAGCCTTCATTCGCTCGCACTGGCGGCTGCTCCAGATTGAAGAGGGCTTATTCTGGCTCGCCTTCGCGTTCGACGTCTACATCCGCAGCCTCGATCCCGATCTCTGGCACCCCACCCTGGGCGGCGAAAAACCAATGGATCTCGCCTACTTCATCGCCGCTGCCCGCAGTCCGATCTACCCGCCGTACGATCCCTGGTTTGCCGGCGGTTATCTGAACTACTACTACTTCGGTCAGATCATCGTCGGGACGCTCACCAAGATCTCGGGCGTCCTCCCGACCACATCGTATAACATCGTGATTCCGTTTCTGTACGCGCTCACGGTTGGCGGCGCGTTCACCCTTGGATTGGCCCTGCTTCACCGCGGCGATGGCCCGCCGAGGCGATCCGCGATTTTTGGCGGCGTGCTCGCGAGCGTGATGGTGTGCCTGCTAGGAAACCTGGGCGGCTTTGCACAGCTGGTGCAGCAGGCAGCCGAGGCATCGGGAAGTCCTCTAGTCCCGGGCACTTCCGGGGCGGGTTACCTACTGCAGACGGTCGGAGGCGCGTTCAACATCGTGACCGGCCGGGTGCCCTTCGTCCTGAACCAGGACTGGTACTGGTCGAGCACGCGCATGCTTGCGCTGCTTGGCCTTAACGGGTCCGGCTCGATCAACGAGTTTCCGTACTTCACCTTTCTCTTCGCGGATCTGCACGCCCATTTGATCGCTCTGCCGTTCACTTTGCTGGTGATCGCGCTCTGTGTGAACGTCGTCAAGTCCGGTGGCTGGTTGGCCCAACATCCCGAGATGGGCCTCGGTGCGCCCGGCGGCGCCCAGCAGTTGGCGTCTGGTGGCGAGCTCGAGCTGGAAGGCGACGGAGTGAACGACGGAACTGCCGCTCGTCGAGGACCGAAAGCCTCAGAGGCGGCTTCCGTCGCGGCGATCGTCGCGGCCGGCCTCGCGATTGGCGCGCTGTATCCGATCAATACGTGGGATTACCCGACCTACCTCGGCCTGATGGCCCTGTCGATGGCGGTTCCCTGGTACCTGTCACGCCCTTGGACCGCCCGGTCGGCGGCGACGGTGATTGGTCGCCTTGCCTTGATCGCGATTCTGAGTCGATTGTTCTACCAGCCGTTTTACGCGAATTTCCAGTCATTCTATTCCGGCGTCCATCCGAACGACGAACAGTCGACGATTCCCTGGTTCTTCATGATCAACGGGGTTTTTCTGGTCGTGATGTTGTCGTATTTCGCCGTCCTGGCCTGGAGTCTTTATCGACGAACTGGCCTGGTGCGACTGTCTCGACTGTACCTCGCCAAGTGGGATCTTTTCCCGCGAGTGGTAGAGCTTCAGCGCGCCATCGTGAAGCGGCAGGACGGACGGGGAATCGCGGCGCTGTATGGAATCTGCTGGCTGGGCCTGATCCTGGTCGCGTTGATTGCGATGGGGAGACCGTTGACCGCTGCGCTGCTCGTCTTGTTGGCGATCGCGGTCTTGATCGGACTGCGGCGGGACTGGTCGCCGGAAGACTGTCTGCTGATCTTCCTCTTCGCGACCGGCCTTGCCATAGCGGTCGGGGTGGAGTTCGTCACCATCGATGGCGACGTCGGACGGATGAACACCGTCTTCAAGTTTTACCTCCAAATCTGGGTGCTCTGGGGTGTCGCGAGCGCCGCGGCGATCGTGCGAACACGTGAGCGGTTGCAGGCGTTGAAGGCGGGTTGGCCGCGCTGGGCTTGGGCGACGGTGGTCGTGGCCTTCATCGCAATGGCAGCGGTGTATCCGGTCGTCGGAACCATCGCGAGGGTGTCTAACCGATTCAATGCCAACATTCCGCCAACTCTCGACGGAACCGCGTATATGGCCAGCGCCGTCTACGTCGACGACGGTCACCCGCTTCATCTGGCAAGTGACCAGGAAGCGATGATTTGGCTCCAGGATCACGTGGACGGCACGCCGACGATTCTCGAGGGAAACCGCCCGGTCTATCGGTGGGGATCGAGGTTCTCGGTGTACACGGCCTTGCCTACCGTCATCGGTTGGGACGTTCATCAGTCGCAGCAGCGGGCGGGTTACGTCGACGAGGTGCAACAGCGTTTGAGCGACGTCGCGAAAATGTACGACGACCCGTCTCCCGAGCTAACAGACGCCCTGCTGCATTTCTACCACGTGAAGTATGTGATCGACGGCGAGCTCGAGCAGGCATTCTATCCAGGTGCCCGGGCGAAGTTTGATAGCATGGTCGGGAAATACGTCTCGGTGGTTTACGATCGCGATGGCGTGAAGATCTATCAGGTGAAAGACTCCTAATGCTGGATCTCGTTCGCTGGTACGTCGTCGTACAGGTGCTGGGGATCGCGGCGTTGCCGTTCACGGCGCGCTTCTTCCGATACCTGCCAGACCGTGGGTACGCGTTCGCGCGCCCTCTCGGGCTGCTGTTGGTCGGCGTGCTGCTCTGGTTCGGTGCCATCTTCGGAATCTGGCCGAACTCGGGGGCCATGGTCGCGGTGCTGACGGTCGCCGTCGCGCTTGTCGGCTGGCTGGGATTCCGGTCGTCGGTCGATACGGTCCGCGCGCTCTGGCGCGAGCATCGCTCGCACCTCTACGTCGTGGAGGGCCTCTTCCTGGTCGCCTTCCTCTTCTGGGCCTTTTGCCGATCGTTCTTTCCGGAGATTCAGGCGACCGAAAAGCCGATGGACTTGATGTTCTTGAACGGTATTTTACGGAGCCAGCGATTTCCACCGGTCGACCCGTGGCTATCGGGCGCCTCAATCAGCTATTACTATCTCGGCTACCTGCTCGTCGCGGTGTTGACCGAGCTATCGGGTGTGATTCCCTCGATCGCGTTCAATCTTGCGCTCGCGACGCTGTTCGCTCTGACCGCCACCGGCGCGTTCGCGGTCACTCACGCGCTGGTGCAGGGGCTGCGCGTCGCTCGGGCGACGACTTCCGGCGTTGCCACCGACCAGCTTCGGCGGTGGCCGGCCTGGGCCGGCGGATGTGTTGGGGCAGTGTTCGTCGTGCTGCTCGGCAACTGGGAAGGCTTTCTGGAGCTGCTGTACGCGCACGGCGTCGGCTCGGCAGCTTTCTGGCGATCGGTCGCGATTTGGCATCTGGACCATCCGTATCTGAGCACGTTCTGGTATCCGAACGATGCGCAGGATAACTGGTGGTGGTTTCGGGCCTCTCGCGTCATTACCGACTACCCGTTCGGGGGCTCGCTCCCCCAGGACTACAACACGATTAACGAGTTCCCGTTCTTCAGCTTTTTGCTGGGTGATCTGCACCCGCACCTGATGGCGCTACCGTTTGCCTTCGTCTGCCTCGGTTACGCGCTGAGCTTTCTTCGCTCCCCGGAGGCGCCCGAAGTGGAGAAAATCGGCTCGTGGGCGTGGGAGCTTGGCTTCATCGCCTTCCTGTACGGATCCCTCTTTCTGCTGAACGCCTGGGATATTCTGACCTACCTGTTCGTTCTCGTCTGCGCCTTCGCCGTACGCTCGTACGGCGCACGTGCGCGGTTCGACCTAATCTGGCTCCGCCGGGCAGTGACGTTCGGAGCAGTCGCGCTGATCGCCAGCCTCGTCCTCTACTGGCCGTTCTACGTGACCTTTCGATCGCAAGCAAGCGGGATGCTGGGCATAGTGCAGCTTCACAGTCACCTGGGGCAGTTCGTGATCTTCTGGGGCCCATTCCTCTTTCTTGGCGCGTCGCTGGTGGTTGCCGAACTCGTTTTCGGGGTCTCACCCCTTCCCAGGCAGGTTATTCTCAAGGCCGGGCCGGCCTGGACGCGAAGTCCTTTGGTCTGGGGCGGGCTAGCGCTCATCGCGATTGGCTTTTTCATTGCCCACGCTCCGGCGTTGACCGTCGTGATCCCGATCCTGGTTGGTGCGCTCGCCCTGGTTCTCCGTTATCTCGTCGGGAGCGGCTCGTTCGTGCCACGTCCGGACGGCGAGTCTGAAGCCGGTCGCACGTCGGCGGCGTCGTCGGAGCGGTCGGGACGAGGTGGCGCTCCGGCTGAAGTGGCTGGCGGTGCGGTTCCGGCATCGTGCGCGCCGGAGCACGTCTATGCGCTCGTCCTGCTGTTCGTGGCGTTCCTGTTGATTGCCGGGACCGAGCTCGTGTTCATCGAAGATTCCTTCCACGACCGGATGAACACGGTTTTCAAGCTCTATTTCCAGGCGTGGGAGATGCTAGCGGTCGTCGGGGCGTACACCGTGTATTACCTGGGAAGCGGCGTGTTGGGGAAGCGTCGGAGCGCATCGCACCCGATTGTCTCGCTGGCGAACCGTCCGTCCAGCCCCGACGCCAAGCACCCGTCGGCATCTACCACTGGCTTACCGCGGGCCATCTCGGCGGTTTGGCTGGGAGTAACGGCGGTGCTCGTCGCGGCGGCGTCCGTGTACGTTCCAGCGGCCATCGAGTCGCGCTCGCAGGGCTTCAGCGTCGTTCCGACACTGGATGGACTGGCGTATTACGCGCGTTTTCAACCGGATGACGCGGCGGCGATCGCCTGGCTCAACCAGAACGTCAAAGGCACGCCGACGATCGTCGAGGCCACCGGTAACTCCTACGGACCAAACGGAGAAGTTGCCTGGATGACCGGCTTACCGACGATTCTCGGCTGGAACTTCCACGAGGTCCAATGGCGTGGCCCGTCGATCGTTCCGGAGGAGAACCGGCGGATCGCGGACCTGGACACGATCTACCGAACGACCGATCAAAACCTCGTCCAATCGATCCTCAAGAAGTATGGCGTGACCTACGTCTACGTTGGTCCCCTCGAACGACAGGCGTATCCGAACGATTCCGCGGGACTGGACAAGTTTCGGCTGTTCATGGACGTGGCGTACCAGAACGCCGGTGTGACGATCTACAAGGTTCGGGGTAACGGCTAATGCCATCCTCCAAACGACGATCGGGAGCATCACCTAAAGAAGCGGCGGGACGGCGCGGCCAAACCGCGATGGTCTTGCCGGAGTCTTCGGCGCCCACGCGAGTTTTACGGCTGCGACATCTCGATCGTGGCGGCGCACGGATAGCCGGATCATGGGAAGTAATCGCCTGGGTATTCGTGGCAGCGGTCGCGATCGGGATCAGGCTGATCAATCTCGACGGTGCGCCGCTGCAGCCCAGCGAGAGCGTACTTGCCATGGATTCCTGGAGCATTCTCCACCACCAAGGAATCCAGATCGCGCCGTCGCCGCTGCTGATCTATCTGAATACGCTGCTTTTCTTGATCCTCGGCTCATCCGATGCCGTCGCACGTGCTCTGCCGTGCCTCGCCGGCGTGGCGATCTCCATGAGTCCGTTGGTTTTGCGGCATCGACTCGGGCGAATCGGCGCGCTCGTCGCCGCGGCTGTCCTGGCTACCTCGCCGACGCTCGTCTTCGCGTCCAGGCTGGTCGATCCGGTGTTGGTCACGGTAGCGCTCGGACTCGGGCTCGTACTGGCCGTGGAAAACTACACGCGCGTTCGGCGGAGATCCTATCTCGTGTTCGCGGCCGTTCTCGCCGGTTTCCTTCTTCTGTCGGGCCCGCTGGCCTGCGACCTCCTCGTCATCCTGATCGGTTTCGCGGTCATCTACCGCTCGGAGATGCTGCATCCGGAGCGAATCAATGCTCCGAACGAGGTCGGCCTCCTCGACGCGCATCGGGAGTGGATGGACGAGGCGGGGTCCGGCGTAGAACGCGATCGTGCCTCCGGAGGCTCGACGCGTTTGCTGATCTTCCTCGCGGGCACGGTGCTGCTGCTGGGGTCGGGTTTGGGAACGAACCTCGTAGGGGTGGGAGAGTCGCTCGCGGCGCCGCTCGCGGCCTGGGCGGCGAGCCTCGATGGAACGGGCGTTCATCAGGCCTGGCTGTTTCCCTCGCTGCTGCTTGGATTCGAGCCCGCGGCGCTGATCGCGGGAATCGCTGGAAGTGTCATCGCATTTCGAGAAGAACGCGAGTTTGGTGTTTTCCTGGCCTGGTGGGCAACGATCGGATTCCTGCTCCTGGTGATCAGCGCGGGTGACCCGACGTGGACGGCGTTGGTGGTTGTGCCGCTCGGGATGCTATCCGGGTTCGCCGGAGATGGCTTGGCGTCGACCCTGGCGAATGGCGCGCAGCGGAAACAACTCGCCATTTTCGCCGCGGTTGCGTTGCCGCTGGTCGCGACCTGCCTGATCGCCTTCGGGTACGTTACCCTGCCCGATCCAGCCATTCCACCAATCGTCGCGTTGGCGCCGCCGGTCGCGCTGATCGCGTTCGCTGCCTCGTTCACGCTCGGTTATGATCGGCGAGCCGCGTTGACCGCGATCGGCTCGGTCGCGATGATCTGTCTCGTCGCATTCAGCATTCACGTCGCGGTGTTGCTCGCCCCTGGTGGGGCGCTCGATCCAGCGCCGCCGTTCGTCGATTTGGCGACGTCCGCCGACGTCCGAAATTTGACGTCGGACCTGGGAACGATCCTCGACGAGCTCGGCATTGCCCAGCAGATCGAGGGGCTGAACGTAAACCGAACCGTCGAGGTATCGCGGAAGTACGCGGATCCGCTCCGGTGGTACCTTCGGAACGAGCCAGACGTCAAGGTGGTCGACCAGATCACCGATTCACCCGGCGTCGCGATTGTCGATGCCACGGCGAAGCCGCCACGAGGGTCATACGAAGGGGAGACCTTCCAGTTCTCGGTTGGGGCGCCGTTGCCGACTTTGAACCCCGGCGACCTCTGGCGCTGGTGGATCTACCACGAGACCGGAACACGCATCGAGACCTACGTTAAAGTGTATGTGAAGACCCAGCTCGCGCGGCCCTGAACGGGCTCGTTGCGTCCGTTTGCCGTTCAGACAATCGGACGGTAACGGGGAGCCTGGGGCCAGGAGGGAGAACAACGATGGCGATTGCCGAGCGGCCGACGGAAATCAAAGAGAGCCCACGAGTCGAAGGGTCGTTCTGGTCACGCCCGATCAACCCGGCGATTCCGATCGATCGCGAGCTCACGGCATTTATTGCTATCGTGCTTTTCGCCGCGTTACTGCGATTCTGGGATCTCGGCAGCCGCATGCTGCACCACGACGAGAGCCTGCACGCGGTCTACTCCTACTATCTGTACATCGGCAAGGGGTACGTGCACGATCCGATGATGCACGGACCCTTTCTGTTCGAGCTGAATGCCCTGGTGTACTTTCTGCTCGGCGTGACCGATGCCACGGCGCGGGTCGCGCCGGCGCTGTTTGGCACCATCCTGGTCGCCCTGCCGTACTTTCTGCGAGATCGCATCGGTCGGACTGGCGCCGTCGTCGGGGCCGCGCTGATCGCGGTGTCTCCGTCGATCCTGTACTACTCGCGTTTCATCCGCCACGACATCTATCAGATCTTCTTCATGATGTTGCTGGTGATCGCTACGTTCCGGTACTTCACCGCGCGCGCGAATGGGTCTCTCTATCTCGCGGTCGTCGCTACGAGTCTCGGATTCTCCGACAAGGAAGATACCTATTTCCTGATGGCGATCCTCCTGTCGTTCTTCCTGATCTTGAGTCGGGAAGACGTGCTCAACGTCATCCTGAAGGGGAAAGCGGCGATCTCGCCGGCCACCGACCTGTTGATCCTTTTAGGGACGCTGATTCTGCCCCTGTTTGCCGCCCTACCTTACTTCTTCCTCCAGCACGCTCCGCAGTCGACCATCGATCTGGTGTTCGCGATCAGCTTCGCGGTGCTATTCACCGGGGGAATGGTGGTGGGCCTTCGCTGGAATCGGGTCGTTTGGACGCGTTCGGCGATCGTGTTCTGGAGCATTTTCGTCGTGCTTTACACGACGTTCTTCAGTAATCCGGGGGGCTTCAGCTCGGGAGTCTTCGGCTCGCTGCGCTACTGGATCGATCAGCAAGGCGTCGCCCGTGGCGCCCAGCCCTGGTACTACTACCTGATCCTTTTGCCGCTCTACGAGTTTCTCTGCGTCGGCATCGGCATCGGCGGGGCCGTGTACTGGCTGCGTCATCGGACGTTGTTCACCGACTTTCTGATGTACTGGTGCCTTACGAGCATGCTTCTCTGGGGCTGGGCCTCGGAGAAGATGCCGTGGATGGTCATCGAGATGGCGTTGCCGTTCTGCCTTCTGGCGGCGGTTACTCTCGGTAAGCTCATCGACGTGACGCCGGGGCGGAAGATCGTACGGAACGGCGGATTGCTCCTTGCGCTCTGCCTGGTCCTGGCGGTGCTCGACGGCGCCACGATCATCGGGGCGGGATCGCCTTTGGTCGGATCCTCGCCGATCGGCGTCCAACAGCAGGTGTTCCAATGGGTCGCGCTGATTGCCATTCTGGTTGGGCTGGTCTACGCTGTCTGGTATTACTGGGAGAAGGTGGGTTCGGCGACGGCCTGGAAGGTGGTCGGGCTGACCGCCGTGGCGCTGCTGGTGCCTTTCTCACTGCGAACGGCCTGGCAGGTAAGCTATTACCACGGCGATATTCCGGTGGAGATGCTCGTCTACACGCAGACGGCGCCCGATGTCGGCCTGGTTATGAAGCAGATCAACGACATCGCCTACCGAAGCGGCGAAGGGGTCGACAAGCTTCAGGTTGCCTACGATTCCGAAGTGTCGTGGCCGTTCGAGTGGTACTTGCGTGACTACACCTCGCGAGTCTACATCGCCGATGGAAACCCACCGCCGAATGCCCCGGTCGTGCTGGTAGGCTACGACAACGGTCGCGCCGATCAGGTCAAACAGCTGCTCGGGTCAAAGTACGTTAGCCAGCGTTATCGGCTTCGCTGGTGGTTCCCGGAGGATTACAAGTCCTGGACGCCGCAGTCGATGATTGCTGGGCTCTTGAACCCGACCGAGCGCGGAAAAATCTGGCGCTTCTTGCTCTATCGAGAGCCGTCGAATCCGCTCGGCTCGACCGATTTCGTGATGTTTGTTCGGAGAGACCTGGCTTACGGCCCATGGGCGGCTCCCCAGGCAACGTCGACCACTCCCAGCCAGGCAGTCCTGGCGCAACGGACCCGAACGATCACGGCGACGGCGGCATATGGGAGCGCGGGGAGTGGACCCGGACAGTTCGATCAGCCGAAAGGCATCGCGGTTGCGCCGAACGGCAACCTCTACGTCGCGGATAGTCAGAACGATCGCATCGAGGAGCTGACGCCAGCCGGTCAATTCGTTCGGGCTTGGGGCTCGAAGGGAGCGGGCGACGGTCAGTTCAACGAGCCGTGGGGAATCGCGGTCGCCGCGAATGGAGACGTGTACGTGGCGGACACCTGGAACCATCGGATTCAGGAATTTGATCCGAATGGCACGTTCATCCGATCGTGGGGGAGCCAGCCGATCGGGCAACCTTCGACGGCGCCGGGACAGTTCTACGGTCCGCGCGCCATCGCGATCGACGCCGCCGGTAACCTGTACGTCACCGACACGGGAAACAAGCGGGTCGAGGAGTTCGACGCGAATGGCCGGTACCTCGCGTCGTTCGGGGGTGCTGGAGCGGCGCCCGGGTTCTTCAACGAGCCGGTCGGGATAGCGGTGGACCGTTCTGGCCGATTTTACGTTGCCGATACCTGGAATCAGCGCATCCAAACGTTCGGGCCCGACTTCAAGCCGCTCTCGGCATGGCCGATCGACGGGTGGGACAGTCAGTCGGTTGAAGGCAAGCCCTACCTGACCGTGGACTCCAGCGGCACCGTATACGCGACGGACCCGGAAAACGACCGAGTAATGGCTTTCAACGCCCAGGGACAACTGTTGGCGGCGTGGGGAACCCTGGGAACCGATCAGGCGTCGTTTAACCTCCCGACCGGCGTCGCGGTCGACGCTCAGGGCAACGTCTGGGTGACGGATAGCGGGAACAACCGGATCATGGAATTCCCGCCGGTGCGTTGATCAGACTTCCAAGGCCGTCGCGTTTTGCCGTCGCCGCGCTCGCGGTAAACGCGGTGTGCGCGGCCCTGCTGGTATGGGCGTCTACCGAAAGGCTCCCGGTGACCGTCGTGGTGGCCGACGGAACCGTGACCGGGATGGTTGGGTCGACGGCGGTAAGCGCGCCGGCCGGCGCCCTGGATCACGGTCAGATCGGGTTGTTTCTCCAGGGCGCTGACCCAAACACGACCGTCGAATGGCCGACCAGCGTAACCGACGTCACCCGACCGAGTTCTCCGACTCCGGCTGACTTGCTCTATCGACTGGGAGCCGAGAGCGGCTGGGCTGACGTTCGCGTCCGGGACTTGACCACAAACCAGGTGATCGACCCGATGCCTGGACAGGCGTCCTTGACGAGCCTGACCCCTCGGTTCGGCGACTGGTTTCACCATCCGCTGGGCGGCGAATCTACCGCTCGTCCGGGGCTGATTACCTTCGGCTCGGCGACCTGGACCTCATACGAGCTTGACGCGGATCTCGTCCGGCCGCGGAATCCGGCCGGGGTTCTGGTGCTTTCGCCCGATGGCGTCGACGGCCTATTGTTCTACTTTCGCCCGGAGGACCGGGATGCGATGTGGTTCCAGGTCCACGATGGGCAATGGACCGGTCCCATCGCGAGTGCGCCCTTTCACGCCTTCCATGAGAGCGCGATCCAGAGCGTTCAGGACGTTCTGCGCCTCGCTCTCGGTGGCTATCCGGGAGCGGTGGCCATCGTCCTGAGTGTCCTGCTCCTGGGACGGCTGGAAAGAGTAATTGGCCGTCGGTGGCAGGGAATCGCGGTCCACCGATCCTCGGTTACCGGCGATCAACGCCCGCGATGGAGCGGTGGCCAGTTCAAGCCTGCGCGACCGCTCGTCGTGGCCGTCCCGTCGCCGTGCGATCACTCCCCATGGATGAAGCAAGCCTTATCGACCTTTCAGGCACTTCCGGCAAGTCTCCCGACGATCGCGGCGCTCGGGGTGACGATCGTCGTGCTCGGATCGACCCTCTACGTCGCAGACGAAGTGCTCCAGCGAATGCCCCACGTGCAGGATTCCGTCGCCTACCTCTTCCAGGCCAAGACGTTCGCACTAGGGCGGCTCTGGGTTCCGATGCCCCCGGACCCGGACTTCTTCAAACACGAGTTCATCCTGATGGACGGCGGCCGTTGGTTCAGCAAATATCCTCCTGGCTGGCCAATGTTGCTGGCCCTCGGAGTGCTGGCCGGAGCGCCGTGGGTGGTGAATCCGATTTGCGGCGCGCTCGGCGTTTTCGTCATCTATCGGCTAGGCTCGGACGCCTTTCGGCCGCGCGTGGGAGTCATCGCTGCCGTGCTCGCCGCGGCTTCGCCCTTCGTTCTTTTCCTCTCCGGCTCGATGATGTCGCACCCGAGCGGACTCCTTTTCGCCGTTCTCTTCGCTTGGGCTTTCTGGCACGCGACCACTTCGAAGCGTCCGACTCTTCCGGCGACGCTCAGTGGCGCGGCGTTTGGAATGGGCTTTTTGATCCGTCCCTACACGATGGTCGTAATCGCTCTGCCGTTCGCGATTTACGCGGTGTACCGGATCGTCCGCGAGCCGAGAGATTTACTTGGCCGATACGTTCCCGCGGCCATCGCGTCGATCCCGTTCGTCGCGGCATTCCTGGCGTACAACGCCTATTTCACCGGCAATCCGTTGTATCCGCCCCAGCAGCTGTGGTGGGCGTTCGACAGGGTTGGCTTTGGTCCTGGCAATGGTCCCTGGGGATTCACGCCAATCGATGCCCTCAACAACACCAGCCACAATCTGCTTCAATTGGTCGAGCACACCTACGGCTGGCCCGAGTTCCTCACCCTGTCCTTCGCGATGATCCCGTTCCTGACCGGCCGCTTCCGAACCTGGGACTGGCTCCTGCTCGTCGGATTCGCCGCGGTCGTCGTCGGATATGGCCTCTGGTGGGCGGACGGAATCATGTACGGGCCGCGTTTCTACTACGAAGGAATCGGCTTTCTGCTCCTTTTGACCGCGCGCGGCATTGACGTCTTGCTCGACTTCGCGCGCCGCGTCCCTCGCGTGGTGACTCCCCTGGCGGTGTGCGCGCTTGTCATCGGTTTGATCGCCTTCAACGCCGAGTACTATTTCCCCGGTCAGTGGCAGCTATACCACGGGTACAACTACGTGAACCATTCGAAGCTGGACGCGGTGGCGAAGGCCGGAATACACCACGCGCTGGTCTTCGCCGACGTCGGCCAATGGTACGAGTGGTGGGAGTACGGCATGGTCTTTTCGGCGAACGACCCGCTCCTCCGAGGTGACGTCATTTACGCCCGAGACCTCGGGATGCCAACCGACGAGAAGCTGATGCACGATTTCCCCGGTCGGACCTACTACCGCCTCGACGGCACCACGTTGACCCCGCTCAGTCCAACCGGCACGCCGTGACGGCGCTTCCGCGAGCTTAGTCTTCCCTATCGTCCGTACACGACGACCTTGCTCGCGTCGGCGTCGACGACGTAGACGTTGCCGGCGAAGTCCGTCGTGATGCCGACCGGAAGCGACAACTGACCGTCCGCGCCCAATTGATCGATCGCTGGCCCATCGGGCCCGAGGTGGATGACCCGATGATTCGTGGGGTCGGACACGTAAAGATCTCCGACCGGATTCAGCGCGAGCTGGGGGCCGTGGACGCTGTCCGACGGGGGTAAAGCCCAGGTCTGGGCTTCGGCGAACCTCGGATCGAATCTGACAAGCAGGAAGTTACCGACGTCGCTCATAAAAAGCGAGCCGTCCGGCGCGACCGCGACGCCGACCGGTTGAAGCGGCTGGCGTCCGGGGGACGCGTCATTCACCCGTCGGACGAGCGCGCCGGCCGAATTGAAGACGTCGACCTGAGCGGAACCCGTGTTGGCGACGTAGTAGTTTCCGGAAGCATCGATGGCGATTCCCCGGGGATGGTAAAAGCCAACGGACGGACCGGCGAACTTTCCCAGGAAAGCGCCGCTCGTCGAGAAACGGGAGATCCAACCGCTGATCGAGTCGAGGACGACGAGCTCCCCATCGGGATTGACGACCGCCGCCACTGGCTCGTCAAACTGCCCATCACCAGCGCCGCCCTGGCCAATCTCACGAACCGCCTTTCCGTCCGGTGAGAACTCGTCGATTCGGCGGTTGCCAGTGTCGACGACGAAGATGTCCCCTTGTCCGTCGACCGCGATGCCTCGCGGGTCGGACAACTGGCCCGGACCGGTTCCCTTCACTCCGAAGGCAAGCTTGATTGGAAGCGGCGACACGGGTAATGCCCCGGGCGGACGAGTCACGTTGACTACACCGGAGGAAGGTGCCGATGCTGGCTCGGTCGACGGTGTTAGAAGATGTGGAGCCAGGGGGCCGGCACGCTCCGGATAAGCGCCCTGGGGTGGAAATAGCCGCTCGAACGGAAGCAGGCCGAGCGGATAACCGGGAGGCTGCCAGTACACCCGGACGAAGCCGTCGTCGCCCTGGTCGAGGTAGCTCAGCCGAAAGTCGTGCAGCCCCTGGGAAAGCTCGACTGCCTCGTCGACGTATTCATCTCGCCCGTGGCTGTTGTCGACGACCAGCTTATTGTCCAGGTAGAGCCAGGAAAAGTCGACGGATCTCGTGCCAAAGCGATAAAGGCCGGTCCGAGGTATGTCGATCTTCCCGGTCCAATTTACGCTGAACGGCCGGTGAATGGCGTTTGAAGACATATCCTGGCCGGGTGCAAGATCGACGCGCTGGAGAATTGGATTGCCCGACCAGGACCGGTTTGAGAAAAAGCTTCCCAGCAGGCCGCGGTTGGTAGCCGGCGCCCGAAATAGATCCAACGCCGGCACGATCTCTTCGGTTCGTCCGGGAACCGTCCACCACAACTGAAGTCGGGTCGGGTCGTCGAAGCGCGCGGTGAGGTCGAGGGAATGGCGACCCTGGGCTAATGAGACCGAAGTGGCCGACGTTCCCTGGAGGATGTCGCGCTCATCGATCTTCAGGATCGCATTGGCCGGCGCTTCCAACCGGAATCGGTAGGATCCGAACGTCGGCGCGGTAATCACGCCCTTCCAGGATCCTGAGAATGGCACCGGCAGGGGTGTTCGCGTCGACCAATTGAAGTTAATCGTCCCATCGACGCGCCGGGTGGCAACGCCACCGATCGAGCCGGCCGGGGTGAGCGTTCCATCGAGACCCCTGAGGGCGGAAATCTGAATCGAGGAGACCCTGGCCAGGTAGAGAACGACCGGGTCGGTCGGACCGGGGCGATCGGTACCGAGCACCGCGGCCGGGTAGAACTGGCGCACGGCGTCGACGTCGGTGGCGTCGTCGGCCGTGAAGAGAAACATCGCGCTTCGGTCGACGTGGAGTGGAAGCGTGGTGGCGGAATCGAACGGTCGTACGGTGGCGGAGCTACTTCTCAAAAACTTGAACGCGGGATCGCCAATCAGCCCGGGCGACAGATAAGCGTCAAAGCTGCTGCCGAACCGCCTAACCTCCTCCGCGGCCAGGGTGGGCGCGACCGAAAACGCGCTGTAGCTCCTGACGTCGTTCGCCTGAGCCACAAAGTAACGCTGGACGTTGACCGCGGTGATCCAGCCCAGGAGGGCGAGGGCGACCGCGGCGCCGGTCGATAACGAAGCGATGCCAACGTGCGGGGTTCGCCAGATCTGTCCCATCCTGGCCTCGAAGGATTCTGACCAGAGGAGGCCAATCGGTATCGCGGCGATCAACGCGCAGCTCAAAGCGTTGTCAATCGTTTGGGCCGAGTCCGGCGCTCCCTGGGTTGCCGAAAGGGCACCGCCGACGGAGATGACCACGAGGGAAACCAGGGGGAGAAAGTGGTTTGACCGCTTCCAGCGACGAAGGCAGACGATCAGCCCGACGACGAACAGGCCGCCGGTGATCTCATCCAGCTCCGGCCAGCCGGCGAGGTTGTTCCGACCGTTCGGGTCGCCCTGGACGTTGAACATCGACAGGTACGAAGCGGCGTTCCGCACGACGGGCGCGAGGGACCCTTCCCGCTGAATCTCCGGCACGACCGAACCATCGACCACTTCCGACACGAAGGATGCCGGCTGCAACGTCGCGAACTCGGCCAGGGGCGACATCGTGAGAATGAACAACGCTACCAAAACGGCGAGGCCGCTGTGCCAGCGGCGATTGATGCCCACGCGATCGAACGCCGCGCGGTGAGCGATATATGCCAGCAGCACGACGCAAAACACGGAGGTAGTTAACGATGAGTGGATGCCAAGGGCGAGGCACAGACCGGCGAGGCCAAAGCTCGAGAGTCGCCCACGATTGAGACCCTGGACGAGAAAATAGACCGCGAAAGCATCGAAGGTGCTCGCCCAGATGGCGCTCACATCAATTCGGCTGAAACCAACGTGCCAGCTCGATACCGCGAGGAGCACGCCCGTCACCAGACCGGTGCGCCATCCGAAAAGCGCGCGCCCGAGCAGGTAGGCGGCGATCACACCGAGCATCCCCGCGACAGCCGGGACGATTCGCAGCGCAAGCGTCGTTGGTCCGAACGCGAACAGCGCGGCGGATTGCCAGTACAGGAGTAACGCGGATCCATGGACAACGCCGGCTAGCCAGACTGGACGGAAGCCAGGATCGGAGAGAATTCGCTCGCTCAGGAGCCCCAGTTGCGCCTCTCCCGACCAAAGGCCGGCCGGCAGATCCCCGATTCGATAGAACCGGAGCACCGCCGCAGCGAGTAGAACGACGCCGAGTCCGATCCTTTCGTGACGTGGAATATTGACGGAACGAGCTCGGTCCCCGCGGATACTCGGGCTGATCAGCGCGATGATCGCGCCAGCCAGGCTAGCCGCGTACAGCAGCCACGCGAGGTCAAGGTGTCGGTCAGAGGCGAACAGCTCCACCGCTCCCAGGTTGGCCGCGATGGACGCCACGCCGAGCAGCAACCGAGCTGCTACGTGGCCGGCGGGCGGCATCTCGGGTCGCTCGATCGCGTCACACGTTGCCGTCGCCGCTCGGTCAAACAATCCAACCGCGCGCCAGGTTAGTGCGCACGCGAGCGCGAAGAGCACGGCTACGGCAATCCATTCAACCGAATGGCCACTCACTCGCGCGAAGATCAACCATTCGGCGACGATTGCCAGCGTCGCGCCAGCGATCCCTTGGATGACGCCGCGCGTTCTGCACCGACGCGCGCGGACGGGATTTGGATTCAATGCATCTGCTCTTGGCCTGAACCAGCGCGGCACGATTGTAACAGAGCCGTGACAGCGCATACAATCGGTGCGTTTCCGAAGGATATAACGCCGATGAAAAGAACCGGTTCAATCAACTCGGCGCTTGCTTTCTGGCTGGCAGCCGTCGCCGTCAGCCTGCTGGCGCAGTGGGAGTTAACGTCGCGTCGCCAGCTCGCTCCGGGCGCGATCCTCTTTCTCGTCGCGGCCGTCGTCGCGGTCATTGGAGCACGTGAGATCGACCGCCTCGCTCCAGCGAGCGATCCCATGGCGTGTCTCCACGCAGCTGCGTGGACGAAAGCAGATCCAACTTCCGTGCGACGTAAGGTAACCGGTGCGGCGAGCGTTGCGCTGGGGCTAGCTCTGACTGCAACGTCGGTTTATCGGGTCGCTTCCACCGATTCGTCGGCGGTGGCGCTTCCACTCTGGCTCGCCGCGATGGCGCTGGTGATGCTCGGAATCGGCTTGTGGACCTCGTTTCCCTGGCGCATTCCTTCAAACCGCCATGCGCTATCGGAAGCGTTCGGCGTCGCGGCCCTCGTGGCGCTGGCCCTCGCGCTGCGAATCTCGGACCTGGCTGGCATACCCATCGACGTTCACGGCGATGAGGCGGCGGTCGGAATCGCGGCCCGCAAGATCGTCGACGGTCAAGTTCCGAACGTGTTTGGGCTGGGCTGGGCTAGCCAGCCCCAGCTCAGCTTTGCCCTCGAGGCATTCACCCTTCGTGCTTTCGGGAACGATCTGGTAGGCCTGCGCATGGGATCGGTGCTTCCCGGCTGCCTGTCGGTCGCACTCCTGTATGGGGTGGTTAATCGATTGTTCTCGAAGCGCGTCGCTGCCCTTTCGGCGTTCTTCCTCGCAACGGGGCAACTCGCGATTCACTACAGTCGGATCGGGGAGAACTACGAGCAGGCGCTCTTCGCGAGCTTGCTATGCTTCTATTTGTTGCTTCGTGCCCTAAAAGATGGTCACGATCTCGAATTCTTGCTGGCCGGGTATTCGGCCGGGCTGGTGCTCAGCGTATACATCGCCGCTCGTTTAACCCTGGTCCTCGCCATTCTGTATCTCGTGCATCGCGCGATCGGCGACGCCCGGTTCACTCGACGTAACTGGCGTGGCCTGGCGGTTCTCGTGCTCGGAGCCTTCGTGTTTTTCGCCCCGCAGCTCGTGACCTACGCCCGCGATCCGACGAGCGCCTTCACGCGCACGTCGGAGGTGTTCGTCCTGAGTCGGGACAATCTGGCCCACGAGTTCGACGACTACAAAGTGAGCTCGGTGGCCGACGTGCTCCGTCTCCAGGCGCTCAACACGATCGAGGCGTTTAACCTGCGCGGGGAGACCAGCCTGCAATATGGACAAACGGCGCCGCTTCTCGATTTCTGGTCGGGAGCGCTGTTCGTGCTCGGGGTAGCCGTCGTCACGACGCGGCTCGGCGAAGCCCGTTACTTTCTACTGGCGGCATGGCTCTGGCTAACTCTTTTGCTCGGTTCGGTGCTTACCGTCGACGCGATGTTTTCTCCCCACATCGTCGCCCTACACGGCACGGTCGCGGTGCTACCGGCGCTGTTCCTCGAGACCGGTTGGCGGGGGCTTTCCGCCTGCTTTCCGGTTCGTGGATGGCGGGTCGGACTCTCGCTTGTCGTGGCGATCGCCTTGCTAGTCGGCTGGTCCAATTACGTGGATTACTTCAAAATACACGTCGAGACGATGGAGCCTCCCAGCTTCTTCACTCTGTTGTCCCGGTACATCCTGTCGGTGAACGGGCGATATCGGGTCTACCTGCTGGCGGATCGCGATTCGTCTCTGAAGTACGATACCGTTCACTTTCTCGTACCACGGATCGACGGAGTCGACGTACGCGATTATCCGCTCGGCCTCCCACTTGGGCGTGTTCCGGAGCGAAAAGGGATCGTCTTCGTCGAGCGGAACCGGCAGGACGTCCGATTCGCCGCGTTGAAGCGTGAGTACCCCCGCGGCTTAGAGGTGGCGCACCCCAATACGAACGGCTACGTCGAGTTCTATAGCTATCAGGTTGAGCGAGCGGATCTACTCGCGGCCGATCCCGGAGCCTACGTGGATCACGCGTCGATCCCGGCGCTGGAGCTGACCGAGCTCAGCCCCCGGTAGCCGTGGCTCGGTCGAACTGGCCGCTCGTCGGGCAGCCTTCTCGACAGGCTGGCACGCCAGCGGCCTTGGTAGGATTGTCGCCGTCGTGCTATAATTCCCCTCGGGCACGAGTTGGTCTGAGGCTGCCTCGTGCGCCGATGAGAAACGCGTTGGCGACCGCCAACGCGCCCTTTCTGGCCCGCGCGTATGTCGACGCTTAGCACCCGTCGGCACCCGACCGGGCCAAACCCAGAGAGAGGAGCCCCAGGTGCGGGACTACGAGCTTACCCTTATTCTGAAACCAACGCTCACCGAAGAGAGCCTTGCCGGCGCGACCGAGAAGGTCCAGGGATGGATCACCGGTCAAGGCGGCGAGATGGTGAACGTTGTCCCGGTTGGCCGCAAGCGTTTGGCGTATCCGGTCAAGAATCAACGCGATGGTTCCTACGTGGTCATGCAGCTCCGCACTCGGCCGGAGAGCCTGCCTGAAGTGGAGCGAAACCTGAAACTTTCAGAAGACGTTTTGCGGTATATGTTCCTGCGTCGCTAAGCGGTCGCATGGTGCCCAGGGTGCGCGTCTGACCCGGGCGAAGAACGTCGTCAGTCTCGGTTTGGTTGACCTTGGCGTTCCCGATGTCGGTGGCGGCCGGTGAATAGAGCCGCGTTTTTTGTGACGATCGACTGATCTGGTCGAGAGAAGGTGCAGATGGCTGGCTTGAACAAAGTCATGATCATTGGGAATCTGGGACGTGACCCAGAGATGCGTTACACGCCAAACGGGTCCGCGGTCACCTCGTTTTCCGTCGCCGTTAGTCGTCGATGGAATGCCCAGGACGGTCAGCAGCAAGAGGACACCGAGTGGTTCAACGTGGTGGCCTGGAACAAGCTCGCTGAGACGTGTAATCAATCCCTCTCGAAAGGGCGCCGAGTCTACGTCGAGGGGCGACTGCAAACGCGCTCCTGGGATGGCCAGGATGGACAGAAGCATTATCGAACCGAGGTGATCGCGTCGACGGTTCTCTTCCTGGACAGCCGTCCCCGCGGCGCCGAGTCGGCCGTGGGAGCAAGCGTGTCCGAGGACGTCGACGGCGACGTCGATCCGGACGACTTGCCCTTCTGACCGGTACGGCGCGTTATTCGGTGTGAACAATCAAGCGAATTTCCGAGGAGGATTCATTGGCAAGTGAACCTGTGACGCCCGCACCGTCGGGGGATCCGCAAAGCGGCGCTTCTCCAGCGTCCAGCGGGCCTGCGCGTCCGCGCGGCCGCGGCCGAGGCCGATACACGCCCCGCCGAAAAGTGTGTCAGTTCTGCGTGGATAAGGTCGACACCATCGACTACAAAGACGTGACCCGGCTGCGGCGGTTCATTTCGGAGCACGGCAAGATCGAGCCGCGGCGCAAGACCGGTACCTGCGCGAAGCACCAGCGCCGGCTTGCCCACGCGCTGAAGCGCGCTCGTCACGTCGCGCTGCTGCCGTACACCGCGCAGCACATCCTGGGGCAAGGTCAGGGTGGTTGGTATCAGCCCCCGCCCTTCATGCCGGTGCCCCCGTCGCAAGGCACGCCTATCCAGGCCGTGCCGACGCCGCCCCCGGCTCCGGCGGCGCCTCCCGCCGAAGTTCCGTCGAGCGAGCCGGCGGCGTCCGAACCGACCACGTGATCCGGATTACCGGACGTTGATGGGAAGCATCGTGGAGGGGCGTGGATTCGCTGATTCCATGCCGTGTGCCTCGGAGGATAGCGGCGCCAGGCGAGGCGGCGCCGCGTGGCGTCCTTGTACGGTGATGGCGCTCTCGGAAATTAGCGGTCCTTGATCCGGCTTCCCGGACGTTCGACGAAGAAGTGCCATGGAAACGCGTTCTTACCGTCCCAAGCGTAGCGTGCGGCATGCCGCGCTCGAAGCCCAGCGTCCACCGCGGCCGCCGCCGCGACACGAGGTCGCGCGGAAGCAGCGCGAACGACTGAGGCAGCGCTTCATCATCGCTGGCGCGGCGCTGGTGGTTCTGCTAATCATCCTGATCCCCGGGTACGCCTACTGGCGAAACGTGATTCACCTGGGCGATGAGCCACTCGTGGTCGTCGGAGGACAGACGATCACCGTGCAGGATTATGCCCGCTACCTGGGTACGCGCCAGGCGATGCTGGACCGTGCGCTCACTCTTGCCGAGGCGTCGATGCCAACGCCGGTCGCTCAGCCTACCACCACTCCTGGCTCTGGCTCCGCGTCGTCAGCGGCGTCGCCGTCAACCGCCACCCAATCTGATACCGTTGCCCTCGATGCCCAGCAAACCGTCGCAACGCTGAGTAGTGAAGCGTCCAGCCTCTCGACAAGCGGGCTCACCGACCTGGTCGAGGCGCACCTCGTCCTTGACGAGGCGAAGGCGCGGAATCTCACCGTCAGTCAAGCGGAGATGGATGATGCGCTTCGGTGGATGCTCAGCCCGCCACCGCCAGGGCTTCAACAAGGGTACGGACTGGAGGCGTTTCCCGGTCAGTTGAATGGATCCGGCACGCTGACGACCGTCCAGGCCAAACAGGCGCTTGTCCAGATTCTGGGCAACGGACACGACCTCACCCAGGCCCAGTTCGACGACCTGATCCTGAAGCCGGCGGTGCTCAAGGCGAAACTTACCGATGCCTTGTCGAAGAACGTTCCGACATCGGAGGAGCAGGTCCACGCGCGTCACATTCTGGTCAACACCGAGGCCGAGGCGGTGGCGATTCGACAACAGCTCGTCGGCGGGGCGGATTTCGCGACCCTCGCAAAGAAGGATTCGCAGGACAAGGGATCTGCCGCCAACGGAGGCGACCTCGGTTGGTTCGGCAAAGGGGTCATGGACCCAGCTTTCGAAGCAGCGGCCTTCAGCTTGAAAGTTGGCGAAATCTCTCAGCCGGTCAAGTCGTCCTTTGGCTATCACATCATCCAGGTCCTGGCTAAGGATCCCAACCGCCCACTCGATGCCTCGCAGCTTACGAGCGCGCGCGAGCAAGCCTACCAAACGTGGCTGAGCAAGCAGGAGTCGGACCAGAAGCAAGTGAGCTACCAGGTATCCGCGGATAAGATGGCCTGGGTTCGGAACTACACTCAGGCTGCCCATTGAGACGCGGACGAAAGCATGCTAGCTGTCCCCTGCCCCAGGATTGGAATCCTCCGATGTCGCGGCCGTGACCTGGAGTACGGCAGGCGAACTCTGGTCATGGGGATCGTCAACGTCACGCCGGACTCGTTCTCCGGTGACGGCTTCGATCACCGGGTCGACGAGGTCGTCGCCAGGGCGCGGCAGATGGTCACCGACGGGGCCGACGTGATCGACGTCGGGGGCGAAAGCACGAATCCTCGCGCTCGACCGGTCGCGGTGTCGGAGGAAAGCGCTCGGGTGGTTCCCGCCGTACAGGCGCTCGTCGCCGCCGTCTCGGTACCAATTTCAGTTGATACCAGGAAGCCGGCCGTCGCCGAGGCTGCTCTGCGCGCCGGGGCGCACATGATCAACGACGTCGCCGGGCTTCAGCGGGATCCTGGAATGGCTGCCGTGGTCGCGTCGTTCGGCGCACCGGTGGTAATCATGCACTCGCCCGGCGAGCCCTGGGACGTCAAGTGGCCGGCGTCTTACGGCGACGTCGTCTCGGATGTGCGCGATATCTCGCCCGTTCGATCGAATTCGCCGTTCAGGCTGGCATCCCCGAGGAGCAAATTGTCGTCGACCCGGGATTCGGATTTGGAAAGTCGGACCGGGATAACCTCCAGATCCTGCGACGCCTCGGAGAGTTTCGTGAGCTGGGTCGACCCGTTTTGATCGGGACCTCGCGCAAGAGCTCGATCGGCAGGCTCCTCGGTCAACCCGTCGAGCGGCGTCTCGAAGGTAGTCTGGCTACCCTTCCCCTCGCCGTGGCGCAAGGGGCAGATCTTGTCCGCGTCCACGATGTCCTGCCATCGAGCATGGTGGTCCGGCTTGCCGACGCGGTGGTACGGGGATTACCCTGAATGGTCACGAGCTACGTGGGGCTGGGAAGCAACCTGGGTGATCGAGAGCGAACGATCCGACGGGCGTTCGACGAGTTGGCACGCACGCCTGGAATATTCGACGCCGCCTGCTCGTCACTCTACTTTTCCGAGCCGTGGGGCTACGCCGAGCAACCGCCGTTTGTCAACGCCGTTGCTCGGCTATCGACGGAGCTGGGTCCGATCGAGCTGTACTGCGCGCTTCGCCGAATCGAAGGTCTGCT
>JAJPKB010000680.1 GCA_021323915.1 Chloroflexota bacterium | reverse complement strand
TGGACCTTCGCCGCGTCGCCCTCCGGCTTCTCACCCTGGGCGCCTGCCGTGTTGTACCAGACGCCCCACTGCGGCGCGAACCAGCTTCGGTTGTCGAACGGAATCTGGTAGATCGGATCGACCATCGGCTCGAGACCGCGGTCGATGCCCCAAACCGCCATCTGGACCTGATTGCCGATCGCGCGCGGCCAGTAGAGCGAGCGGTCCATCGTCTTGAGATCGACCTTCAAGCCGAGCGCCTGCCAATCCTTGACGACGAGCTGAATCCCATCCAGCCCGGCGCCGGCCACCGTCGACGTCTCGACGAGAAACTCGACCGGCTTGCCGCTGGCGAAGGTGCGGGTCCCGTCGCTCCCCTTCTTGAGGCCCATCTGATCGAGCAGGTCGTTCGCCGTCTTCGGGTCGTAGCCAACCGACGCCTTGTCGATGCCCTCGGCGAAGTACGGCGACTGCGGCAGAACCGTCGCGGCGCGCGGCGTCGCCTGTCCGAGGTAGCTGACCTGGTTCACCTGATCGCGGTTGATCGCGAGGGACAGCGCCTGGCGGAATCGAAGGTCGCGGAAGGCGGTCTGCAGATCCTTGTCGGAGATCGTCTGATTCGGGAAGAACGCGATCTCGCTGCCGTCGGCGGCCGGCCACTTCAGGATGTGATAGTTCCCCTTCTGGGCGTTGTCCGAGAACACCGAGTACTTCGCGATGTCGATCCCGCGGAACTGCATGTCCAGCTGCCCGTTCGCGGCCATCAGGTTGATCACCTCGCTGTTGGCGACGAGGTGCATGTAGATCTCGTCGATGTAGGGATACTGGTTTCCCTGGGGATCGACCTTCCAGTAGTAGGGATTTCGCTCGGCGATCAGCTTGTTCTCGTTCGGCAGCCACTGGGTGATCCGCCAGGGCCAGAGGCTCGGACGGTCTGGATTCAGGTCGTCGGCCTTGGCGGCGAACGTCTTGTAATCGGCGCCGCTGTTGTACTTCGGGTGGAACTGCTTGAGATAGTGCTGGGGGGCGTAGAACCCGAACTTCTCGAACGCGGTGGGCCACTGGCCGCCGTGGAAGGCGAGCATGCGCAGGGCGAGGCCGTTCGGAGCCGCGTAGTGGAGCTTGACCGTCGTATCGTCGACCTTCTCGACCTCCATCGGCTTGCCGCCCGCCTGATACTCGGCGTGGGGCGCCGGGGTGAGGTTCTTGTCGAGCTCGATGTCGTTCCACCAGAAAACGATGTCGTCGGCGCCGAAGGGCTGGCCGTCGGACCACTTCATTCCCTTGCGCAGGTGGAGGGTGAGGGTCAGGTTATCGGGACTGAATTCCCAGCTCTTGGCGATGCCGGGCTGGACCGGATTCTTCAGGTCGGCCGGCCATTCCAGCATCGCCTCGTAGGTGCAGCGATCGAAGGCGTGGAAGTCGGCGGGACCGGTGAAGGCCCGGTTCCAGGTTCCTCCGTACTGGCCGATCTCGTTGAGCGGCTTGACGACCATCACGTCGGCCGGATCCGGTAACCGCTGCTCGACCGGCGGCAACTTGCCGGCTTTGACCAGGTCGGCCAGCGTGGGCGCTTCGTTAAACTTCATGCCGGTGGCCCGCGGAGCCACCGTCGGCGCCGCGGCCTGGGGCGCCGGAGTGGCCGGCGCGGCGACCGCCACGGTCGGGGCAGCGGCCGGCGCAGCGGTCGCGGTGGGAGCGGCTGGCGCGGAGGTCGCGGCCGGCGCCGCGGTGCTGGCCGGAGCCGACGACGGAGACGAGCCCGAGCCGCACGCCGCCAGGACAACCGCCGAACCGGTGGCCGCGGTCAGCGCCAGAAAGCGCCGTCGAGGGAAACGCTTGGCTGCAGACATGACCATTCTCCTTACGGATCGAATCGATCTCGCCGTGGTGCTCGCATCGGCGAATGGACATCCGGATCGTTGCGCTCGCATCGTCGCGTGGCGTCGGTCGAAGAAATCCGAGACGGATACGGTGCTGGGGACCGGGCGATCGAGGCCCAGAGCGGACTTGCCCTTCCCTGGCAGCAGCGGACACATTCTAGTGGCTCGGATATTCCTCGTCAATAAGCAGCAAGCAGCGATCGTCGGCCGTGACCAACCGTCCTTCGCAGAACGACGGCGAATTCGGGTATATTTACGTCAGCACAGTGAAGGATGAAGCACCTGACATGAACCAGACTTTCGTGACCGAGCTGACCAAGAAAAGTGAGGACCTGTCGCGCTGGTACACCGACGTCATCCTGAAGGCCGAGCTGGCCGATTACTGGATGATCCACGGCTTCCAGGTCGTTCGGCCCTACGGCTACGCGCTCTGGGAGAACATCCAGAGCCGCCTCGACGCGCGCTTCAAGGCCACCGGCCACCGGAACGCGTACTTCCCGCTGCTCTTGCCCGGCAGCCTGCTCGAGAAAGAAGCCGAGCACGTCGCCGGATTCGCTCCCGAAGTCGCCTGGGTGACCGCGGCCGGCTCCGAGGAGCTCACCGAACGACTGGCCATTCGACCGACCTCCGAGGCGATCTTCGGTACCATGTACGCGAAGTGGATTCAGTCCTGGCGCGACCTGCCGCTCTTGCTGAACCAGTGGTGCAGCGTTCTTCGATGGGAGAAGGCGACCCGCTTCTTCCTGCGGACCACCGAGTTTCTCTGGCAGGAGGGCCACACCGCGCACCGCACCGACGAAGAGGCGCGCGACGAGACGATGCGCATGCTCGAGATCTACCGCGACTTCGTCGAGAACGACCTGGCGATTCCGGTCATTCCGGGCCAGAAATCCGAAGCGGAAAAGTTCGCCGGCGCCGAGGCGACCTACACCATCGAAGCGCTGATGCCCGACGGACAGGCGCTGCAGTCGGCCACTTCCCACTTCCTCGGACAGAACTTCGCCCGCGCCTTCGACATTACCTTCCAGGACCAGGACGGCGTCCGCAAGAACGTCTGGACAACGAGCTGGGGATTGAGCTGGCGGATCATCGGCGCGCTGATCATGACCCATGGCGACGACTCCGGCTTGATCTTCCCGCCGAAGGTGGCGCCGATTCAGGTGGTGGTCATTCCCATCCCCGGCAAAGCCGGCGACGAGCAGGCGGTGCGCGACGCGGTCGAGAACGCGCGCCGGTCCCTGGCCGGCCAGTTTCGGGTCGAGGTCGACCTGAGCGATCGAACCCCCGGTTGGAAGTACAGCGAGTGGGAGCTGCGCGGTGTTCCACTGCGGGTCGAGATCGGTCCCCGCGACGTGCGAAACAGCCAGGCTGTGTTAGTGCGGCGCGACCACCGAGAGAAGATTCCGGTGCCTCTCGCCAACCTTGCTTCCGGCGTTCAAGACACGCTTGACCGGGTTCAGACGAGCCTGTTCCAGCGGGCGAAGGCGTTCCTGGAATCGCGGGTGGCACGGGCCGAATCGCTCGCCGACTTTCAACGCATCCTGAAAGAGGAGCCCGGCTTCATCGTCGCCCACTGGTGCGGGAGCGCTGAGTGCGAGGCCGCGATCAAGGCGCAAACCGGCGCTACGATTCGCTGTCTTCCCTTCCGGGAGCCCCGAGAGGCCGGCGTCTGCATCATCGACGGGAAGCCGAGCGAGAAGCGGGCGCTGTTCGCCCGAGCGTATTAGAAGAGTTCTGAAGAAGTGAGAACGCGGGTCGGAGCGGGCCAAATCGTAACCAGCCATCGGATTCGACGGCTCCGCCACCGCGTTCCCACCACGGGTCAGTAGCCGAACATATCCTGCACCAGCACCAGGGCCGAGATGCAGGTGATCAGCATGCCGAGGACCGGCACGACCTCGGAGTTCTGAGCGACGACACCGGGAAACGGCTGCCCCTGACCGACCAGAAGCGCCAGCGGGACGATGACCATCAGCAGCCCGATGACCAGGGTGGCCAGCGCCGCCTGGGTGTGCCGACCGCCCGACGATGGAACTTGCATGGCGTCTCCTCAACGAAGGTAGCGTCGAGCGAAGCCGCGATCCTTTTAGCATCGCGAGATGACTGCATCGCGGGATGACTCGCCGACCGCCCCGGCTCCGTCACGCCTCGCCGTACCGGAACGCATCTTACCGCATTCACGCGGCCGCGTCAAAGGGCGGGCATGGTACACTCGGCGGGCACGCTACTCTTGAGGAGAAAACCATGCCGGAACACCCCCCGCTGTCGACCGAGATCTACGACCTGCTGCGGATCCCGAGCACCGCGACCCTGACGACGGTCCTTTCGAAGCACGGCCTTCGCAACACGTTCATGACCGGCGTCCATCCGCTGGCCCGAGGCACCCGGATGGTCGGTCAGGCCTTCACCCTCCGGTACATTCCGGCGCGCGAGGACCTCGATCAAACCGGTACTGTCGACAACCTGACCGATCCCCAGCGGATCGCGATCGAGCGCGTCGGTCCGCGCGACGTCCTGGTCATCGACGCGCGTGGCGACCTCCGAGCGGGAAGCATGGGGGCGATCCTGGCGACGCGGATGAAGCAGCGAGGAGCGGCCGGCGCGGTCACCGACGGAGCCTTTCGCGACTCTCCGGAGATCGCCGCCTCGGGTCTGGCCGCCTACGCCCGCGCGGCCCACGCCGCCGCCAACAAGACGATCCACCACCCTACCGATCTCCAGGTCCCGATCGGCTGTGGCGGCGTCGCGGTATATCCGGGCGACGTGATCGTCGGAGACGACGAGGGCGTTGTGGTTATTCCGCGCCACCTGGCGGCCGAGGTCGCCGAGGCGGCCGTCGCCCAGGAGCGACGCGAAGAGTTCATCATGGAAAAGATTCGGTCCGGGGCCAGCATCGTCGGCGTCTACCCTCCGGATGAGGCGACGCTCGCCGAATACCGGTCGTGGCTCGAGGCCAGGCGATGAGCTGGCGTAAGCAACCGGGCAAGATGGGCTAGTACTACTTGAGGCCCGGAAGCCTTGTAGTGCCCTCCGTCGCCGCGTACGATGAGACCAGGCCGTGGCGAGATGGGTCCACGGCGAATTCACCGCCGAGAGTGAGGGTTGATGGCGGATATCCTCGCGGTAGGCCTGAGCCAGTCGCTGGCGCGCTGGCTCGAGACGCGCGTGCCCGGCCTATCCGTCACCGTCGCGACCCGTGCCGACGACGTCCTGCACCGCCTCACCGGCCGCCATTGGGATCTGCTGATCGTGGACGAGCCGACGTCGTCGGCGCCCACGATGCTGCGCGAGGCGCGCCAAAAACCTCCGCTCGCCCGATTGCCGGTCATCTACGCCCTGGAGCGCGGTCTCGGGGGTGACTTTCCGAGCCAGTTGATCGGGCAGTACGGAGTCAGCCAGATTCTCTTCCATCCGCTCGATCGAGAGGAGCTTGCCCATCAGGTAGCGCTGGCGCTGGGCGTTTCTTTGCCGCCGCGCCACGACGACGGTTCGGACGCGCGAGATCAGACGTCGGCGGCGGTGGCCGCTCTCTGGGACCGATTCAAGGGCGCGAACCTGGAACGAGTGGCCGCCCTCGAGGACGCGACCCGTCGACTGGAGTCCGGCGCGCTGGACGCGGATGGACTGCGCCAGGCCGAGCGCGAAGCGCACAAGCTGGCCGGGGCGGTTGGAACGTTCGGTTTCGCTCGAGGGTCGGATCTGGCTCGGGAGATCGAGCGCCTGCTCGGCTCGGGACCTTGCCCCGGGTCGGCCGAGGCGCGGCGGGCGATCGACCTGGTCTCCCAGCTTCGGGCAGCGCTCGACGAGCCGCCGGCTCGAGCAGCGCCGCCGGAGCCGGCTTCGCCCGGCGCCGGTCCGCTGGTGCTGGTCGTCGACGACGATCCGAGTGTCTGCCAGCAATTGATCCTGGCCGCTCGGTCGCAGGGATTGCAGGCCGAGTCCGCCGCGAGCCTGGTCGCGGCCCGAGAAAGTATCTCGCGGCGGACCCCCGACGCGGTGTTGCTCGACCTGGCGTTTCCTGATTCCCACGAGGACGGACTGGCGCTACTCGCCGAGCTGAGCGATCGATCCCCCTCGATTCCGGTCATGGTCCTGACCGCCCGCGACGAGTTCACCGATCGCGTGGAGGTGGCGCGCCTGGGCGGCCGCGGCTTCCTGAGAAAGTCGTTATCGCCGACCCACGTCGTCGAGGCGGTCGAGCAAATGATCGCGCGATCGCGCGCCAACGAGAGCAAGGTGCTGGCGGTCGACGACGATCCCGTGGTGCTGGCGGTGCTACGCACCATCCTCGAGCCACGTGGTCTGAAAGTCACGACGATCGACGATCCGCTCCGGTTCTGGGACGCGCTCAAAGAATGCTCGCCGGACCTGGTCGTCCTTGACGTGGATATGCCGCGGCTCAGCGGCATCGAGCTTTGCCGGGTCATCCGCAACGAGGCGCGCTGGGCCAGCACGCCGGTGCTCTTCCTGACCGTCCGTAACGATCCCGATTCGATTTATCGGATCTTCGACTCCGGCGCCGACGACTACGTCGCGAAGCCGATCGTCGGACCCGAGCTGGTGTCTCGCATCACCAATCGCCTGGAGCGGGTCAGTCTGTACCGCAAGATGGCCGACACCGACTTTCTCACCGGACTCGCGAACTCGCGGAAGGCTACCCAGGCCCTCGAGCAGCTGATGCTGATGGCCGACCGCCACGGGCAGCCGATGTGTCTCTCCATCGTCGACGTGGACCGGTTCAAGCGAGTCAACGATGAATATGGGCACGCGGCAGGAGACGCCGTCCTTCGGCGCATCGGCGAGCTGCTCGCCCGGCGATTCCGGGGCACCGATCTCGTCGCGCGCTGGGGTGGAGAGGAATTCGTTCTGGCGATGTACGGCATGACCCGTGAGGATGGGGTTCACCGGGTGGCCGAGGCGCTCGAGCTGGTGCGCACCGAAAAGTTCGTCGACGACATCGGCGGTGAGTTCACCGTGTCCTTCAGCGCGGGCGTGGCCCAGTTTCCCGACGACGGCACTGATCACCTCGCGCTCTACCGCGCCGCCGACGAGGCCCTCTACGCGGCGAAGTCGGCGGGACGCGATCGCGTCTTGCCGGTGGGCTGGCAAGTCCGAGAGGGACGGGACCCGCGCCAGGTCGAGGTCGCGGTCGCGGACGAGCGCCTGGCGGAGCTACTCACCCGGGCGTTGACCACGCGGGGCTATCGCGCGGCCAGGCTGAATGACAGCGGCGATTTGTCGCGCGTCCTGTTCGATCCAACGCCAAACCTGCACCCGTCGCTCGTTCTTCTCGCCGACGCCTTGCCGGGCCTCGATCTCACCGCTCTTTCCAGGCGTCTGGGCGAGGCCGAGCCCGCCGGACGACCGCGGGTGATCCTTCTCGCCTCTGGGCGAGACGAGGCACGTTGCGCCGGTGCACTGTTCCACGGGGATTTGGACGTCGTCGCCGATCCCTTCGACCTGTCGGCGGTGATGGCTCGGGTCCGCCGCGCGCTGAAGGCCTGACGCGCTTTCCCCCGGGTTCCGCTGTTCCGCTTCTGAATACGTAGTGCCTCAAAGCCGATTGATACCGAAATCGGAATATTGACGGCGGGCTGGCCGTTTCATACAATCCAACGTGCGCGGGCGGTGGCCTGATCCCTTCTAGCGCCCGGTATCAGGTGGTGGTTCGGAGCTATCTCCCAGGACCGCCGTCGACGTGTCGGAACGATGCGCGCCAGAATGGCCCGGAACATCGACCGCGGATAGTGCCGCGCGTCTACGGTGCCTGGCGATCCACGGACCTCGCCTCGAGTGCTGACAGCCGAGATACCGCAGTCGTACGGGAGCTCGACGACACGCGGCGAGTATCGGTGTGAAGAAAGGCACACGAGGCATGATCCTAGCAAAATCCCTTACCCGTCGTCGTTTCCTGTTTTCCGCCGGTGCCGTGGGCGGAGCCGCGTTGCTCGCGGCGTGCTCGTCCAGCGCACCGGCTAGCCCGACCGCCGCTCCGGCCGGCGCCGCGAGTCCGGCCGCCACGTCCGCGCCGGCCGCGACGTCGGCCCCCGCGGCCGGCGCTACCACGGCTCCGACGCCCGCGGCCGCCGCGGCCAAGCCGACCACAGCTCCCCAGAGCAGCCCGGCCACCCAGTCTGCTCCGCAGGCCGTTAAACAGGTGCCCCGGAATCAGACGCTGATCCTTGGGTGCGCCGACGGACCGCCGAACCAGTTCGCCGACGTTCAGCTGATGAACCCGTTCCTCACCGGCATCACTCGGAGTGGCTACAACTTCGCGATGGAGCCGCTCTACTACTACAATCCGTACTTCACGAGCACCGTCTGCGGTCCGCAGGGGATGGAGTGCAAGGACGGCGAGATTCCCTGGCTGGCCGAGAGCTACTCGTACAGCGCGGACTTCTCCCAGCTCTCGATCAAGATCCGGCCGAACGTGACCTGGAGCGACGGCCAGCCGTTCACCGCCAACGACGTGGTCTTCACGATCAACATGCTCAAGGACCACGCGCCCAAGCTGACCTGGTCGACCGACATGCAGCAGTGGGTGAAGGAGGCGACGGCGGTCGACGACCACACCGTCCAGATCACCCTCACCAACCCCAACCCGCGCTTCTTTTTCAGCTACTTCCAGTTCCACGAGGACATCGGCATCCAGATCCAGCCCGCGCACATCTGGCAGGGGAAGGACCCGACGACCTTCACGAACTTCGATATGAGCCAGGGGTGGCCGGTGGTGACCGGGCCGTGGCACCTGACCTTATCGAGCGCCGATCAGAAGATTTGGGATCGGCGCGACGACTGGTGGGCGGCCAAGACCGGCTTCCACCCGCTGCCGAAAGTCCAGCGCATCGTCTACCTTCCAGAGTACGACGAGCCAAAGCTGGTCGAGCTGCTGGTAAACAACCAGGCGGACCAGACCCTCGACCTGCGCCCGCGGAACGCGAAAGCGGCCCTGCAGCAGAACCCGAAGCTGGAAGTCTGGCCGGCGAACAACGGCTCGCCGTACGGCTACCTCGATTGGTGGCCGGTCTCGCTCGGGTTCAACGACTCGAAGCCACCGTACAACGACCCGGACATTCGCTGGGCAATCAACCACGCGATCAACCGGAAACAGATCGTTGACATCGGCTACGGCGGCGCGGGCACGCCGACCCTGCTGCCCTACCCGAACTTCCCCTCCCTGGTCAACTACCTGAACGGCCTGTCCGACATCCTGCGACAGTATCCGATCGACAGCTTCGACCTGAACAAGACGGCGCAGATGATGGAGGCGAAGGGGTACGCCAAGGACCAGGGCGGCTTCTGGGCCAAGGGCGGCAAGCGCCTCTCGATGGTCATCCTGATCTTCCAGATCTTCCAGGACATCACGCCGGTGCTCGTCGCCCAGCTGCGCAAAGCCGGCTTCGACGCCGACTTCAAGACGCCGGACAACGCCGGTACGCTGGAGGCGGAAGGAAGCGAAGACGCGTTCCTCAGCGGGCACGGCGGCAGCGTGCGCGACCCCTATTTCACGTTGCGTCTCTACGAGAACCGCTTCTCGGCCCCGACCGGCCAGCCGGCAGTCTATCCCTACCGCTGGAAGGACGACCAGTTCGACAAGATCGTCGACGAGATGGGGCAGACTGCTCCCAACGATCCCAAGCTCGAGCAGTTGTTCCACCAGGCGATGCAGATCTGGATCCCGGCGCTGCCCGACATCGGCATCGTCCAGTGGTACCACCGGATTCCGGTCAACACGACCTACTGGACGAACTGGCCGAACGAGAAGAACCCGTACATCAACACCGCGAACTGGCACCGTACCTCACCGCTCTGGATCAACACGATCGAGCCGGTCCAGTCCTAAAGCCGTTCCGGGATTCGAAGAGTACAGATCCGACCAATCGCAGCCGGAGGGGCGAGACACGCCTCGCCCCTCCGGCGATTCGTAGAGTACACATTCAACCAATCGGCGACGCGCGCCGGTTTGATCGGTCTACGGCAGCCGGAACCGCGGCCGGGTGAAGGCCGGGCGTCCGGCGAAAAGGTGGCCGCTCCCCAGGGCCTCACCCCGAGCTCCCGCCTGGATAGCGCTCTTCGTCACTCCTGCCCGCCGTCCGGCTCCGCCGTCTTCACGCCGGGGCCGGAAATATACGACGGACAAACCGCAGCCCCTGGATTATATATGTATCACATATTAATGGCCCGAGTGCTATACTAGCTGCTCGACGGCGCTTCAGGGCGTTTGAAGGATCGCTTCGGAGCGATCCTCCGCACGGGCGGGTCGTCGCACGGATTCCTGGCGCGATCCTACGGTGCCCGGAGAACCCGGTCGGGGGAAGGAGGGAATGCGACGCTATGAATCGGCCAGATGCGATGCTGACTTCCGGGTATCGGGGCACGGTCACGCCGCGCACTCGCGAACGTTGCTCGAATCCTAGCCGCCCGAGCACGGGAGAGGCGCCAGCGCCCGACCAGGGCGGGGCACCCATGCCGAATAGGTGCGGTGGCCCTGCACGAGCCTGAACGGGGATTATTGACACCACACAGCCAATTCGGAAAAGATAGTACAGGGGTAAATCGGATGGATCTCATGGGCATGTATTCGCGGCGGCGGTTCCTGGTGTCGGCGGGCGCCGTCGGCGCCGCCGCGCTGGTGGCGGCGTGCTCGCAGTCCGCTCCAGCCAGCCCGACCGCGGCGCCGGCTTCCTCCGGCGGTGCAGCTCCGACGTCGGCTCCGGCCGCGCAGGCGACGACTGCCCCGGCCGCGAAGCCCACCACCGCACCGGCGGCCGCGCCGGCGGCGCAACCCTCCGCGGCTCCCACCGCGAACGCCGCGGCCGCGGCGAATCTCAAGCAGGTGCCTCGAAACCGAACCCTCATTCTCGGCATCACCGGTACCTCGCTAACCGACTACCAGACGATCAACCCGTTCATCGGCTCGAGCACCTCCACCGGTTACGAGCTGGCGTACGAGCCGTTGTACTACTACAACGCGTACTACACGAGCTCGGTCTGCGGACCCCCGGGGATGGAGTGCAAGAACGGCGAAGTTCCCTGGCTGGCCACCAGCTACGAGTACAACCAGGACTTCACCCAGGTCAACATCAAGCTTCGCAACGGCGTCGAGTGG
>JAJPKB010000470.1 GCA_021323915.1 Chloroflexota bacterium | reverse complement strand
TCGTCGAGCAGCGCCACGATCTGGCGGCGATCGCCCAGCCAGAGCATCTGCCCGTGCTGGAAGGGCTCGACGACCAGGGCGAGGCCAGCCTCCCGGTTTCGCGCGCAGCCAAGCCGATCCGCCACCTTCGGCTGATCGTGGTAGAGGGTGCCAAACCCACGGACCGGTTGAATCGAGCACGCTGCCGTCGAGGCGGCGGGAGCGGCGACGATCGCGGTGGCTCCGCCGGATGGCGTCGGGGATGGCGCGCCAGGCGAAGGCGACGGGCTCGAAGCCGGCGGTGACGCGGTCGGCGCGCGAGTGGCCAGGAAAGCGGTCGTCCGCGCCGCGCTCGTCGATCCCTCGGCACCGGCCATCGCGACCGGCGATCCGGCGGCGCCGGCGACGAAACGGAGCGCGACCGGCGTGGGCTTCGCGACGATCGGCAGGTTCGATCCCACGCCTCCGGAGCTTATCTGAATGCTCACCGTGTAGCTCACCGACGCCTTGAGCGGCTGCTTCGGCTTGACGAAGAGCGTGTCGTTGCCCTGCCAGGTGAACGAGACCGGAACCGGCGGATCGATCCGAAAAGATCGCTCCACCGCCGCGTGGTCGACCGGGCCGTTGAAGCGAACGGCGATCGCGCACTCGGCGGGGTTGTCACAGGGATAGGCAGCGGCGACGGTAGGGCCGATGCCGCCGCTACCGAACGGAAATCCGGAGAGAATGGCGATGGCCAGCACGCCGAGGACGACGACCGCGGCCACGGCAGGCCAGATCGGCCAGCCCCGTCCGCCCCGCAGTCGAACCGGCGGGCGCGGAGCGGGAGGCAGTGGACGCTCCCGGCGACGCTGGTCCGGCCGGCCAGACACGTAGCGCTTCGCCAACCGCGCGATGCGATCGTCGAGGGTGGGCGGCACCGGTGGATTGGTTCCCACCCGAATCGCACCGCCCAGACTCGCGTAACCGGCCAGCCGCTCCCGGCACGACGGGCATCGCGCCAGGTGATCCTCGACCTCCCGTCGTTCGTCGCGATCCAGCGCGTCGTCGTAGTATCCCGACAGGAGCACCGGATCGAGGGCGTGGCTGGCGCGAGGAAGGTCATTCAACGAGGGTCACCTGTCTCGGTCGTTTCGTTCGTACCCGGCTTTCGGCGGGCTATCCATTCGGCAGGCGTGGCGCCAAGCTGTTTGCCCTGGACCGATCGTCCGTCGGTCGTCCAGTAATCGCGCGGCAGATCCCCGCCGAGCTGCACGTACGCCGCGCGCAATCTCTCGCGGGCGCGAAAGAGGGTAATTTTCGCCGCGCCACGCGTGATACCGAGCGCGCGCCCGATGTCCTCGACCGGCAGGCCATGGTATTCGCGCAGAATCAAAGCGGCGCGATCGCGAGGGGGCAGGAGGGCGAGCGCCGCTCGAACGACGCCTGCTTTCTCGTGGCGCAAAGCCTCTTCTTCCGGGTCATCGGCCGCGACCTGGCTGGGGTGAAAGAGGCGCGTGAACTTGCTCCAGGGCTGCCACTGAACCCGCTTCCGTCGGCGCAATTCGTCCAGGCAGGCGTTGGTGGCGATCCGGAATAGCCAGGGGCGCATCTCCGCTTCGGGCGGACGACGCTCCCACGCGCGCAGCGCCTTCTCGAAGGCGGTGACGGTCAGGTCCTCGGCGTCCGCCTCGTTCGCCACCAGCCGGCGCACGTAGCTATAGATCGCCGTTCGATGCGCGTTGTACACGACGGTAAAATCGGCGTAGCCGTCAGTGGCTCCGCGATCAACACTCTGCTCCAGCTTCGTCGCTCCCACCGGAGAACCAACGCGGACCGCGACGCCGCCTCCACGCGGCGTCACCACCCTCGCGCCTCCCCTTCTGATTCAGCCGCCCGCGCACGTCCAGCCTCGAGGCTCGCCGCCCGGGGCCGGAAGCGCTCGCGCTTTCTTCCCGCGGGGAGCAGAAAGCATCGTTCGGAACTTATGTTACCCTGAAAGGGCATCGTCGAACAAGAAATGGGATCGCGGGCGGGAGAGCGCCACCCTGCGTGATCAGCCACGGTCGACTCCTGGAGGTTCGCGTCGCCGAAAAACCGGCGTTCACTCTCGATAACGAACCGGAGCACGCCGAGGTTACCGCGACCGACCGTGAGCGCTGCTATTCGTAGACCCGGTCACAGCTCCGCTGGCGCGAGCGGAAGCTCCGGGACGTGCGCGCGGGCGGGAAGCGACGCCACGAAGACGCACGCCGCCGCCACGTCTTCGGGTTGAAGCGCCTTCGCCAGGACCTCCGGCGGCGTCGGCAGCGGGCGCTTGAAGACAAGCGGCGTATCGGTGAGACCGGGAAAGATCACCGTGGCTCGAATCCCGTTCGCCTTCTCTTCCTGCATCGTGCCATGGGCGAGTCCGACAAGGGCGTGCTTCGACGCTTGATAGGCGACGCCGGAGGTATCCGGACGTTGTACCGCGAGCGACGAAACGTAGATGATCCGGCCGCCGCGCCCGCGCATGCTCGGAACGGCGGCCCGAGTCACGTGGAACGCGGCGGTCAGGTTCGTCTGGATCACCTCGTCCCAGCCCTCGGGCGTCAGCACGCCCAGCGCGCGTTCCCGGATGTTGGTGCCCGCGGCGTGGACAACGACGTCAATCGGGCCAAGCCGCTCGATCGCCACGGCGAGCGCGCGCTCGGCTCCGTCTGGCTCGACGAGGTCGACGGCGCAAACCACCGCGCGCCGGCCAGCGGCGCTCACCCGGGCGGCGGCTCGGTCGAGGGCGTCGCGTCGTCGCCCGACGAGCGCGACATCCGCTCCCTCCGCGGCAAAGGCCAGCGCGGTCGCCTGCCCGATGCCGCTGCTCGCGCCGGTGATCAGGGCGACCTTGCCGGCCAGCCGTCCCGATCCTAGTGGATTTTCCGATCCTGCCATTCCCATCCCTTCCTGTTCGGCGGCTCAAGCCATTCGGCCAAAGGCTTCCGGCGAGATTCGATAACGAAGTGGTTGTCCGTCGATGAACCGCTCGATCTCTTCGATCATCGCCGTTCCCTGCTGCAGGTAGGTGTCGACGGTGTGGCCGGCCTCGTGCGGGGTGACCAGCACGTTGCTCAATCCAATGAACGGACTGTCGACCGGCAGCGGCTCCTGATCGAAGACGTCCAGCGCCGCCCAGACGCGTCCGGTCCGTAGGGTCGCGAGCAGCGCCTCCTGATCGACGGCCCAGGATCGCGCGCAATTGACGAAGATCGCGCCGTCTCGCAACCGGCTGAGCTCCTGCGCGCCGACCAGGTGGTGGGTCTCCGGCGTCGTCGGCGCGTGGATCGAGACGATCTCGCTCTCGCGGAACAGATCGTCGAGCGGAAGGGGCTCGGCGCCGAGCGCGGCCGCGTCGTCCGGCCCGAGGTACGGATCGTGGATCAAGAGCCGCGCGCCGAAGGCTTTGACCAGTCGCGCGACCTTTCGTCCGACGTAGCCCGCGCCAACCAGGCCAACCGTTCGCGCCGCGAGCTGACGCGGCTCGGCCACCGCCGCGTCGCGCCAGGACACGCCCGATTTGAGGGCCCGATCCATCTCGTGGACCCGCCGCAAACCGAGGAGCATGACCAGCAACGTGTGCTCGGCAACCGCGTCCGCGATGATGTTGGCGGCGTGGCAGACGACGACGCCGCGCTGGAAGGTGCTGGCCGGAATCAGTCGCTTGACGCTGCCGGCGGTGTGGGCGATCAGGCGGAGCCGGGGAGCCGCGTCCAGCGCCTCGTCGGTGATCGGCGGGGAGCCCCAGCCGGTCAGGCAGATCTCCGCGCTGGCGAGCAGCGACGAAAGGCGTTCGGCCAGCGCCGCCGTGTTGCCGTCGATCTGCTGGACCTCGGCAAGCTGACTCAAGCGACGCAGCGCGTCCGGCGTGAGCACCTGAGACTGGCGAGCCGTTGGAATCAACATGGCGAGGCGCGGCTGCGCGCCCTGAGCTTGTTCGATCATGCTCGACTCCTCAAATCAGGCGAAGAAAATCGCTTCCGATCGGTCATTCGATTATTCGATGATCGACAAACCGACAAACCTGCCCGCGCCACGCGGACTGCCCGGGCCTTCCGAACGGGCCGGCTCGATCACGTGGGTGGTTGAGAGGTGCCCATCAGCCGGGTGAAACGACGCGCCAACCACCGAAACCTGGCTCAGCAGGAATGCCGCGGCGCCGATCGGAACCGCCGTCCGCCCCAGCGCCGAGGGAACGACCTTGACGGCCGCGGCCGGCACCGAGAGCGCGCGCCGACGGATCACTGCCTCGACCCGCGGCACGAGCCCCGGGAGCGCCCGAATCACCGCCCCGCCCAGGATGAGCATGCCCGGATTCAGCGTGTTGACCAGATTGGCCGCGGCGATCCCGAGGTACTCGGCGGCCTCGTCGAGCACCCCGGCGATGATCTGGTCGCCCTCGTTCGCCACCTCGCCCAGCATTTCGAGACTGAGCAGGTCGACGGTACCCGCCGACCATTCGGGAGCCCCGGCGCGTCCGTTCTTCCGAAGCTCCTCGCGGATTCGGGCGAGAATCGCCGGTCCGGCCGCCACGGTCTGGAGACAGCCGCGGTTGCCACAGGCGCAGAGCGGACCGTCGGGAAGAACCGTGACGTGGCCTACCTCTCCCTCGCTCATCGACACGCCTCGGTAGAGACGTTGACCGATGACCATGCCGGCGGAGACGCCGGTGCTGACCGACAGGTACACCAGATTGTCGACGCCGTCGCCGGCGCCGCACCAGGCTTCGCCGAACGCGGCGGCCTTGGCGCGGTTCAAGCAGGTGATCGGCAGCCCGAACTGATCCGCGAAGGGCGCGCCAACCGGCACGTCCGTCCAGCCAAGATCGGGGGCCATCTGAATGATGCCGCGGCGCGAATCGACCAGCCCGGGCGTGCCGATGCCGATGCCGACGAGCTTTCCCGGCGCGAGATCCGCGATCAGCTCGCTCACCAGCGCCGTCGCCGCCTCGACCGCACCCCGCGCCGAGGGGGCGCGGATCGACGACGAGGCCGAGCGAATGACGGCGCCGTCGAGATCGATAAGGACGGCACCGCAGGTCGTGTCCGAAAACTCCACCCCGGCGGCCCAACGAGCGCCCGGCGAGAATCGGAGAAGCATCGGCCGGCGCCCTTTTTCAGACTCACCAGGGCCGACGGTCTGGATGAAGCCTTCCTGAATGAAGGAGTCGACGATTTGAGAGATCGTCGCCTTACTCAGACCGGTCTCCCGAGCCAGGCCGATGCGCGAGACGACCTCGCGGGCGCGTACGAGCTCGAAGACCATCGCTCGGTTCAATTCGCCGGCAATCCGAGCGTCAACGCGCAGGCGATGCATCAAATTCCCCGTGATTGTCTTTCGTTCGGACGAATTCAGACTATAGGCGAAGCCGCCAGCCGCGTCAAGCTGTCCGAAGCGTCCGTGAGTGACGCGAGACAATGCGACATGCGCGGTACGCCCGGCGCGACCGAACCTATTGACACCATGTTCGGACGGTGATACAGTCCGATTCGTCCGGATGGTGAACTAATTGCCAGACGCCCAGGAGACACAAATCGTGGTCGACAGTACCGTCGCGTTCTCGGTATTCACCAAGCCCTGGAAGGTGCCCCTCGTCGAGCTCGCCGAGCTCGTTCGCGGTTTCGGATTCGAGGGAATCGAGCTACCGGTTCGACCCGGTTATCAGGTCGAGCCACAAAACGTGATCCGAGACCTACCGGTCGCGGTAAGGCAGCTTGCCGAGCGCGGCGTGCGCGTCTTCAGCGTCGCCGGGCCGGCCGACGAGCCGACGATCGCCGCCTGCGCCGAGTCTGGCGTTCCGATCATTCGGGTAATGGCTAAGATCGGAGTGGACGGCTACCTCGCGACCGAAGCGCGAACGCGCCGAGAGTACGATGCCCTCGTCCCGCTACTGGACCGCTACCACGTCAAGCTCGGTGTCCAAAACCACTCCGGCGATTACGTCTGCAACGCGATGGGGTTGCGGCATTTACTCGAGAGTTACGATCCACGGCACATCTGCGCGGTCTGGGATGCCGCCCACACCGCGCTCAACGGCGAGGCGCCGGAACTCGCCCTCGACATCGTCTGGTCGCACCTGGGTATGGTCAACCTGAAGAATGCCTTCTGGCGGCGCGTGAACGGTCCGGAGGCAGAGACGGCGTGCTGGCAGCCGTATTGGACGTCCGGCCGCCAGGGGCTCGCCTCGTGGCCCCGGGTTGTCGCCGAGCTTCAGCGCCGCTCCTTTCGCGGTGTCGTCTGCCTGACCGCCGAATACACCGACGAAGCCTCGGTGAACCGGCTCATCGCCGAAGACCTCGTCTACGCCAAGAGCCTTTTTCGAACGAAGTGAGAGAGCGAGGAAACCCGTGGCGAGAATAGCTTCCGGCTCGAAGGCGCGCGTCGCGGTCGTCGGCGCGGGGCGGATGGCGAACTCCGTTCACTACCCATCGCTCGGGTCGCTGACCGACGTCGAGATCGCCGGCATCTGCGACCTCGACCCCGAGCGCCTCAACGCCACCGCGGATAAATACCACGTCGCTGGCCGCTTCTCCGACTACCGCCAGATGGTCGAAGCGATCGCCCCCGACGCGATCTACGTGATCGGGCAACCGCAATACATGTACGACGTCTGGGTCTGGTGCCTGCGGCACGGGTTGAACCTGTACATCGAAAAGCCCATGGGCATCACGATTCACCAGGCGCGGTCGCTGGCCTACCTGGCGGAGAAGAACGACTGTATCACCCAGGTGAGCTTTCAGCGACGCACCTGCCCGATGGTCGTCAAACTGCGGAACGCCTGTCTCGAGCGCGGGCCGATCGTCCACGCGGTCTGCCGGTTCTACAAGAACGCGATCTCGCCCTACCTGGAGGCGCGCGATCACATGATGGACGATGGCGTGCACGCCATCGACACCCTGCGCTGGCTCTGTGGGGGCGAGGTCGTGGAGGTTCAGAGCGTGACGAAGCGCGTGCTGACGCCCGACGTCAACTTCATCGCCGCTACGCTCCAGTTCGATTCCGGCGCGACCGGCTTGATGCTGAATAGCTGGTCGAGCGGACGACGCATCTTCGCGGTCGAGATGCACGCGCCGGGCATTTGCGCCGAGGCCGAGCACGAGGGCAAGGGCTATCTGTACGCGGACGGAGACACCAGGGGCGTGGAGTACGACACCCGCGAGGTGGCCGGCAGCGATCAGAATTTCGTCTTCGGGGGCTTCCAGGCCAAGCACCGCGAGTTCGTCGACTGTCTCAAATCGGGGCGTCAGCCCGGATCGAGCTTCTCCGACGCCCTGAAGACGATGGAGGTGGCCGAGAAGATCCTGGCCTCGGCGATGTTGCGGGGCGATTAGATCCCGCCGTTCCGGTGGCCGCGGTGGAGGGACATTCCCAGGAGTATCACCGGGAACGTAGCTGGCGAACGTGACCATACAATGAGAAGGAGCGGTCATGGAAAGATTCGGTGGATCCAGCCGTGGTTTCAGTCGACGTGCTTTCGTTCGGGGGGCCCTGGTCAGCGGAGTGACCGTGCTCGTCGCGGCCTGTAGCTCGGCAACGCCGCCGTCTCCCACCCAGGCCAGTAGTACGACGAGCACCACGAGTAGCGCCGGGGCCGCGCCAACCACCGCGGCGAAAGCGGGCGCAGCTCCGGCATCGCAGGCTCCGACGACGTCGGGTGGGAGCAAGACGCTAAGCTACTGGGGATTCTCGCTCAACCCGGATAGCATCAAGTACCTCAAGAGCACCGTCAACGCCGACTTCCAGAAGAAGTATCCGGACTTCACCGTCGAGCCGCAGTTCGTGCCGTACGCTGGCTACCGCGATAAGGAAGCCGTCGCCGTCGCCGGTGGCACTCTGCCTGACATTTACGAAGAGGGGACCCAGGTCGCCGGTCAAATGGCGACGAACGGCGGAGCGATCGTCGTCGACGACTACATCAAGTCCTGGTCCGACAAAGACGACATCTTCCCCGCCGCCTGGCAGACATCGTTTTACGCGGGCCACCACTGGGGCGTTCCGTTCTACTCCCAGCCTTCAGCGACGATGTACTGGAAGAGCGCCTACCAGAGCGCGGGTCTCGACCCAACCAAGGCGCCGACCGACGAGCAGGAGTATCTGGATAATGCGAAGAAGCTCCAGCAGGTAGATAAGGGAGCAACCGTTCGTCTTGGTGGCTGGGCGCCGGGCGACGGTCAGGGAATGTTTCAGGGGTTCGAGGTTGGCGTGCAGCGCCGTGGTGGGAAGATCGCCAACGACGACTACTCCCAGCCGCTCTTCAACTCGCCCGAGGGGCTCGACTCGCTGCAGTACCTGGTGGATCTTTGGCAGGCGGTCTATCCAAACGGCGTCGCACGCCTCCCATCGCAGAGCCCGATTCCCTATTTCGCCGAGAAGAAGATCGCGGAAAACCTTCGAGGATACAGCACCGACGCGAACGACGTCGTGAAGTACAACGTCCAGGCATGGGACGATCTCGCCATCGCCAAACCAGTGACGTCGAAGGGCGGAACTCGCCCGGTCTCCATCGAATGGCGCAACATGCAGTTCGTCGCGCCGACGACGAAGTTCCGCGACCAATCCATGGAATGGGTCCACGCCTTTGTGTCGACCAAGAACAACGGTGAGTTCTGCCGCATCATGGGCTACGCGCCGATTCGGAAGTCGGCGCTCGATCTCGACTGGGTGAAGCAGTCGAAGTTTATGCAGACGTATCTGACAATCGCATCACCCTATGGCTACGACGTGATCAACCCGCCGGGCTACTTTGAGCTGCGCAAGAAGTCAGCGGACCAGTTCGAAGCCGCCGCCACCGGGAAACAGACGGTGAAAGACGCCTTGCAGAAAGTGTACGACATCTGGGCCGAGGGTCTGAAGAACGCGCCGAAGGTGAAGATTTTGTAGCCGGCGCTCGGCATTCAAGGCCCGAAAGAGATAGTAGGTGATGGATGGCGCGACCTGCTACCGGTAACCGCGTTCTCGTGCTTCCCCGGCGTTTGACGATTCGCCAACGGGAGGCAGTGGACGGTTACCTGTTCGCCTTTCCCTGGATCGTCGGCTTCGCGGTGTTCGTCGCCGTTCCATTCGTATCGTCGTTCCTCCTCAGCTTCACCTCGTATCGGATCGGCGGGGTGATGACCTACGTCGGGCTGGGGAACTATCAACAGCTTTTCACCCAGGATCCTCTCTTCTGGCCCTCGCTCTACAATACCTTCTACTACGTCATCTTCTCGGTGTCGCTCGGGGTGATCGCCTCTTTGCTGATGGCGCTCCTGATGAACAATCAAGTGCGCGGCATCGCTTTCTTCCGCACGTCGGTCTACGTGCCATCGGTCGTCTCGGGTGTGGCCCTGTCGTTTCTCTGGCTGTTTCTGCTCGATCCGAGCATCGGTCTGCTCGACTACTTTCTGCGTCAGATCGGCTTAACCGCGCCGCTTTGGCTGCAGAGCGAGGTCTGGGCGAAGCCAGCCTTGATCCTCATGCGACTCTCGACCGCGGGCGGCGCGACGATGGTGATCTTCCTCGCGGGACTTCAAGGCGTGCCCCAGGCGCTGTACGAAGCTGCCGAGATCGACGGGGCAGGTCGTTTCACCCGCTTCTGGCACGTGACGCTGCCGATGATCTCACCGGTGATGCTCTTCAACATCGTCGTCGGCATCATCGCCGGGTTCCAGATCTTCACCGAAGCGTACGTGATGACCGATGGAGGCCCGAACAACGCGACGATGTTTTACGTGCTGCACCTGTACAATACGGCCTTCTACTGGGGGCACCTGGGCCTTGGCTCGGCCCTCGCCTGGGTGCTCTTCGTGATCATCCTGTTCTTCACGCTGATCCAGCTTCGGGTCGCCGACCAGTGGGTCTACTATGAGCACTGAAGCACAGGTTCTGCCGCGAGGATTAGGGGCGCGCGCGACGCGTGGCGTTGTAAAGCTCATCCTGCTGTACGTCGTGCTGCTCGTGATCAGCTTCGTGTTCGTGACGCCGATTCTCTGGATGATCTCGACGGCGTTGAAGCCAGCCCCGGACATCTTCAAGATCCCGCCGGTCTGGATTCCCAGCCCGCCGGACTGGAGCGAGTTCGTCGATCCCTGGGTCGCCGGCGGTTTCAACATCTATCTCTTCAACACGGTCAAGATCACCATTCTGTCGATGATCGGAACGATTCTCAGCACGTCGCTCGTCGCTTATTCTTTCGCTCGCCTGCGCTGGCCCGGTCGCGACCTTTTCTTCACGCTCACCCTGGCGAGCATGATGCTCCCTTTCCAGGTCCGGATCATCCCGCTGTTTTTGCTCTTCAAACAACTCGGCTGGCTCGATACCCACCTTCCACTCATCGTTCCAAACTGGTTTGGCGACGCCTTCTTCATCTTTCTCCTACGCCAGTATTTTCGGACGCTGCCGGTCGATCTCGACGACGCCGCCAAGATCGACGGCGCAGGCAATCTCACCATCTATTGGAAGATCATGATGCCGCTGATCACCCCGGCCCTCGCGACCGTCGCGATCTTCTCATTCATGGATAACTGGAATGCCTTTTTCACGCCTTTGATCTTTCTCAACACGCAGAGTAAGTTCACCCTGGCAATCGGCCTCGCTCAATTCAAGAGCCAGTTCCAGGTGTCCTGGAACGACCTGATGGCGACTTCGTTTCTGGTTACCCTCGCGCCCCTTCTCGTATTCTTCTTCGCCCAGCGCTACTTCATTCGTGGCATCTCGATGACCGGCATCAAGGGCTGACCGGGGACTTGAATCGGGCTCAGGGATTCGCCCGGACGTCGATCGGCACGTCGAGCAGCACGCGGTCGCCGGTTCCAGCCAGGCCGAGCCGCTGGCCGGTCGCGGCATCGTAGAGGCCAATCTCCAGTCGGTCGGCCCCGGACGGCGCATCGCTCTGGACGACCAGGGTGTGCCGGTCCACGATCGTTTCGCCGGGCGCCCAGGTTGTCGTCGGGCGGGAGCCCGCATCAGGACCCGAGTCGTTTTGCGCGCGGACCTTGCTCTGAGCGTCCAGGAGGTGGGTAAACACCGTCCAGCCCCGGAGCACCGGGCGATCGGTCCGCCAGTAGAGGATCAGGTGGATCGGCTGGCCCGGTCGCGCCGACGTGGGATCGACGTCGTAGCCGAGAAACCGAATGCGATCCTGGAACTCCACGTCGAGCGGGTGGCCGATCTTCACCGTCGTCCGGGAACGGGGACGGGCCGTCACCGTCAGGTTGGCGACCGGAACCGTCTGGGCCGAGGCAGAGGACGGGAGCGGACGACCGGCCGCGTCGCTCAGCCCGACCGCGAGCACGAGCGGGCCGGGTGCGGCTCCGGCCGGAATCAGCACCTGCTGGCGATCGACGATCAGGTCGCCGGGCTTCCAGTCGTGGGCCGGCCACACCCCGCCGGTCGGTGGACGGGCCGTTCGCGCGACGACCGTGCCGTCTCGCCCCACCGCCTGGATCACCGTTTCGAGATCGCCGGCTGGCGCGCGCGTCACCTGCCAGTACAGGGTGATCGCGACCGAGTCGCCGTCAAGGACCGACGGCGGCGGCCGGCTTGCCCCGATCAGCCGCACCGAATCGCCGAAGAGAGCGTTCAGCGGCCGGGCGATCCCGAGCGTGGTCGGCGAGGGCGGAATCTGCGGGCGGATCATCGAGATCCGGGGGCTGCGCCAGGAGGTCCCGATCGACTGACCGTCCGCGTTCGTCGCGTTCAGGCCGACGCCCTTCGCGCTCTCCAGGCCCACCTCGAGCACGTACGAGCCGACCGGAGCGTCGGCCGGAATCAGGAGCGGGTGCCGCACCAGCAGCGTTTGCCCGACCCGCCACTCCGGCGTGGGATAGACGTCCTCGTCGTACTGGGCCCAGGTCTGTCCGGCGGCGTCGACCAGGTGGACGAAGAACTTCACGCCGTCGGGCGGCGGCTTCTCGATCCGCCAGGAGAACGTCGCGAAGAGGGGATCGCCGGCCTGGGCCGCGGCGGGCACCTCGGCCCCGGTCAGTCGGGCGACGCCAGAGAAGTCGAGATCGACCGCGGACGCGCTCGACCCGACCTGAAGCTCTCCCGGTCGCAGGACGAACGCCTCGACCGCCGGGCCGCCGTCCGGCGCGCTGACCTCGGCGACCCGGTCGGCGGACGGCAGACGCTGGTACCAGTAGTCGTCGGTGGCGCTGCGCGGCAGGACGTAGAGCGTCGGGCCGGCGCCGGGCGGTGGGAGCGGGAGGGCGGAGCGCCCGTCGAACCAGTGCAGGTGCGAGAAGAGATCGCCGTCCAGGAACGACTCGGTGGGATCGGCCCCGTAGCGCGAGCTCACGTAGGTCGCGGCGTAGCCCGGCGACCGGGCGCGAATGACCCGGGCAGCGGCGGTCACGTCGCCTTCGAGGGCGAAATAGGCGGCGGGGCTGGGTGCCCAGACCGCGAAATACTGGTAGGCGCCGAACGCGCCGGCCACCAGTGGCCAGCCCAAGAGGACCGGCGCGAGCCGACCAAGCGCGCCGAACGACGCTCGCCGAATCCAGCAGACGGCGAGATCCAGCCCGCGCGCCGCGAAGAGGACTGCCGCCGGAGCCGCGCCGAGCGGCCGCATGAACTGCGGCGCGTCGACCGAGAGGAAGCCGGGCGCCAGCATGCACAGCCACCAGATCAGGCAGAGGCGCTCAGCCCGGTCGCGCCAGCGCCAGACGGCGACGGCCAGGCCGACCAGGAAGAACGCCGCGCTGATCGGATCGAAGACTGGGCGGTCGGCGAGATTGTACTTCCAGTCGCCGTCGCCGCGCAGCACGAACATCGCCAGCGTCCGAGCGGTGCTGTTTGCCACCGCGGCGAGAGGCGAGGGACCGGCCACCCGCGGGTTCCAGAAGGCGACCTCGTCGGCCCGGCCCAGAAAATCGGACGGCACGTGGTAAAAGTGCAGCGCTAGCGGCACCGTCGTCACCACCGCCGCGAGCGCCACGAGTCCCACGAGAATCGCCAGGCGACCGTGGCCTTTACCGCTCTCCCACCGAGAACGCTCCTTCTCTCTTTGGGAGAGAGCCGGGGCTCCCTCACCCCCTACCCCCTCTCCCAGCCGCGGGAGAGGGGATGCAAGGGGTAAAGTCTCCCCTAAGCCCCTTCCCTCTCGGAATGGGGGAAGGGGTAGGGGATGAGGGAGCCTCCGTCCTCGACTCGCCCAAAGAACCGCCTCCACGAATCCCACCGCCAGCAGGGCGACGACGAAGAATCGGCTCGAGGGATAGGTGTAGAGCTGAAGGCCGGTCAGCGCGCCGCCGACGATCGCCAGGGAGATCGAGCGACGGCGGAAGGCGCTCCAGATCGCGAGCAGGGCGAGCGTGTCCAGCAACGGCACCAGGATCGTCCGCTCGCCGAGTCGGCTCACGTGCAGGTGCCAGTAGAGGCCGGCCAGGAACGCCGCCGCGAGAACGCCGGTCCGTCGGTCGTAGAGCGACGAGCCGAGGAAGGCGACCGCGACGACGGTGGCGGCCCCGGCGAGGGCGCCGGCCAGCCGCAGGGCGACGACGCCAGGTCCGATCACCGCGCTGACGGCGGCGATCAGGTACATGAATAACGCCTCGCGGCCGGCGTAGCTGGAGAAGAAGACCGGGCGCGCCCGGCCGCTCAGGATCTCCAGGCCGAGCAGCCCGTTTGCCGCCTGGTCGAAGTGAAGCCCCGGCGGGATCGATTCCAGGTCGACCGCGCGCAGCGCCAGCGCCGCCACGCCGATCAGGGCAATCAGCCCAAGGTAGACCGGCATCGACAGATCGGACGACCGAGCATCAGAGCCCGGGTTGAGTGATGACTTCATCCTACCGCGCTACGAGCACGGTATCCAGCCGTTGCCTTGCCGCCGTAGCCAGCCTGCTTCTCTTCGCCATAGCAAGGCATTCGATACCGGTGAGCACGCCGCAAAGCAGAGAGTCAGGCTGCGACGGCTGAGATTCGGGCATCGATGAGGTTCTGGTGTCGGCGATAGTGGGCAAGCGCGGCCTGGACAGCCTCGCGTGGAAGGGCATAGTCTTCCGCGTCCCTCGCGATATCGCCGTTCACGGCCTCGAGACAGGCGACGAGAGCCCGGACCGACACACCACAATGAGCAAGACGCGCTTCGCCCAGGCCGGGCCGATTAGGGTTTGGCTCAATATATCGCTCAATAAGCTTGGTTTCGTCCATAGGTTCTCACGCCCCCTTTGACAGTAACATGCTGCACCTACCACGCCGGGACGTCAACGTTCGCCAAGACCCTCAATCGTGAACCACGCTCCGCAAGTTCGTCGAGGCGATGGGCGGGCAGCTGCGAATCCAGGCGATCTTTCCGGAGGCCGAGTTTCAGATTACCTCGTTTTCGGATCTCGGAGATACTGGCTTGCCTGTCGACGAGCCGTCAGCCACCGCACCCGCAGTGGGCAGAGGGGATAAGGAGTAATGGAGCGAATCGAAGTCAACCCGAAGGTTATGCTGGGCAAGCCAGTCATCCGGGGGACGCGCGTTCCGGTCGAGCTCGTTTTGCGTAAGCTCGGGGAGGGCGCGACCGACGAAGAATTGCTTGATGCCTATCCCCAGCTCACCCGAGAGGACCTTCTCGCCGCGATTCGCTACGCGGCAGACGCCGTGGGACACGAGGAGACGGTACTCGCCGTGCCGAGCGAGCTCCACGGGTCAGGCTGAGCGCGTGCGCTTTTTGGCTGAATTCATCCGGCGGTCGGGCGAGCAGATTATCGGCTGCTTTGTCGTCATCCAACCCGGTCACATTCGTATCGAACGCCGCCCCATCGGGTCAGGTTGATGTCGACGTCGGCACGCCCGGCACCGCGATGCGGTCGGTGAAGCCGCCGCTCATGCCCAGCGGCGTTCCGTCGGCGCGCCAGCAGGCGGCCCCGTGGAGCAGACCGGTCACCCGGTCGCGCAGGACGCCGTTCATCCCGCCGGCCACCCGATTGACGACCTTCACCCGGTGGCCCAGCGTGGCGAGCTGAGCCCGAGTCTCCTCCGAGAACGCTTCCTCGACCTCGAGCTCCCCACCCTGGGCCCAGACGCGCGGCGCTTCGACCGCCTCCTGGAGGCTCATCCGATGATCGATCACGTTGACGATCGCCTGGAGCACCGCCGGGAAGATGCGCGCGCCGCCCGGCGTGCCGAGCGCGAAAAACGGCTGGCCGTCTTTCAGGACGATCGTCGGCGACATGCTCGAGAGCATCCGCTTGCCCGGGGCGATCGAGTTCGGCCGGCCCGGGCGCGGATCGAACAGCGACATGTGGTTGTTCAGGAGCATGCCGGTGCCCGGCACCGTCACCTTCGATCCGAACAGCATCTGCAGCGTCTGGGTCATGGCGACCACGTTGCCGTCGCGGTCCATCACCGTCAGGTGGGTCGTGTTCGCCCCTTCCCGAAGGCCGGGCAGCGGCGCCGCGGCGAACGCTCCGGCGCGCCGCGGATCGATCTGTCGACGTCGCTCGGCGGCGTATTCTTTGCTGGTCAGCCAGGCGACCGGCACGTCGACGAACGCCGGGTCGCCGACGTAGGCCGCGCGGTCGGCGAAGGCGATCTTGAGCGCCTCGGCCAGCAGGTGAATCGTCGCGGGGGGTGCCGAAGCCGGAGCCGGCCAGGTCGAAGCCTTCCAGGATGTTCAGGACCTGGACGATGTGGGTGCCGCCGCTCGAGGTCGGTCCGACCGAGACGATCTCGTAGCCGCGGTAGGTGCCCCGAACCGGCGCGCGCCGGTAAAAGCGGTAGCGGGACAGGTCGTCCTGGGTGATCAGGCCGCCGTTCCGCGCCATGTCCTCGGCGACGGCCCGCCCGATCGCTCCCTCGGTCAGCGCGGCCGGACCGTCGCGGGCGATCAGCTCCAGGGTCCGGGCGTAGTCGCGACGCGCGAGCCGCGCGCCGGGACGGGGCGGCGCGCCGTTCGGCAGGAAGACCTCCGCCGACGCCGGAAAGCGCGCCAGGTCGTCTGAGCCGATCCGGATGCACGCCGCGAGGTACGGGGAGACGACGAACCCTTCCGCGGCGTAGCGGATCGCCGGCGCCATCACCTCGGCGAGAGTCAGCCGCCCGCGCTCGGCGACGATCGACGCCCAGGCCGGAACCGCCCCCGGCACGCCCACCGAGCGGTATCCCACTTCGTTCGCTCGTCCGACGACCGCCTGGGGATCGCCTCCCTCGAGCGGCTCGTACATATCGGGCGACGCCGCGGCCGGCGCGCATGGGTAGTTGTCGATCGTCGTGATCTCGCCGGTCGCGCTATCGCGGAGGTTGATCATTCCACCGCCGAAGATGCCGACCATCATCGGCTCGACCACCGTCAGGGCGAACGCGGTGGCGACCGCCGCGTCGACGGCGTTGCCGCCCCGGGCGAGCGTCTCCATTCCGGCCGCCGACGCCAGCGGGTGGTTCGAGGCCACCACCACCTCCGACGCCACGACCTCGCGCTTGCTCGTCTCGAAGACTGTCCCGGCGCGTTTCCGCCAGGAATCTTCCCCGGTCTCGACCGATTGAATGCCCATCGTCCCTCCTCC
>JAJPKB010000278.1 GCA_021323915.1 Chloroflexota bacterium | reverse complement strand
CTGAAGGACGAGTTCGCCACCGCGATCAGCCACGAGCTGCGCACACCCATCAATCTGATCATCGGATTCAGCGAGATGATCGTCGACGACGCCGACGAAGACGTCCCCCCGGTCTTCCGCGACGACGTCGAGACGATCTACCGCAACGCCTGTCACCTTTCGACGCTGGTCGACGACGTTCTCGATCTCGGCCGACTGGACGCCCATCGCCTCGCCCTGGTGAAAGAATGGGCGTCGGTTCCGCGAGTCGTTCAGGAGGCGATCCAGGCGGTCAAAGGATTGTGCGAGAACGCCGGGATCCCGATCACGGTCGATCTGCCAGACGACCTTCCCCAGCTGTACGTGGACCCGACCCGAATCCGCCAGGTGCTGATCAACCTCCTGACCAACGCCGCCCGCTACGTGGAGGAAGGCTTCATTCACGTCGCGGCGCGCTCGGATGGCCGGGACGTGGTCGTGTCGGTCGCCGACACTGGCATCGGCATTCCACCGGAAGACCTGCCCCGGGTCTTCGAGCGATTCCACCAAACCGGTCAGCTGCACCGGCGGGGAGGCTTCGGCCTCGGGCTCACCGTCAGCAAGCAGCTGATCGAGATGCACGCCGGCTCGATGTGGGTGACCTCCGAGGTCAACCAGGGCACGACGTTCTCCTTCAGCCTTCCGATCGCCACCAACGTGGTAGCCCAGGCTTCCAATCCGCGGCTCCAGCGTCTAGAAGCCCCGCGCCTCGCCGTGCCGAGCGAGCGTACCGTCGTCGTGGCCGGCGAAGATGCCGACGCGACCCGGGTGTTTCAGCGCTATCTGGATGGATACCACGTCCGGGTGGCCACCACGCCCGACGACGTGCGCAGTATCAGCCGCAAGACCGTGGTCAGCGCGGTCGTCACCACCAACGACGCGTCTGACGAGCTGCGCCGGGCGATTCGCGAGCGCTTCCCCGACGTGCCCTCGGTCCACTGCTCATTGCACACGATCGGCCGGGCCAGCCGTCAGCTCGGCGTGTCGGCGTTCCTCACCAAGCCGGTCACGATCGATCAGCTTCGGCGGACGCTCGCCGGGCTCAAGGCGCGGCCGCGCCGCGCCCTCGTCGTGGACGACGATCCGGACATGGTGAACCTCCTCTCGCGTATGCTCCACTCGATCGCTCCCCACTGTCGAGTTCTCACGGCGACGAGCGGCGCGCACGGACTCGATCTGGCCTTGCAAGCCGACGGGGGCGGCCATCTCGACCTGGTCGTGCTCGATCTCCTGATGCCCGAGGTGGATGGACACGCCTTCCTCCGAGCCTGGCACGCCGACCTCGATCGGCGCGACGTCCCAATCGTCGTGATCAGCGCGGCGACCGAGGAAGACCACGGGCTCGTCGTCGGCGAGTCGGTCGAGGTGCGACGCGACAGCGGTCTGAGCGTCGCCCAGGTGATGCGCGTCGTCAGCGGCAGCCTCGATCGCCTGCTGTCAGGCTAAACACCGATGGCCGATCATGGCCAATCTTGGCCAGCATCCTCAACGTCGCCTTTCCTTTCTGGTACCATCCGGGCCGGGCTCGTCGTGGCAAGTGCCGGACAGCCCTGTCATGGCTCTTTAGGCACCGAACGAAAGTCGCAGGAAGGAGCGAGTTGCGATGCCATCGGCAATCAGTCGTCGAAGATTCACCGGCCTGCTGGTGACCGGGACCGCGGGAGTATTGCTCGCCGCCTGTAGCAACGCGGCCGCGCCCTCGCCCACGACCGCCCCCCAGGCCGCCGCGACTCAAGCGCCGGCGGCAACTCAGGCCCCGGCGGCGACCCAGGCGTCCGCGGCGGCGCCAACCCAGGCCGCGGCGCCGACGGCATCCTCGGCGGGCGCGACGCCCGCTGCCCAGGCGGCGAATGCCAAGCCGGCCGGCGAGATTCATTACCTCTGTCGCCCGGACATCGTCACCGCGTACGGCGCCGAGGCGGCGGTCAAGGCGTTCATGGACTCCCACGCCGGGTCGAAGGTCTCACTGGAGAAGCCGCCGCAGGGCGTCGACCTCCTGACCAAGCTGCGGGCGGCGATTGCCTCGAACTCGCTCGTTTGGGATGGCTACTCGGTGATGGAGGTGCCCTGGGCGACGGCGCAGTGGGCCGAGGCTCAGGTCATTCAGCCCCTCGACGACCTGATCAGCGCCTCGACCGAGAAAGATGGGCCTCAGCTCCTGACCGGCATCATCTCGACGATCAAGGATGCGATCAAGTACAAAGGGAAGATTTACTCGATTCCAGGCAACGTCGGCAGCGTCGCGCTTCAGTGGTACTGGGAGCCGCTGAAGGGAATCGGCCTCACCAAGCAGCCGGCAACCTGGGACGATACCTACGCCGCGGCCCAGAAGATCAAGCAGCAGTATCCGAAGTGGATTCCCTTCGCCCAGAACGCGACGCCTCTCTGCGGATTCTTCACGTTGCTCTTCGCCGCGACGGCTCCGAAGGACCTGATCACCTCGGATGGGCTGCTCAACATCCAGGGACCGGGCGCCATCTCGGCATTGAACTGGATGAAGAAGCTGGTCAAGGAAGATCTGATGCCGGCGACCGATCAGAACGTCAACGAGGAGTGGGATCGCAAGACCGTCGCGATGATTCTCTCCTACGACGTCCTGGGCGAGGATGCGCAGAAGACCTACGGCTACGACGCGGCCGATACCGGTATCAACATCTTCCCCAAGGCCGACGAGATCAACTCGGGAACGCCCTTCTGGATGAACGGCTCGGTGGTGCTGAACAAGGCAAAGAATCCCCAGGGGATGATGGACTTTTTCCTCTGGTGGTTCGGTCCGAGCAACGCGGCGGCCCAGCAGACGCTGGTGGCGACCGCCGCCAAGCCGTGCTACACCTACACCTACGACAAGTACGTCAAGGGGAGCGACAAGTTTGCCTGGGAGCAGACCGGCATCGATCTGGTCGCCAAGTCGGTCCCGTTCCCGGCAAACACCTACTATTACCTCGAGTCGGACGCGATCAAGCCGTGGGTGGACAAGTTCATGGCGAAGGACAGCACGCTGACCGCCGAGGACGCGATGAAGAGCGCGGCGAAGGACGTCGCCGACAAGATCGCGGCGCAGCAGGGCTAAAGCACCGAGAGGGTCCGTCGCTCGTTTTCATCAGCCCGCGCGGCGGGCCCTCTCGGCGCGACTCGATAAACCCGAGGGGCGCGCATGCAAAGCGAACGCCGTTTGCCGGAGCGCGAGGGGCCGGCGCAAACGCTCCGCGCCTTCATCAAGGAAGCGCGTGGGGTGCGAGGGGAGTCCTGGGGCAATCCCCTGGGCTATCTGTTCATCGCGCCGGCGATCGTTCTCTATCTGGTCTTCAACTTCTGGGTGCTGATTCGCGGCTTCCTGATGGCCTTCACCAACTATCGGTTTCTCGTGCCCAATTCCAACTGGGCGTGGAATGGCCTGCGCAACTACCAGCTGATGCTCCGCGATCATTTCTTCCTCGACTCGCTGGTCGTCTCGATCAAGTACGTCATCATGGTCCTCCCGTCGATGATCGTCGTCGCCCTCGTCGTGGCGCTGCTGATCTATAAAGTCCCACACGGCGCGGGCTTCTTTCGCTGGCTGGTCTATCTACCGGTGATCCTGCCGATCTCAGTGTCGATGCTGCTCTGGCAGCAGTTGTACAGCAGCCAGTACGGCTACATCGACACGATGCTGCGCGGGCTGGGCGACGCCAATCCCCCCAACTGGCTGGGCGATGCTCACACCGCGCTCGCCTCGATCGCCGTCGCGAGTATCTGGCGCAGCTTCGGGTTCTCGACGCTGCTCTTCCTGGTCGGACTGTACGGCATCGCGCGTGACCTGTACGAGGCCGCCTCGATCGACGGGGCCAGCAATCTCCAGCAGATCTGGCACATCACCCTGCCGCTCCTCCGTCCGACCTTCGCGCTGGTCATCGTCCTTCAGATCGGGCTCCTGTACGGTACCCAGGAGGTGTTGCTTCTCACCCAGGGCGGACCGGCGAACTCCACCACGACCGTCGGCTACTACATCTACCAGGTCGCGTTCACAGAAGGCGATCTGCGCCTGGGGTACGCCGCCGCGATGTCGCTGGTGATCGGCCTGGTGATGACCTGCTTCACCGTCGGCGTTCTGCGCTTCCTGCGCGGAGAAGCAGCCTGACATGTTCGGCGTGATCGAGAGGTACGGCGATGGTCGCTAGCGAGTTGCCACGATCGGGGATCGAAACCGCGCATCAGCGCGGCTATCACTTTCGCACCATCCTGTCGTACGTGCCGCTGGTGATCGTCAGCCTGCTCGTGCTGATCCCGCTGATCTGGATGGTCAGCACGTCGTTCAAGGGACGACAGGAGTTCTATGCCGCGACGGCCACCCTCTTTCCGCTCCACCCGACGTTGATCAACTATCGGTACGTTCTCACCCAGCTCGGCTTCCTGCCGATCTACCTTCGCAACAGCTTCATCGTGACGTTCGGGGCGGTCGCGATCGTCGCGATCCTCTCGTCGCTCGCCGCCTACGCCTTCGCCCGGATCCGCTTTCGGGGCCGGGACGCGATTTTCCTGGCGCTCGTGCTCTCGATCTTCATCCCGAACGTCGGCGGCCTGATGTCGCTCTACGAGTTGATGTCGTTCCTGCACCTGCGGAACAGCTTGATCGGTTTGATCCTCTACTTCGGATCGGCGCTGCCGATTCCGATCTTCATCATGCGACAGGGCTTCCTCGCGGTGCCGAAGGAGCTCGAAGAGTCGGCGCTCGTCGACGGGGCGGGCTGGCCGCGGGTCTTCTGGAACATCGCGCTGCCGATCGCCTTCAACGCGCTGGTTCTGGTGATGATTCTCACCTTCGTTGGCGTCTGGGGTGATTTCCTGGTGACCTTCATCCTGGTCGACCAGGATACGACCATGACGATCTCGGTCGGGGCTCAGAAGGTCCTGGTGATGCCCTACGCGACCACGATCACGCCGGGCTTCGCCGGTCTCTTCACGACCGAAGCGGCCAACGCGGCGGTCCTTTTGCTCGCCTCGGCCCCGGTGGTACTGGTCTACCTCGTCCTCCAGCGCTGGTTCATGGCGGGGCTGACCGAGGGAGCGCTGAAGTTCTAAGCTTTATCCCTGGCTTTCTCCCGGCGGAGCGTGTGAAGGCTGCAGCTGGACGATCAGCAGCGCGGCGAGGACCAGCGTGGCGAGGGCTTCCAGCAGCGTAGACGCCACGTTCTGGTAGTACCCCACGACCGGAGAATCGAGGATCAACGTCAGCGTCGGCAGTGCGTCGGCCGCGGCCGGCCAGATCAGTCCGAGCACGATCCCGACCGCGGCTCCGCTCACGCCGATCGCTCCCAGCGCCAGGACGACCAGGAAGGCAAGGCCCAGCGCACGCTGACCGGCGGTCTCCGTCGACGGTTGCCCGAATGCCGCCGGGATTCGCGCCAGTCGGGCCGATAGCTCCGCCGGCGCGGCGACGAGGAGCGCCGACGCCAGGGCGTCGTCGAGCGCGACTTGACCCGCGGCCCACGCCGAGCACGACGGGCAGTCGTCCAGGTGCATCGCCAGCCCCGCGTCCGTCGCGTCGCGGTGGCGGCCAGCCGTCGAGGCTGACCCGCCCTCTCTCCGCGTCGCCGGTTCGGCATCGAGCCAGCGTCGGCGAAACTCGTCGCAGATCACGGTGTCCCCCTGACTCCCGACGCGCCAAGGCGGCTCGCCAGGGCGAGCCGTCCCCGCCGGATGTGCGCCTTCACCGTGTTGAGCGGCAGATTCAGCACGGTCGCGATCTCTTCGTACCGCAGCTCCTGGAAATAGTATAGCGTGAGCGCCAATCGATAGGCAGTCGGAAGATCGTTCAACGCCGACCGCACCCGCGCCGCGGTCTCCGCGCGGTCGGCGATCGTCGCCGGGTCGACCAGCGGGTCGGCGTCGGGCACGTCGATCGTCTCGTCGTCGAGGATGGCTTCCTTGCGCCGGCCTCGCCGGCGCAAGACGTCGAGCCCGAGGTTCACGACCAGGCGATACAGCCAGGTCGTGAACCGAGTCTCGCCCCGAAAGCTGCCGATGACCTGGTACAGACGCAAGAACGCCTCCTGGGTCAGATCGGCGGCGTCTTCCGGGCGACGCATCAGACTGAAGGCGATGCTGTACACGTAGTTTTGTTGCTCCTCGATGAGCTGCTGCCAGGCGGCAGGATCACCAGCCCGAGCGCGCTCGATGAGCTGGGCGCTTGGCTCGGCCACCCCGGCCGCCTCCTCGTTCCATCAACAGTGACGTTTCTCCGATCATGACGCGCTCGCACCGGATATTGTTGCAGCCTCGTCCCCCGGTCGCAACCCACGGACCTCGGGCGTGACGATGCAACATTTCGGTTCGGGTCGTCGTCACATCAACGTTCGAGGCTGAGCTTGTGGAGGAATCCGTGACGATCAATCGCTTGTACCGCAGCCGAACCGACCGCATGGTCGCCGGCGTGAGCGGCGGACTTGGCGACTACTTCGGCGTCGACGCGACGCTGGTGCGACTGTTCTTTATCATCGGCACGATCCTGACGGGCGGACTGATGATCCTCGTCTATATCGTGATGTGGATTATCGTGCCGGAGATTCCGTTCGGGATGAACCCGCGGTCCGCGTCGGATCCGCTGGGGATGGCCGGTGGCGTCGGCGCCGAATCCGGCGAGTCCCCGTTCGGCACGGGAGAGTCATCCCAGGCCGGTTTCGCCGGCGGATTCACCGGCTCGACGAAGTTCGCCGGCTCCCCGAGCTACGATCAGATTCATCACCGCCGTCAGTGGATCGGCTGGGCGCTGGTCGCGCTTGGCGCGCTCGTGCTGATGGCGAACCTGAACCTGCTGCGATGGCTCGACCTGCACGTCACCTGGCCGGTCTTCTTGATCCTGGCCGGCGTTCTGTTGCTGCTTCGTCAGCGCTCGCGCTATTGAGGTATGCTCATGGGGTCGACGGCGGATCTCGATCAGGTGGCGTGTCTCGATCGAGCGACACTTCTCAGCCGAACGCCGGCGATCCAACCCTCGCGAAGGGGATGAAGATGCAGCGCTCCTGGGAGTCTCGTGAGAAGGGCGGACGACCGACGCGGCTGGTATTTCCGCTTCTCTTGATCGTGGTCGGCATCCTGTTTCTCCTCAACAACCTGGGTATCGTACCGTGGTCGGTCTGGATCGCGCTCGCCCGTCTCTGGCCGGTGCTGCTGATCCTGCTGGGCGTCGACCTGCTGCTCGGACGCCGGGCCGGCGTGCTGGCCGCGGCGATCACCGGAATCGTCCTCGTCGCCGTGATCGCGGTGGCGATCGGCATGACCATCAAGGATGCCGGGGCCACGCGGGCGCGGCCGGTTGAGAGTGGCAGCGTCCGGGTGCCCGTCGACGGCGCCACGAGCGGGGAGATCACGCTGCGATTTCCGGCCGGAAGACTGAACGTCGGGGCCCTCCCGACGAAGGGTGACGCGCTGCTTCAAGCGGAGACGTCGATGCCGGCACCGGTGCGCCTGAGCCGCCAGTCGACGGTGCGCGGCGGAGTCGCTCAGGTGGTCCTCGCCGCGAACGATGGCAGTTCGTTCGGTCCGTTTATTCCACCTCGCTGGCCGTTCAATCAATCGGCCTCGAGCAGCGCGATCACCTGGGACGTTCAGCTGGCACCTCAGATTCCGCTCACCCTTCGTGCCGACGTGGGCGCTGGCCAGTCGGACTTCGACCTGACCAACCTGATGGTTCAGCAGCTCACGATCAACAACGGCGCGGGGCAGACGACGATCCACTTTCCGACGAGCGCCGGTCAGATGATTGCCGACGTGCATGCGGGCGCCGGGCAGCTTGTCATGATCGTGCCCGCCGACGTCGGGGCTTACATCCACACGTCGCAGGGAGGTGTGGTCAACGTCCACGTTCCATCCGATCGATTCCAGTCGGTAAGCGATGGCTACCAGACCACGAACTACTCGACCGCGGCCAACCGTGTCGACATGACCCTTCACCTGGGCGTTGGCTCGGTTGACGTCCAGTGAGTCGAGGCGCATACTTCATCGCACGATGCTAAGATCAGAAGAATCCCGTCCACGCGTCGACGCGGTGATTCCGGTCTACAACGAGGAGCGCGACCTCGAGCGCTCGGTGACGACGCTGCGCCAGTTCCTGATCGAAAACGGCGCCGACTGGCGCTGGCGGATCGTCGTGGCCGACAACGCCTCGGTGGATAAGACCCTGACCATCGCCGAGAGCCTGGCGCGCCGCTGGCCGGGGCAGGTCGCGGTGGTGCACCTGGACCAGAAGGGGCGGGGGCGGGCGCTGCGCCGAGCGTGGACCGAGAGCGACGCCGACGTCGTCTGTTACATGGACGTGGACCTCTCGACGGCGCTGCGGTACCTGCCGCCGCTGATCGAGGCGCTGACGAGCGGCTACGACGTGGCGTTCGGCTCGCGGCTGATGCCCGGCGCCCGGGTACGGCGCGGACTCAAGCGCGAGGTCATCTCGCGCTGCTACAACCTGTTGATCAAGCTGCTTTTCTGGCACCACTTCTGGGATGCCCAGTGCGGCTTCAAGGGGATCACCCGTCGGGTGGCGCGCGAGGTTTTGCCGCTGGTCCAGGACCAGGCCTGGTTCTTCGACAGCGAGCTGCTGTTGATCGCCGAGAAGAATGGCTATCGGCTCAAAGAGATTCCGGTCGCCTGGACCGACGACCCGGACTCGCGGGTGAAGATCGTCAAGACCGCCTGGGAAGATCTCAAGGGCCTCTGGCGCCTCAAGCGCCATTTTCCCCGCGTCTCCGCGGCCAGCGAATTGAAGGCCGCCAAGGAGACCGCCGGCTGAGACCGAATCCGTTCACTACGGAGACACCGAGATCGCACGGAGAACACGGGGAAGAAAATAGGTGGTTTACCCATTTCCCCGGTGATCTCCGTGGATTCCCCGTGTCTCGGTGTTGAACGTCCCCGGTCGTACCCTGGCTGATTGCTTAGAGCTTCACCGCTGGCCGGTGAACCCCTGACCCATCGGTTGGCCGGCGCCCCCCGGTTGCCCCTGCTGCTGCCCCACGTTCACCGGCTGCTCGTGATGGCCGGTGGTCTGGATCTGCAGGCGGTGCTGCCGCGCTTCCTCGACCTTCGGGAGCACCAGCTTGAGCAGCCCATCCTGGAAAGAGGCCTTCGCTTGCTGCGGGTTCACCTCGACCGGCAGGTCGATCGTTCGCGAGAACTCGCCGTGGGGGATCTCGTGCAGGTACCAGGTCCACTCTCGCGATTCCTTTTGCTCGGTCTCGCTGGGGATCTTCGCCTTGATCGTGACGGTGTCGCCGGTCGCGGTCACGTTCAGGTCGTTCGACGAGACACCGGGTAGCGCCGCGATGATCTCGAGGTTATCGGGCGTCTCGTACACGTCGAGGTTCATAGCTCGCTTGCCGCCGAACGGCTCGCGCACCATGCTCTCTTCCATCAGCCGATTCATCGCTTCACGCAGCGGCGTCATCTCGCCGAATGGACTGGAAGACGTGAAGGCCATTGCTGTTTCCCCTCCGTTAGTGGTGAGTGCGCCACCCGAGGGATCGTGCCTCGGGGGTGGCGCCGAGAGCGGGAGAGGTGGCAAGTCTCGTGCCCCGGGTGCGCGCTGGCCGGCAAGGCGAGACTCGACACCGTGGGGTACAATTGTCTGCGACAGACGAGAGCGCGGACTGATGTCAACCGAGGATGTCGATTCATGACTGGAAAACCGGTCGAGAGCGCGTCGCAGCCGCCAGATGGCTCGGGTCCACTCGGCCGTCGCCGTTCAGACCTCGAATGGCACGAGATTCCCGGCCAGAAGCCAGGCGACGCGGTGATACGGATCGCCCGACACCGCGGGTCACGACGAGCCGGCCCCGGCATCGTCGTCGTCCGTCCAGAATTGACCGGCCCCCGGCAGGGGGTTGGGCACGTTCTCTCCGAGGTCAAGCACTTCTTGATCGGGGCTCCGCTGGCGACCGCGGCCGCGCCCCACGAACGCGTCAACAAGATCCGCGCGCTGGCGATCTTCTCGTCCGATGCCGTGTCGTCCGTCGCCTACTCGACCGAGGCGATGATGAAGGTCCTGATCCTCGCCGGCATTGGCGCGCTTTCTCTGACCGTGCCGGTCTCGCTCGTCGTCGTGTTCCTGCTGGCGATCGTGGCCACGTCCTATCGCCAGACGATCCTCGGCTATCCGGACGGCGGCGGCTCGTACATCGTCGCCAGCGACAACCTTGGGCCGATCCCCGGGTTAATCGCCGCCGGGTCGTTGATCATCGATTACACGCTGACTGTCGCGGTGAGCGTCGCCGCCGGGGTCGCCGCGATCACCTCGGCTTTTCCAAGCCTTTTGAACGACACCGTGACGATCTCGGTCGCCGCGACCATCCTGATCACCCTGGCGAACCTCCGGGGGATTCGCGAATCCGGGACGATCTTCGCGGTGCCGACCTACGTCTTCATCGTCAGCCTGCTCGGGCTGGTCGTCTACGGCATCATTCGGATCATTCTTGGCGGGGTGACCTACACGCCCACCGTCCCGGCGGCACCGCCGTCCGAGGCCCTCGGCGTGTTCTTGATCCTTTCCGCGTTCGCCCAGGGGTGCACCGCGATGACCGGCGTGGAGGCGATCGCGAACGGCGTTCCGGCGTTCAAAGACCCTGCTCCGAAGAATGCGCGCGCGACGATGGTCTGGATGGCGGTGATCCTGGGCGCGCTGGTGATCGGAACGTCGATTCTCGGCGCCGACCTTCGAATCATTCCGAACGATCAGGAGACGGTCATCAGCCAGATCGCCCGGACGATGACCGGCAAAGGGCCGTACTATTACCTGATTCAGTTCTCGACCGCCCTGATTCTGATGCTCGCCGCGAACACCAGCTTCAACGGGTTCCCGCCGCTGCTCTCGATCATGGCGCGCGACCAGTACATGCCCCACCAGTTCGCTTTTCGGGGCGACCGCCTGGCCTACAGCAACGGCATCATCGCCCTGGCGGTGCTGGCGATCGCGCTCCTCGTCGCGTTCCACGGCAGCGTCGACGCCCTGATCGGGCTCTACGCCATCGGCGTCTTCATGTCGTTCACCTTGAGTCAGAGTGGCATGGTCCGTCACTGGCTGCGCCAGCGCGGGCCCAACTGGCGGCGCAGCGTCGTGATCAACGCGACCGGGGCGGTGATGACCGGCGTCGTGACGATCGTGATCGGCCTCACCAAGTTCCACGAGGGTGTCTGGATGGTGCTCGTCCTCGTTCCTTTGATCGTCGCCATGTGCCTGCTCATCCACGGGCACTACCATCTCGTCGCCACCCAGGTCAGCCCGGAGACGCCGGTCGATCCGGAAGATATCCGTCTGCGGGTGATCGTTCCGATCGGAACGCTGAATCTCCCCGCCCAGCAGGCGCTGGCGTTCGCCCGCGCGGTGTCGTCGACGGTGACCGGCGTTCACGTCACCGACGAGCTCGAGGCGGCCGAGGCGCTCAAGAAGCAGTGGGAAGAGAAGATCGACGGTCACGGCCAGCTGGTGATCATCGAGTCTCCCTACCGATCGCTGGTCGGGCCGCTGCTGGCCTACCTGGACTCGGTGCGCGACCAGCACCCGACCGACACGGTGATGGTGATCCTGCCCGAGTTCGTTCCTTCGCGCTGGTGGGAACACCTGCTGCACAATCAGACCGCGTTCTTCCTGAAAGCGGCGCTGCTCTTCCGCCCCGGCGTTATCGTGGCCAACGTCCCCTACCACATCCGCCGCGGCAAGCTCCCGTCCGAGACGATCGAACAGCCGATCTGAGGACGCGCGGCGCATCCCCGAGTGGCACGGCGCTTGCAGCCTGACGGGTGGTGGCTCCTCACCTGTGCACAATGTAATAAATCTTGACGTGGCCTCCCTCACCCGCTAGTCTAGAGAGCAGCACGGAGGTGCTGAGCGATGCGTTCGACGACTGAACCTCGCCTCGGGACAAAGACGTCCCCCACTCCGGTGGCGTCATCGCGTTTGTCCCAGTCCCAGCTCCTCGACGTCTATTCCACCATGCTTCTCAGCCGCATCCTCGACGAGCGCGCGTGGTCGTTGAACCGTCAGGGGCGCGGATCGTTCACGATCTCCTGCCAGGGGCACGAAGCGGCGCAGGTGGGGTCCGCGCTCGCCCTCCGTCCCGGTCAGGACGTCGTCTTCCCCTATTACCGCGACGTCGGCGTGGTGCTCACCCTGGGCATGACGCCGCGCGACCTCATGCTCGGCTTCTTCGCCCGCGCCGCGGATCCCTCCAGCGGCGGCCGCCAGATGCCGAACCACTTCGGGTCAGCCGCTCACAAGATCGTGAGCGTCTCCAGCCCGGTTGCGACCCAGATTCCCCAGGCGGCGGGCGCCGGTTTGGCGATCAAGGTCCGGGGCGAGTCCGCCGCGGTCGCGGTGTACTTCGGCGAAGGCTGCACCAGCTCCGGTCACTTTCACGAGGGACTCAACTTCGCCAGCGTTCACCGCCTGCCGGTCATCTTCATCTGCGAGAACAACGGCTGGGCGATCTCGGTGCCCCGCGAGAAGCAGATGGGCGTGGCCACCGTCGCCGAGCGTGCCGCCGCGTATGGGATGCCGGGCGTCGCCGTCGACGGCTCCGATCCGCTCGCCGTCTACGACGCGACGATCCAGGCCCTGGAGCGCGCCTGCTCCGGCGGCGGTCCGACGTTGATCGACGCGCGGGTCGACCGCCTGACGCCGCATTCGAGCGACGACGACGACCGCCGCTATCGGCCAGCCGAGGACCTGGAGCTGGCGCGCCGTCGCGATCCGCTCGACCTCTTCCGTCGGTTCCTTCAGGAGCGGCGGATCCTGGATCGTCAGCTCGACGACGACCTTCGCCAGCGCGCGGTCGCCGCGGTCGACGACGCCGTTGCCTTCGCCGAGGCGAGTCCGGAGCCGGCGCCGGAGACCCTGTGCCGACACGTGTATCGAGAGAAGGCCGAGGGGTAGAACGGTGGCGTTGAAGACAATCGTCGAGACGGTCCGCGATACGCTGGCCGCGGAGATGGGACGCGACGAGCGGGTGCTGGTGATGGGCGAAGACGTCGGCGTGAAGGGCGGCGTCTTCAAGGCCACCGAAGGACTTCTGGAGCGATTCGGCGACGGACGGGTGATCGACACCCCGCTCGCCGAAGATGGGATCGTCGGCGTCGCGATCGGCGCGGCGCTGAACGGCATGCGGCCGGTCGCCGAGATCCAGTTCGCCGACTTCATCTATCCGGCGATGGATCAGATCATCAGCGAGGCCGCGCGCATGCGGTACCGGAGCAACGGTGCCTTCGGCTGCCCGCTGGTGATTCGCGCGCCGTACGGCGGTGGCGTGCACGGCGCCCTCTACCACTCCCAGTCACTCGAAGCGTTCTTCTTCCACGTGCCGGGCCTGAAGATCTGCGCGCCGGCGACCCCGCGGGACGCGAAAGGCCTGCTGGCCGCGGCGATTCGCGACGACGATCCGGTGCTCTTCTTCGAGCACAAGCGGCTGTATCGCTCGATCAAAGCGGAGGTCGCCGACGACGATTTCGTTCTGCCGATCGGTCGGGCCGAAGTGAAACGGGACGGAAAAGATCTTTCGGTCATCACCTACGGCGCCATGCTGCACCTGGCGCTGGAAGCCGCCGAGCGTATGGCGGTCGAGGACGGGACGTCGGTCGAGGTGCTCGACCTGCGCAGCCTGCTCCCGCTGGATCGCGAGGCGATCGCGGCAACCGTTCACAAGACGAGTCGGGCGCTGATCCTCCACGAGGATACCCGCACCGGCGGCGTCGGCGCCGAGGTCGCGGCGTTTCTGGCGGAGGAGCTGTTCGACGACCTGGACGCGCCGGTCGTTCGACTGGCCGCGCCGGACGTGCCGGCCATGCCCTACAACCACCGGCTCGAGCAAGCCTTCCTCCCGCGGATCGACGGCCTGCTCGCCGCGGTGCGCCGCCTCGCGGATTATTGACGAAGAAGATAGAAGGTAGAAGATAGAATCGAGAAGAAGGGAAGTCGCTGGGCTTGCGCGAGTTGGAGCCTTCGGGTTAGCATGGGCGAGAGGCCGAGCGGGCCTGCCTTCTGGATTCCGACTCCTGGATTCTGCATTCACGGCGAGGGATGAACGATGCCGCGGATCACCATGCCCCAGCTTGGCGAATCGGTCACCGAGGGAACGATCGGGCGCTGGCTCAAGAAGCCGGGCGACCAGATCGCCCGCGACGAGCCGCTGGTCGAGGTCATCACCGACAAGGTCAACGCCGAGATCCCGTCGCCGGTGGCCGGCGTGCTCGAGCGCATCAGCGCCGTCGAGGGGACGGTCGTGGCGGTCGGACAGGAGATCGGCTTCGTCGCCGCCGCTGGCGAGGTGGTGATCGCCGGGCGCGAGGTGGCTCCGGCCGCCGTGGGCAGCCCGAGTCGATCGGCGGAGGAGACCGAGCGAGAGGCGGACGGCGACGGTCCGCGCTCGTCGCCGCTGGTGCGAAAGCTGGCGCGCGAGCACAACCTCGACCTGCGCCAGATTCCCGGCACCGGCATCGGCGGCCGAGTCACTCGCGAGGACGTCGAAGCCTACCTCGAGCGGAACCGCGCCGCGAGCGCCGGTGGTCTCGTCGCCGCCGGCATCGAAGGCCCGACGACGGTCCAGACCGGACAGCCTGGTCAGCCGTCTGGCGAGCCCGGCCAGGACGAGCGGCTGCCGCTCACGCCGATGCGCCGCGCCATCGCCCAGCGCATGACCCAGAGCGCGCGTGAGATTCCCCACGCCTGGCTCATGCTGGAGGTCGACCTGACCCGGCTGGTCCGCCTGCGCGAAGGGATCAAGGACAGCTTCCGTCGCGCCGAGGGGGTCGATCTCACCTACCTGCCCTTCGTCATGAAGGCCGCGGTCGAGGCGCTGCGCGAGTTTCCGGTCGTCAACGCGACCTGGAAGGACGGCGAGATCGTCCTCAAGCGCGCGGTCAACCTCGGCGTCGCGGTGGCCCTGGAGGACGGGCTGGTGGTGCCGGTGATTCCGAACGCCGACCAGAAGAGCGTGACCGGTCTCGCCCACGCGCTTGCCGACGTCGTCGGGCGCGCGCGGTCGGGAAAGCTCGGCGTCGCGGACGTCGAAGGTGGAACCTTCACCGTGAACAACACCGGCGCCTTCGGCTCGGTTGCGTCGCAGCCGATTATCAATTATCCTCAAGCCGCGATCATGAACATGGAAGCGATCGTCAAGCGCCCGGTCGTGATCGATGACGCCATCGCCATCCGTTCGATGATGAACCTGTGCCTCTCGTTCGATCACCGGATCCTGGATGGCCTCACCGCGGGGCGCTTCCTGCAGAGCGTCAGGCGCCGCCTGGAAAGCTGGGAGCCAGGAAGCTCGTTGTAGCTCCTGGTCGCTCGCCGTAGAAGGAGACTCTCGTGAATCCACCTGGAACGCGGCCGATTCCGGTTCTTCCGCGGCCGGATTGGTTGCGTGTCCGGTTCCCGACCGGGCCCAACTATCTCGACCTGAAGAACCTGGTGCGCGAGCGATCGCTGCACACGGTCTGCGAGGAAGCCCATTGCCCCAACATCGGGGAGTGCTGGCAGCATCGGACGGCGACGTTCATGATCCTCGGTCGAGTCTGCACTCGGGCCTGCCGCTTCTGCGCGATCACCACCGGTCTGCCGGTCGGGGTGGACCGGGAAGAGCCCGACCGGGTGGCGCAGGCGGTCCAGCAGCTCGGCCTGCGCCACGTGGTTGTCACCTCGGTCGCCCGCGACGACCTGCCGGATGGGGGCGCGGGCATCTTCGCCGAGACGATCCGGGCCATCCGTCGCCGCCTTCCCACCTGCTCGGTGGAAGTGCTGATCCCCGACTTCGAAGGATCCGCCGAGTCGCTGCGGATTCTGATGGACGCGCGTCCGGACATCCTTAACCACAATATCGAGACCGTCGAGCGGCTCCAGCGGAAGGTTCGGGCGAAGGCGTTTTACGAGCGGTCACTCGAAGTTCTGCGGCGGGCCAAGGAGATGGAGCGGGACTCGCTGACCAAGTCGGGCATGATGCTGGGGCTGGGCGAGACGCGTGAGGAGATCAGCCAGGCCCTCCGCGATCTGCGTGCCGTCGACTGCGACATCGTCACGATCGGTCAGTACCTGCGGCCGTCGGAGTTTCATCTGCCGATCGCTCGCTACGTGCCGCCGTCCGAGTTCGCCGAGATCAAGCTCGAGGGCATGGCGCTGGGATTCAAGCACGTCGAGTCCGGGCCGCTGGTCCGCAGCTCCTACCACGCCCACGAGCAGGTGCAGCGGGCGACGACGTGACCGGGAACGGGCCTCGGCCCCTCCGAAGCATCCCGAATTTCCGACCGGCGCCGACCAGATGTTCACCGCGAAGGCGCGAAGGCAGATTCCAGAATTGAGAAGACAGAATCCAGGAGCGAGAAGGGAGACGGCGAGCGTCCAATCCCCTCTCCCTCTGGGAGAGGGCGAGGGTGAGGGTCTGGCCTTGCCGGTCGCCGCGATCACCAGACCCTCACCCCAACCCTCTCCCGGAGGGAGAGGGCGGCGCGCGCCTGGCCGTCGGCTGCATCCCGCGTCCGCTTGTTCTCGCTTCTATATTCTGTCTTCTCGCTTCTTCCTTCGCGTCTTCGCGGTGCCGGTACCCGCGTGCCCGACATTCGGGATGGCTCATGGCAGGGGGTGAGGCCTCGGGGGGCGGGGAGGGTGCGCCCCCTGCCTGGCTTCTCCGTCTCGGCCTGCTTAACTACGAGGCCACCTGGGAGCTCCAGCGGCGGGCGGTGGCCGCGCGAATCGCCGACGAGATCCCCGACCTGCTCATTCTCGTCGAGCACCCCCACGTCTACACCCTGGGCCGCGGCGGCCACGCCGAGAACGTCCTGCTCGACGAGGCGAGCCTGGCTCGGATCGGCGCCCGTCTCTTCCGGGTCGACCGCGGCGGCGACGTCACTTACCACGGCCCCGGTCAGCTCGTCGGCTACCCGATCGTTCACCTGCCCCGCCTGGGAAAGGACGTTCACGCTCACCTGCGGCGGATCGAAGAGACGCTGATTCGGGCGCTCGCCGAGTTCGGCGTCGAGGGGCATCGCGATCCGGACTACACCGGCGTCTGGGTGGGCGACGAGAAGATCGCCGCGATCGGCGTGCGGGTCTCGCACTGGGTCACCAGTCACGGCTTCGCCCTGAACGTCGATCCGGATCTCGGCTACTTCGCCAACATCATCCCCTGCGGCATCCGCCACAAAGGGGTCACCTCGCTGGCGAAGCTCCTGGGGCGGTCGGTGAGCCGGGGTGAGGTCGAAGCAGCGGTGCTGCGCCATTTCGAAGCGGTGTTCGAACTGAAGCTGAGCGACCGGTCCCGTCCCGAGGGGTGGGTCAAGGACCGCGGCTCGCTCTTCGGGTCTGCCCCATGCCCATGGCCGTCTTGATGCCGGTGCCGCAGAAGAAGGCGTAATCGACCAGCGCGTTGACCTGCCGCCAGATCGGGTCGGCCGGGTCCCCCTGCCAGGTCAGCTCGCCCACCTGGCCCGGCGCGCCAAAGTCGCCCAGCCAGATCGCCCGGGGAGCGAGGCGAGCCTCGACCGTGCGCATCCTCGCCCGGCCGTACGCCAGGATGGCAGCCTCGTCAAGCCGCTCGGCTGGATCGGCGAAGCGGTTCCACCGCCGCAGGTAGCTGCTCAGGCAGAGCGCGGGCTCCGGTAGCGTCGTGTAGCCCTGGCCGCGGCGAAACGCCGTCGGACTCAGGAAGGCCAGGTGGATCTCGGAGACGGGAGCCGCGCGAGCCAGCAGCTCACGGTCGGAGGTGCGGCGCTGCCATTCGCGTCGGATGCCCTCCGCGGCTGGAACCAGCGCGAACGGCACGCGCTCGAGATCCAAGGTTCGGCCCCGCGCCACCGCGTCGTCGAGCAACCCGGTCAGGCGATCGTGGACCCGGTCAGTCAAGGTGGTCAGCCGCATCCAGTATCGTTGTCCCGCTTCGGCGATCAGGCCGGTCGCGGTGCTCGCCAGCGGACCGGCGAGCCCGCTCAACGTCCAGGGACGGACGACGTCGTGGGCCCCGGGCGTCGCCTCGTGGAGCTCGGCGGAGAGAGCGGGATCGGCGGCTTCGACCAGGCGGAGCAACGCCGCGTGGAGGGGCCGCGCCGGATGAAGCCGGAAGGTGCAGCGCTGTCGCGGCACCAGGCCAACGACCAGGCTCGAGACGTTCAAGCAGCCTCCTGATCGTCGGCGTTCCAATCACGTTTCCAGGAAAAGCGCCTCGTCAAGGCACGCCTGCCCAGCGTACGCGCGGCCTTCGCCTGCCAATCCTGGCGGTTGTGCTTCGGTGCCGTCACCGGGCAAGGAGGCTCTGCATCGAACCGGGAATATCAGCACGACGCACATCGCGTCCGCGTTTCAATCCCGTCTCCGGGAAAGGTGTCTCTGCAACGCTCGGCGAGATTCTTCACTCGCGCTCCTACGTCATCTGTTTCAATCCCGTCTCCGGGAAAGGTGTCTCTGCAACTCGGGGTAGACGACGTCATCCGGGATAACCAGGGTCAGGTTTCAATCCCGTCTCCGGGAAAGGTGTCTCTGCAACACGGGGGGGATTATGGACGAGGCTGTGCTCTCGTTTCCATGGGAGGGTTTCAATCCCGTCTCCGGGAAAGGTGTCTCTGCAACCAAATCGAATCCGCGGCGCTCCGAGCGCTCCGTAGAGTTTCAATCCCGTCT
>JAJPKB010000183.1 GCA_021323915.1 Chloroflexota bacterium | reverse complement strand
TGGCTGAGAAAGCGGAAGAAATGCTCGATCGTGAACCGGAGCAGGTCCATCCTCACCAGGGCGGCACGGGCGATGGCGGAGGGACCGCTCCAGAAGAGCCAGAGAGGCCGTTTGTACCGGGGCGGGCCGTCGGCTCTGAGGAACTCCACGCGGACCACCAGCCCAACCAGGTTCGGCACCGCCCGAAAGTGGTAGCTTACCCAGGCGCTGATCCGCACGTCCTGGCCGAACCGACGCGCCGTCTCCTGGCGATCGGGCGGGCCGGGCTGACGCAGCGCGAGCTTGGCGCCGTGCTTGCGTGGCCGCCCCGGCTTGCCCGTCGGCGGCCGAGGCGCCGCGTCGAGCACGCGATTCGACGCCAACCGCGCCAGCAAGGCCACGCCCGGGGCCAAAGCGCTCGAGGCGCGCAGGAACGGCGGAACCGGGAAATGGCTGTCGACGACGATCACCTTGGGCTGAGCCGGCGTCGGATCGGCCGCGAGACGTTGGACTTGTTCGGCCCCGACTTCGCCCGGCCTGCTCGTGGTCGGCACGCGCACGACCTCGCGCGGGGCAAACCAGGACTGGCCCGAGGCGATCACTCGCCCCAGCCAGGAAAATCGGTGCCCGGGGACCGCCTTGTCGTGCGCGGCCGAGGAGGCTTTGGACCGATCCGGCACCGTCTTCGCGTCGGGACGAAGGGCGATCGTCGTATCGAGCGCGTAGACGGCCTAACCGGCCACCGCGAGCGCGTCGTCCGGCTCGGCGCCGACCACGGCCTGGCGCACCGCCCTCGGGTTGATCTTGCCCGCGCTCAGCGCATCGTAGACACCGACGAAGCGCCGCCGAAACACGGCGCTCCGGCTGACCTCCACCGCCGCGCGCAAGATCGGGGAACGCAGCAGCGCGTCGACCGACTCGAAGAGGGCATCGGCCCGAAAGGTGAAGCTGGCGTATGCTTGTAGCCGGACGTCCACCAGGCGTCGGCGCGGAATCGGGTTCGTCTCCAGTCGTCATCTCCCTCCAGGACACGCTCGCGCGTCCCTCCGGACAGGTCGCGACGTGGCGCTCCCAGTCCACCCGGAAGCTCGCCACGTCGTAGCCCTCGCCGGCTTTCGCCTGCCACTGTCGGTCGGCGTAGATCGGCCCGACGAGGTCGATCCGGTGGGTCTCCCGGCTGGCCACCAGATTCGGGGCCCGGGCGTAGCCCGCGTCCACCAGGTGCTGGCAAGGGAGGAGATCGATCCGGGCGAGCTTGCCCTGGACCGCGTCGAGGGCCACCATGTCTGAGACCGGCGCGATGGTCGTCTCGACCTGCGTCAGGAGGTGGGGGAGGTCGTCGTCGCAGCTCTCGGTGAAGTGCACCTTGTCGCCCGTCCACTCGGAGTCCCGCTTGGCGCCGAACCGGGCGTCCGTCTCGTAGGGGGACTCGAGGTGGGCGGAGGCCGCGGGCATCTCCTTCGGGGCGCGGAGACGGACCTGGTCGTCGACGATCGCGAACTGCTGGATCCAGGTGCGGCGCAGGCTCTCGACCGCCGGGAGATCGCGCAGGCCGGGCGGCGCCTCCGAGCTGAAAACCGCTGTCAGCAGGCGCATCCCGTCCGCGCCGACTTGCTCGGCGTAGGCGTCAGGGGCCTCGCGCCCCTTGGGCAGCCGATAGTCCTCGATGCGCCGGCCGTAGCGCTCGAACCACTCCGGCGGGCTCAGCGCTTGGAGCCAGCCCGGGTCCGCCTCGGCCAGCGCGTTGAGCGCGGCGCGCAGCGTCTCGGCGACCTGCTCGATCCGGATGAGGACGCGCAGCGCCCCGAGGACGTGGGTGGCGTCCGTCCGCTGGCGCCCTCGAGCGCGGAGGTAGCCGCGCGCCTTGCAGGCGTCCAGGAGCGCGTCAAGCAGGAGGTCCTCGGCCGACCCGCCGACCAGCCGGGCGCGGAACGCCGAGAGGACGGAGTAGTCGAAGCCGGGGTCGGCCAGCTCCAGGCCGAGGGCGTACTTCCAGTCGATGCGCGCCCGGACCGCCTCGGCCGCCTGCCGATCGGAGAGCCCCTCGGCGAACTGCATTACCGTCACCAGCGCCAGGCGCCAGGGCGACTCGACCGGCCGGCCACGGTTGACGAACAGGTGGGCGAAGCGCGCGTCGTCGTAGACCGTCCCGAGGATGTCGCGCATCTGCGTGTAGGCATTGCCCTTGGGGAACGCGGCGCGGGCGATCCGCGCCGTCTCTTCGGGCACCGGGCCGATCTCATCGGGTCGCAGCATCATGGGGCCTCCCAGGAGGTGGCGCTCTGATACAGACCCCATTATCGTTAACTCAACCCGCTCCGGGAACTACTCGGATTTTGCCAACGGAATCTTGACGGGACTTATACGAGATCGCTCGGTTCGGTCTTCGGTCGCGTACTCTTCCCAGTCAACGCGGTACGTGCTACAATACGGGCACCAACGTACGTTTTCTGCGTCCATTGGTATCGGAGTGACGAGCGAAGATCGGTGCAATGCCGACGCCGTCCCGCGACTGTGATGCGGTTGCGCCTGCTTGCGAGTTGACCTCGCCGGGCGCGTCGATAAGCCAGGTCGCCTCCCACTCTGGTCTAGATCGCTGCCTTCGCGGAAAGGCGCGGGCTGACCGGCCCACCGGCGCGTATCTCGTCCATTGGGCCGTGCTCTCCCCTCGCCTCGTCATTCGACGAGGTTTTTTTGTTGGCTTTTGGGGTCATTCCTTTTAGCCAACTCCTCGTCTTTCTTCCCGGCTGCGATCCCAAAGCTTTCGGTCCGGTTCGATCAAATTGGCCGATTCGTAGTGAGGATCCGCCCGTGCAAAGTGATCCGAATAGCACTCCAAGTCTGGATATCAATGATCACCCAAATAACGAAACCCCTCTGGAGGATTTGAGTGAAGCCGGCCGGGCGGCAAAAAAGGCCGAGCAGGACGCGGTGCGTCAGCGGGCCGATCGGCGCGCCAAGGGGCTGGTGATCGTCAACACCGGCAAGGGCAAGGGGAAGACGACCGCTGCCCTGGGCCTGCTGTTTCGAGCCTGGGGACAGGGCCTGCGGGTGGCGATGTTTCAGTTCATCAAGGCCCAGACCGGCAACTGGGGCGAGCTGAAGGCAGCCCGGAAGGTTGGCGTGGAGATCGTCCCGCTCGGCGATGGGTTCACCTGGATGAGTAAGAATATCGAGCAGGATCGGGCATTGGCACGGGAGGGGTGGGAGCACTGTCGAACCGCGATCGAGAGTGGGGCGTATGACGTGGTCGTGTTGGACGAGTTGACCTATTGCTTCAAGTTTGGCTGGCTCGATCTTGGTGAGGTGCTGGACGTTCTTCGGGCACGGGCGCCGATGCAGCACGTGGTGATTACCGGACGGGACGCCCCTCCCGAGCTGATCGACTTTGCCGATTTGGTGACCGAGATGCAGGTCGTCAAGCATCCGTATCAGGCCGGCGTGAAGGCGCAGAAGGGGATCGAGTTTTGAGTGGCGAGCCTCGGGGAGACGGAGGGCGCCGACCGGCCCGGAATCTCGTGACCCGAGCCGACGGGAAGCTGGTCAACGTCGCGCGAAAAACCGGCCAGCTCTTCGTCTGCAAAGACGGCTGTTGCTGCGGTCATACTGAGAAGGGACACGCGCCAGTCCCGGCCGATCTGCTTCACGCGGAGTGGGAACGACGGCGGCTGCGCAACAAGGTTCATTTGACGATGGGCGGCTGCCTCGGTCCCTGTCCGCTTGCCAACGTCGTCATGCTCCTCTTCGACGGGCGCTCGATCTGGTTCCACTCCTTCCAGACCGAGAACCAGGTGCGCGCGCTCTATGACTACGTCGAGCAGATGCTTGCTGCCCAGAGCTACCTGCCTCCGCCGCCGTCCCTCGCCGACTACGCCTTCACCGCCTTCCATTGGGACGGTCACATCGGCGAGCCGCAAATCGAAAAGGCTGCCCTGCCAGTGGTCGAGCCGCGGGGATTTCTCTTCCTCACCCAGGCCGATACCGACCTGCTTGCGCTTTCGACAATCGCGGATCGTCTTCCTTCGGACTTCCCACCGGTGTGCGCGCACAACATCGGCCATCTCAAGGCGACCGCGGACGTCGAGGCGTTCCTTGCCGCCACACTCCCGACGGCCGAGGTGATCGTCCTGCGGCTCCTTGGAGGGTCGGCCAGCTTTCGTGAGGGATTGGCGCGGGTCGTAACCTACGCTCGTGAGAACGGCGCCTGGTTAGTCTGCCTACCGGGGACCGATAATCTCGATCCCGAGCTAACCGCGGCCTCGACCGTCGGCGTGCCGGTGACCCACGAGGTCTACGCCTATTTCCAGCTCGGTGGCCTCAAGAATTACGAACACGCTTTACGCTTCCTGAGCGATCACCTGCTCATGACCGGGTTCGGCTACGATCCGCCCGTACCGCAGCCTCGCCACGGCGTCTACCATCCCGACGTGCCCGAGGGGACGCTCACGGCCTGGGAGCAACGCGCGGACCCCGCGCGCCCGACCATTGGCATCCTGTTCTACCGCTCGCATCTACTCACGGGAAATCTCGACTTCGTGGATGCACTTGTTCGCGTTGGCGAGGAGCGCGGGGCAAACGTGCTACCGGTCTACGCCTACTCGCTGAAAGAGTATCCGGAGGGGGAGGAGACTATTCCGGAGGCACTGCCCTCGGCGCTGCGTTATTTCGTTCGAGACGGCCGCCCGACGGTGGACGTGCTCGTCTCAACGATGAGTTTTGCCCTGGGGCCAGACGGCAATAACGGAAGCGCGATTCTCCGGCGGCTCGACGTGCCGATCCTCCAGGCGATAACGGCGTCGTCGAGTAGCGAGCAGTGGGCGACTTCGTTACGGGGGCTGGGTCCGCTGGACACCGCGATGAACGTGGCAATCCCGGAGCTGGATGGCCGGATCATCGGCGTGCCCATCTCATTCAAGGAAGCCGTCCAAGAAACGGCCGCCGCTGGGAATAGCGCGATCCGCTCGCCGGTGGTTCGTTACGTGGCTCAGACGGACCGCGTCGAGCGATTGATTGGACTGGCCCTCCGCCTCGCCGCGCTCCGGCGCAAGCCGACCCATGAGAAGCGAATCGCCTTCGTCCTGACCAACTATACGTCCAAGGCCTCGCGCATCGCCAACGCGGTTGGTTTGGATACGCCGGCATCGCTCATCAAGCTTCTCCACGCGATGCGCGCGGCTGGCTACCAGGTCTCCGACTTCCCGAGCGACGGCGACAGTCTGCTGCGGCTGCTGATCGAGCGGGGCTCCTACGATCAGGACGTGATGACCGAAGAGCAACTGGCTGGAACGATGACGCGGGTGCCGAATCGGTGCTATCGGGACTGGTTTAACGAACTGCCGGCGAAGAATCGCCGGGAGATGATCGAGCGCTGGGGCAAGCCACCCGGGGCATATTACCGTGATGACAAGGGAAACCTCGCGCTGGCCGGGCTGGAGTTCGGTAACGTCTTCGTCGCGATCCAGCCTCCGCGCGGCTACGGGCTGGACCCGGCCGCGATCTACCACATGCCGGACCTTCCCCCACCACATCCTTACCACGGGCTCTATCGCTGGCTGACCGAGCCACGGGAACGGGGTGGCTGGGGCGCCGACGCGATCGTCCATTTAGGAAAGCACGGCACGCTGGAGTGGCTGCCCGGGAAGGGGATCGGCGTTTCCGGCGAGTGCTATCCGGATCTCTTCCTCGGTGATCTCCCACTCGTCTATCCCTTCATCATCAACAATCCCGGTGAGGGCGCGCAGGCGAAGCGGCGAACCCACGCGGTGATCGTCGACCACCTGACGCCGCCCTTGACCACCGCCGAGGGCTATGGCGAGATCGAGGAGCTGGCCCGGTTGGTCGACGAGTACTATCAGCTCGAACAACTGGACCCGAGTAAGCTGCCCTTGCTTCAGCAGCAGATCTGGCAGTTGATCCAGCAGGCCCATTTGGATGCCGACCTCGATTGGATTGTGAATTACGATGCGACTGCCCAAGAAGACGGGGCGCCAGGACATCGCCACGAGTGGGATCCGGAGTACCACGAGGATGGTGTTCCTTACAGCATCTCCGACTTGAGTGGGCGGGATTTTGCCCACCTGGTGGAGAACGTCAACGGCTATCTCTGCGAGCTCACCAGCGCACAAATCCGCGACGGTCTCCACGTGCTGGGACAGGCGCCAACCGGCGATCAGCTCATCGACACCCTTCTCGCGCTGGTCCGGTTGCCCAACCTTGTCGTTCCCAGCCTGCGCGCTGGGATTGCCGCATCCTTTGGGCTGGATCTCGACGCGATCCTCGGCAACCTTGGAGCGCGCATCGACCAGCCTACTCGGCTTGCCGACGCTGTCGAGCGTGCTATCCCAACCAATGCCGACGCGCTGGAGGCGATTGACGCACTCGGCCACCGCTTGCTCGCCGGGCTGGCCGAGATGGATTTTCCCGTCGAGGGAATCCCGCGGGTGCTGGAAGGGGTTTTCGGACCCGTGCGCCCGACTGAGGCGGTGGATCAGACGCTCCGCTTCGTATGCACTGACCTCGTGCCCCGCTTGCGGCGAACTGACGAGGAGATCCTGAACCTCCTCCATGCCCTCAATGGCGGTTACGTACCAGCCGGACCGAGTGGCGCGCCGACCCGAGGAATGGCTCACGTTCTCCCGACCGGGCGAAACTTTTACACCGTCGATCCGCGCGCGCTGCCCAGTCAGGCGGCCTGGGAGGTCGGACAGCAGCTTGCCGATGGTGTCGTCCGTCGATATCTCGCTGAGGAAGGACGCTACCCCGAAAGCGTGGGAATCTCGATCTGGGGAACGAGCGCGATGCGCACGCACGGCGACGACATCGCTGAGGTGCTCACGCTGATCGGGGTGCGACCGCGTTGGCAGGCCGAGAGCCGACGGGTCGTTGGCTTCGACGTGATCCCGCTGGCCGAGCTGGGACGGCCACGGATTGACGTGATCTGCCGCATCTCCGGCTTCTTTCGCGATGCCTTCCCGCACCTGATCGCCCTCCTCGACGAGGCATTTCAGGCGGTCGCTTCCCTCGACGAGCCTCCCGAACAGAACTTTGTCCGCCGACATTACCTTGCCGACCGTCGGGAGCTTACCGTCGAAGGCATTACCGAGAAAGAGGCGAGCCGAACCGCGACCTACCGCATCTTCGGCTGTAAGCCAGGCAGTTACGGCGCGGGAATCCTTCCGCTCATCGACGAACGCAACTGGCGTGATGCCGCCGATTTCGCCGAGGCCTACGTCAACTGGGGCGGCTACGCCTACACCGCCGACGACTACGGGGTGGACGCGCGGGGCACCTTCCGGCGCGCTCTCGGCGACGTCCAGGTGGCGGTGAAGAACCAGGACAACCGCGAGCACGACATCTTCGATTCTGATGATTACCTTCAATATCACGGTGGCATGATCGCGACGATTCGCGCCCTCTCGGGCAAGAGCCCACGCAAATACTTCGGCGACAGCGCCGATCCGGCTCGCCCCCACGTGCGCGACCTGAAGGATGAAGCACTTCGTGTCTTTCGCACCCGGGTCGTCAATCCGAAGTGGATCGACTCGATCCAGCGGCACGGCTACAAGGGAGCGCTGGAACTCGCCGCGACGGTCGACTACCTCTTTGGTTACGACGCCACCGCCGACGTCGTCGACGACTGGATGTACGCCCGGGTCGCCGAGACCTACGCGCTCGATCCGAAGATCCAGGCGTTTTTTCAGCAGAGCAATCCCTGGGCGTTGCGGGATCTCACCACGCGACTGCTCGAAGCGATCGACCGCGGCCTCTGGGCCGAGCCGGGCGACCTCCAAGCCGCGCTCCAGCAGACCTATCTCGCAGCCGATGCCACGCTCGAAGCGGCCGGCGAGCGATCCGGCGGGAGGCGCTAATGGAGCGTCCGATCTTCCCCTTTTCCGCGATTGTTGGCCAGTCAGCGATGAAGAAAGGCTTGTTGCTCAACGCGATCAACCCCCGGATCGGCGGGATCTTGATCCGTGGTGAGAAGGGGACCGCGAAGTCTACCGCGGTGCGGGCATTCAGCCGCTTGCTGCCGGAGACCGCGGTGGTGGCCGACTGTTCCTACAATTGCAGCCCGAACGATCGCGACTCGTGTGAGCGCTGCGCCGAGCGGCGCGCGCGAGGCGAGGCCCTTCCCCTGCGTTGCCGTCCGGTGCCGCTCATCAATCTTCCGGTCGGAGCGACCGAAGACCGGGTTTTCGGCACGCTGAATCTGGAACAGGCGATCAAGTTTGGCGAGCGTGCCTTCGAGCCGGGGTTGCTTGCCGCCGCCAACCATGGCGTCCTCTACGTCGACGAAGTCAACCTCCTTGCCGATCATTTAGTGGATGGGTTACTCGACGCCGCGGCGATGGGGCAGAACTACGTCGAGCGAGAGGGGATATCTGTCCGCCATCCATGCCAGTTCATCTTGATCGGGACGATGAATCCGGAAGAGGGTGATCTGCGTCCGCAGCTGCTCGACCGCTTCGCCCTGTGCGTCGCGGTCGAAGGGCCGCGCGATCCGGCCGAGCGGGCCGAGGTGGTGCGCCGACGAATCGCCTTCGAGACCGATCCCGAGGGGTTTATCGCCCGTTGGCAAGCAGAGGAGGAACGGGAGCGCGGGCGCGTCCAGGCAGCGCGGAAGCTATTGCCGGAGGTCCAGGTTGCCGACGAGCAGTTAGACCTGATCGCGCGGATCTGCGCCGCTTTCGCGATCGATGGCCTGCGTGGCGATCTGGCTCTATACAAAACCGCACAGGCGCTCGCCGCCTACGCCGGCCGCCACCTAGTCACTCCCGACGACATCCGCGAAGCCGCCGAGCTCGCTCTGCTCCACCGCCGCCGCCGCCAGCCCTTTGACGATCCGGACGACGATCAAGGGCTTCTCGACCAGGTGTTTGCGGAGACAACCGATGGATCAGGGGCTGGGAATCGGGGGCTAGGGGAGGGAGCGTCGCAACCTTCGGCCTCGGCTAACGGGGAAGGAAGTCTCTCCTCTTCGTTGCGACCGGAAGAATGCCACGAGGCTAGCTACTCTCCCTCGTCTCACAGCCCAGACCGTGACACGGATGCTTCCCCGAATACCGAGCCGTCTGCGCCCTTTGCCCCCAGCGCGAGTTTTCAGGTACGCCGGCTGACGCCAAAATGCCGCAACACTCCGGCTGCGACAGTTGCCGGCCGGCGAACGACCAGTGTTGGCGACGGGAAAGGTCGGTACGCGCGAGCAAGGCTACCGGCCAACGGACTGGAGTCACTCAGCGACCTTGCGTTCGACGCGACACTTCGAGTGGCGGCGCCGCATCAGCCGAATCGGCGGGCAGCTCAACCACCTGGTCCTTTGCTACGCATTACACCGACTGATCTCCGCGAGCGGGTGTATGAACGAAAGATCGGAAACCTGATCCTCTTCGCCGTTGATGCGAGCGGGTCGATGGCCGCGCGCAAGCGAATGGTCGCGGTCAAGGGAGCGGTTCTCTCGCTTCTGCTAGATGCCTATCAAAAGCGGGACCGGGTCGGTCTGGTTGCCTTCCGAGGAACCTCGGCTGATCTCCTGCTGCCGCCGACGAACAGCGCCCTGCGCGCCGAACGCGCGTTGCGCGTGCTGCCCACCGGCGGCCGAACACCCCTCGCCCAGGCATTTCGCCTCTGCGCGGACACGCTTCAACGCCCCCCGGGGGGAGCACGTGGTTACGTGCCCTGGTTGATCCTCGTCTCGGACGGCCGGCCGAACGTTCCGCTACGTGAGGGTGATGCTTTGGCCGACACCTGCCGGGTTGCCGAGCAACTGAGAGCAAGTGGCATTCGCGCGCTGGTGATCGACACCGAGGATGGACCGGTGCGCCTGGGACTAAATCGAAGGATTGCCGCGGCCCTCGGCGCGGAGTATTTGCGCCTGGAGGAATTGGCGGCGGATGCGATCGAAACGGCGGTAAAACGACGTGTCGTGTTTGGAGGAGCGGGTGGATGACGTGATTCTCTTGCTCGGGCACGGTAGTCGAGATCCCGCGGGTGCCGCCGAGTTTCTCGATCTGGTCGCGGTGGTGCGGGCGGTGAGCGAACGTCCGGTCGAGGCCGGAGTGCTTGAGTTCGCCGGGTCAATGATTCCTTCGATTCAGTCCGCGGTCGATC
>JAJPKB010000271.1 GCA_021323915.1 Chloroflexota bacterium | reverse complement strand
GTGATCGCCGTGGACAGCGTCGGGCTCACCACGACCGGCGCGCGCACGAACGGCAGGGAGCAGGCATGGCCGCAGAGTACGCGGACGGCTTCGAAGATCAGCGCGGGCTCGACGTAGACCATCCGATAGGCGAAGCCCTCGTCGGTCCCGGCGTGCCCGTCGTGCAGCTCGTCGGGGTGCAGCACCACGACCTCTCCGGGCGTGCTGACCTCGGCCGAGCCTCGATAGGCAAACGCCTGGATGCCGCTTGTCGTCAGACAGATCGCGTAGGTATCGTGGCGATGCTTGTGATAGGCCGACTCGCGCAGCCGCGCCTCCAGGAATTCGACGCCGTCGTCTGCTTCGGCGCTCCGCAGCCATTCGAACGACCAATCCTTGCACGATCGTTCAAGACCGACACCACTCGCCCCGCTACGATGTTCGACCATAGCGACTGACCTCAATTCCTCTCCTTGGGGTCTTCGCACGGGAGGTGGCTGGGACTAGCCAAGCCCTCACCCATCTCCGATCCTGCATTCGGAGGGTCCGCGATGAAGGTCGAACAAGCAATCGCCTTCGTTCTGTTCGCGATCGTGGCGGCGATGACGCCCGGACCGAGCAACCTGCTTCTGACCTCGACCGGCGCCACGGTCGGCGTCCGTCGTGGGCTCCCCTGCCTGGCAGGCGTCGCCCTCGGAATGGGAACCATGATCTTTCTGGTTGGCTTTGGCCTCGGCAGCATCATCCTCGGAAATCTCGTGATTTTACAGATCATCCGCTGGAGCGGCGTTGCCTTTCTCCTCTGGCTGTCCTGGAAGATCGCCACGGCCGGTCGTACCAGGGAAACCACGTCGACTCCAGGTGCGCGACGCACGACCGCACGCCCTCCCTGGGCTCGCGCGTCCGACACGACGCGACGAACGCTCCCATTCCTACCCGTGATCGGCGCGCTGCCAGAAATGGTCCAAATGTCGACGCAACAGGGCTCTGCTCAATTATAGGCGATGTTCCACGGTTGATCGCCGTCGGCGCACATCGCAGGGACCCAGGAGCATCGATTTTAGCTGTCAGGGCCCTTGGGTCGGGACGAGCAACGTGTTATGGTCATCCCTCGTGAGGAGGGATCAGCCATGCTTCCGGCAGCAGAGCGTGACCAGTGGGTGGTCTTCGAGGAGAACCGTGAGGCGGTCGTTGCCGCGTTGCGGCGAGGTGAATGCGATGCGATCCTCCCGGCTGCCCACACGTTTCTCGACGACTTCGCCGAGTTTCTCCACGGCCACCAGATCTTGGACCAGTTCGGTGGTTTCCCCGACCCGCGAGCCCGAGGGAGTATCCCGGCCTTTTTCTTTTGCGTGACCCTCCTCTACCTTCCCCTCTTCCGCCTCCACCACCTGGCCGACATCGAGGGGGTGCTCTTCCGCTCTCCGTTTATCCTGCGTCTGTTGGGCTTCAACGCCCGCCAGATTGCCCAAGGGTTCTACACGAGCACCGGTCCGCATCCCTTCACCGCCGAGGCACTGGGCGACTTCTTCGCGGCGGTTTCTCCGGAGACCTTGATCGAGCAGCAACTCGCCCTCCTGGGCCACCTCCATCGGCGGTTTCCCGCGGTGTTTCGGCACGGCGTCTACGCAATGGATTGCACCACCGTCGCCGCTCCGCCGGGGCGTTTGGGTCTGCCGGCTGCCCGCTTCGTGATATGCATCCTCTCGGTCCATCTGGGCTCCGCCGCCGTGCCGATCCTGTGGAGCTATGCTCCCGAAACAGGCGAAGGAACCGGCGACATCTCCTTAGGACGACAGTTAATGGCGCGCGCTCGGGAGGTCCTGACACCCCAGGATTTGGCCCTCTTGTTGATCGATCGGGGCTTCCTCGATGGCGCCTGGCTCGCCGAGCAAGCCGGTTTGGGGACCGACATCATCATCGGCCTCAAGGAGGATATGCACGCCTATGCCGACCTGGTTGGCCTGAGCCGCCTGCTCGACACCGTTTGGGAAGACGTGCCCCCACCCAAAAACCATCGGGATCCGCCTCCCCGTCGTCAGGTCGCCCTCTTCCCGCAGATCGAAAGTTGGGATGCTTGCACGATTCCATTGACCGGTCTGGTGGTCCGGGATTGCTATCCCAGCGGCGAAATCGTCTACCAAGCCTACGTCAGCCCTCGTGCCTTTCCGGACGGGGCGAGCTTTTATCGCGAACAACGCCGCCGGTGGGACGCCGAGGAATGTTCCATGGCTCTGGCCCGCTATTGGAATGTGAACGATCTGCCGCCCCTGCGCCTGGGGGTCGCCCAAGCGCTCGTCCATTTCGCGCTTGTTGCCTACCTCTTGCTGAGCCTGTTCCGTTGGCACACCCAGGCGGAGGGTCCGCTGGCCAGTTTGCCACGTGCTCTTATCCCCGAGGTCGAACTCGCCGTCTATGCGGGCAACACCTTTGCCCTGCTCACCGCGAGTGAGATTCTGACGATCGTGCTCAACCACGCCCCAACCTGGCGGCGCAACCGCGCAAAAATCCTCGCCGCCCTTCGCCTGAGCGAGCGTCGCCTCGATTCCAGCCAAAATCGATGCTCCTGGCCCAATATGTCGGGTTTGGTGGGATATGCCTCACCTCATTCCCGTCGCGCTACGCTGGCGTCTGGTATAGTATTTCTATGTCTGCTTCGATTCTGGTCCTTGC
>JAJPKB010000606.1 GCA_021323915.1 Chloroflexota bacterium | reverse complement strand
CACTCGCCGACAATCCTCGTCCGGACGGGGTGCGGAAGATCAGGGACCAGGACCACTCGTATCGCGTCCGCCAGGGAGACTACCGAATCATCTACGACGTTTACGACGACAAGAGCCTGGTAGTGATCCTGCGCGTCGACCGACGAAGCGAAAGCACTTATCATCGGATTTGACGTTGGTCCTCGTGTGCTACCTTACCTTCTTGAACGCCGAGCCTCGCCCTTCGAGGGCGACCGGTCGCAGGCGCACCACCCGCTCCGGGCCGGGAACGGCGTGACCGAGAACGAAGGCGTCGACCTCGTGCGCGCGGGCGATCGCGATGGCCGCGTTGGCCTGGGCCTCGGGAACGATCGCGCAGAAGCCGATCCCCATGTTGAAGACCGAGTACATCTCTTCGTCGGGAATCCGCCCGACCTGCTGGAGCAGGCGGAAGATCGGCGGCGGCTCCGGGAGATCGTCGACGACGAATCCGACGTCGGCGGCGACCCGCAACAGGTTCAGGAAGCCGTCGCTGGTGACGTGGATCAGTGCCTTCACATCCAGCTTCTCGATCATCGCCAGGGCTGGCCCGACGTAGATGCGGGTAGGAGCGAGCAGCTCGTCGCCGATGCTTCCGGTCAGCGGATCGACTCGATCGGTCGGCGAGAATCCGGCCTGGCGGAAGAGGACGTTTCGGGCGAGGGTGAGACCGTTGCTGTGGATGCCGGTGCTGCGCAGGCCGACGACGACGTCTCCGGGCTCGACGTCGCGGCCGACGATGATCCGGTCCAGCGGAACGGTCCCGACGCAGGTGGCGACCAGATCAAAACCGTTGTCATCCTGCTCGCCCTTGATCATCTCGCGCACCTGGGCAATCTCGCCGCCGGGAATCGCGACCCGGGCCTGGCGGGCGCCCTCGTACAGCCCCTTGCCGAGCTCCTTGAGAAGCTCTGGCTTCATCGCCTGGACGGCCATGTAATCGACGATGGCGATCGGCTCGGCGCCGACGCAGAGCACGTCGTTGACGTTCATCGCGATGCAGTCGATCCCGACGGTGTCGTAACGGCCGAGCATCTGGGCCACCAGCAGCTTCGTTCCGACACCGTCGGTCGAGATCGCCAGCCCCTGGCCTCGGCCGAGGTCGAGCACGTTCGCGAAATAGCCGATCGGCAGGGCCGGCCTGCCAACGCCCGGACGAAACGCGAACGTCTGATTCACAAATTCGAGCAAACCCTCGAGGCCACGCTCCTCGGCCACGCTGTCGACGCCCGCCTGGCGGTAAACGTCCGGTCGCTCCGGCTCGCCGATTCTTCCCGGCACGGGTTCCTTCCTTTTTACTGGGCCTTCACCACGGGTGATCGGGCCGCGTCTGGCCCGCGGAATAATGATACCGGGCGGAGCGCCCGGGCACAAGGAAGCCGGCGGGGCGGGCGGAAGGCGGCTATTCGCGACCGGAGAAGGCCGAGAGCAGGTCGTTCAGGAGAAGCCGCGCCGGCAGGTCGTCCTTCGCGATCGTTCCGAGGAAGAGCAACGCGCCGTTGATCGCCGTGTCCGCCTCGCGTCCATCGGACTCGGCCAGGTTTTCGAGCAACGCGGTGTGCTCGGCGCCGGCGCCCCACTCGGCGAAGACGTAGACGCTGACCCGCGCGTCGGGCTCACGCGAGGCGAGGCCGAACCCGTCGAGCGCGCCGAGCTGCTCGGGAGGAACGCGCGGCGCCGCCGGCTCGAGACTGACGCCGGTGTTGGCCGGCGACAGCAGATCGATGGCGCGCTCGCGCTCGGCTTTGATCCAATCGGCGCTCACCGGAGCCGCCTCCTAAAGAAACTTGAGCGCATCGGTCCAGCGCTGCCCCTCGACCGCTTTCGCGAAATCTTCCCACCCGGACATCGTCTTGCCGGTGGCGCTCAGAAAGGCGTTCTTCAGCCCGTCGAACGCGCCGTCGAAGTAAGCCGCGGCGAGCGTCGTGTCGCCCACCTTGGCGGCAAGGCCCGTGGCGACCAGGAACGGATTGGCGTAGTTTCCCCGGGTGATCCCGAGCGGAGTGGTGACCTTGCGGGTGAAAAACTCGGTGATGCCCTCGTCGAGCTGGGAGATCCCAGCGTCGGCCCCGGAGCCCGGATACTTTTTCATCAATTCGTCGCGGAGGGTCGCCGAGGCGTACTTGTGCATCCCCTCGTGGATCGCGGTGCCGGCGTTGCCGCGGTCCTTGTGGATCCAGATGTGGCGCTTGGGAAGGCTGACGTCGACGAACGCGTTAACCTTCTTCGCGACGTTGTCGGTGTTCGAGCCGAAGTACGGCGTCCACTGGCGGCGGAACGCCATCAGGAAGTCGGCGTCGCCCACGACCGACATCTCGCCCTCGACCTGGCGGCCCGCCTTGACCGCGCCGCTGACGAGCGGACCGAGCTGGGCTCGGATGTACCTGTCGGCCTCGTCGCCCTTCACGTGGCTGATCCAGGTGGTTCCCTTCGCCTCGCTGAGTTTGCTCGTCGGCGCGTTGTAGATGCGCAGGGCCGGCAAAAGGGCGAGATAATCATCCTTGGCAAGCCTCGCCTTCGCCAGGGACATCAGACCGGAATCCTTGGTGGCCGCCTCGCGATCGGAGGGAGACGCCGCTTCGACGTAGGGGAGCAGCTTGTCGATCGAAGGCGTGAAGCGATTGATCGCGAGGCGCAGGCGCGCGGTGAAAGGCGCCTGGTGCTCGGCGGCGAGCTTCATCACCGTGGCGAGCTCGAGGTTATCGCGGCCGATCGCCACTTCGAGATACGCGATGATGTCGGGCGCGGGAACCGACCAGCGCTTCGCCAGGTCCTGGGCCTGAGCGAAGGAGAGACCGGGCAGCCAGAGCGCATCGTCGATCGTCTTGACCGCGCGCAGGGCCCCTGGCCCGAGCTGCATGATCTTTTCTTCGCCGAGCGCGAAGATCATCTCCTTGAATCGGGTGACGCCCGGTCCGTTGGTCGCGACGTCTTCGATCGTCCGCGGATCCCAGCGGGGGATCAGCACCGAGATGGTCGTCAGCTCGGAGGTCGTCTTCAGCTTCTCGACGAAGGTGTCGGTATCGCCGCGCTGGATCGTCGGAGCCTTTCGGAGGACCGGCGCGGCTCCGCCCGAGGAGATCAAGCGCTGGACAGCCTGATTGCCGTACGTCGCCTGCAGTCGGAGCAAGGTCTGCTCCTGCGGTGGCCCGAGTCCGCGGCCGAGGCGAGCGGAACCGGCGAGCACGGCGGCCGGGGAGGGCGACGGCCCGGATGAGACAGATCCTCGGGGCTCAGCCGCCGGCAAACGCCGGCGAGCCGGGGGTCTGGCCGCCAACACGCGCGTCTTCGCGGAACACAAGGCATTCTCACCCATTATCCACGGCGGTCGAGGGGACCGGACCGAGCCGGGCACCCCGATCGGGAGTCCTCGACCTAACGGCTCGGCTTTGCCGTCCAACCGCATCCCGCGCACGGGTCTTTCCCAGTATAGTGAGACCGGAGCAGGTGTCAATCACCCGCGGCCATCGCCCACGTGGTACAATCGTGGAAAGACAGTGCCCGGCGCGCCGCAGGTGGCTTGACGCACGTCTTTTCGCGGCGTAGGGAGCCTCATCAGAGAGAGTCGAAGTGGATCGAGTCAGCGAATCGCGGTCGGCGGCCAGCGCCCATCGAACCAGGATCGACGCGGCGGTATCGTCCGCCGAGCGCCTCTGCCTCTTCGCGAACGTGCTGGAGGATCCGCCTGGCCAGGCGTACCTGACCCTGCTTCGCAACCTGCTCGAGCCTCACGATCGCGGACAGATCCGACGCGCCGCGGCGGCGCTGTTCCACGCGCTCGCCACCGCCGTCGCGGTGGGCCTGCCCGGTCCGGGCGATGCCTGGCAACGCCACCTCCTCCATCGGGTGCTGATCGACGAGAATCCTTTCAGTCGGGCGGCGCAGCGGTTTCGGTTCGACGACATTCCGATCGGACTGCGTGACGCGGCGCGGCGCGATCTCGTCGCGGTCGGCCGACTGTTCGCGCTGAACGGCACCCGGCTTAGCGCGGCGGTTGGCGACACCCTGGCCGAGATGCCGAGCTGGACCGACTTCGACGCCCTCGGTCCCGACGGCGCCAGAGATCCGCTGGTCGGCCGCTTCGTCGCGACAACCGACCTGGCGGAGTGGTCCGATTTGCTGCCCGAGCTCGCGGAACACTATCGCGCCCGCGGCGTCGGTCCCTTCGCCGGCTACCGCGCCTTTCGCTGGCACCATCACCCGGCCGGCGGCCGGATCGTGCCAATCGAGCGTCCGGATCCGATCACCTTCGAGGATTTGATCGGCTACGAGGACCAGCGGCGGGTGGTGCGCCGCAACACCGAAAACTTTCTGCGCGGGCTGCCGGCGAACAATCTGCTGCT
>JAJPKB010000689.1 GCA_021323915.1 Chloroflexota bacterium | reverse complement strand
TCCATGCCGCCGCCGTAGATAAAGATCTTCATCATCACGTCCTCGGGAATCTGGGCGAGGACGAGTGGAAACGCGATCGCGATGCTCAGCATCTGTCCGGTGTTCGCCAGCATCGTCCGAACGCCGGCGGCCATTCCTCGCTGATCGGCCCGAACCGACGTCATGATGACGTTCGTGTTCGGCGAGCTGAAGAAGCCCGATCCGCCTCCCATGATCGCCATCCAGATGGCAAGCTGCCAGTACGGGGTCTTGTCGGTCACCGTGGCAAGGCCCCCGAGCCCGATCGCCGAGACGATCAAGCCCGCCGTCCCCAGCCCGCGCGCCCCATGGCGATCGGATAGATAACCGCTCAGTGGACCGATGGCCATGAAGGCGAGACCAAATGGTGCCATCATGATGCCCGCCATCAGCGGATCCTGCCCGTAGGGCCCCTGGAGGAAGAAGATCAGCAGGAAGAGCACCGCACCGCGGGCCACCCCGTTCAGGCAGTTGCTGAGATTGGCAAACGAGAACAGCCGACTGGAGAACAGACGGAGATTCATCATCGGCTGCGTCTGACGTAGCTCGAAGGCGACGAAAGCGACCAGACCGACGATTCCAACGACGAAGAAGGCGTAGATGGCGGTCCAACCCCACATCGGAAAAGCAATCAGGCTGAGTGCCATCAGGAAGGAGCCGAGGCCCACCGTGAAGCTCAGGCTGCCGGGCCAGTCGAAGCGCTGGTGCGCCCCGAGGACGACCGGCTCCCGCAGGCGGCGAACGCCCCAGAACGTGCCGAAAATGCCGATCGGCACGTTGACGAGGAAGACCCAGCGCCAGGAGATCGCGGTGAGCAGGCCGCCCACCACCGGGCCGAGGACGAAGCCCGCGGCGGCGGCGATCTGGTTCACTCCCAGCCCGAGGCCAACCCGGCCACTCCGGAAGGCGTCGGTGACGATCGCGGTGCTGTTGGTGATCAGCAGCGCACCGCCCACTCCCTGGAGCACCCGGAAGGCGAGGACGTCGGTCCCGTGGAATTGCGGCTGACCAAGCCCGGCGAGCAAGGACCCGAGCGTGAAGACGGCGAATCCCGCGTTGTAGAGATTCTTTCGACCAACCATGTCGGCCAGGCGCCCGATCACCGGAACCAGCGCTGTCGTGATCAGCAGGTACCCGAGGAGAATCCACATGATCGTCAGGAAGCTCGCCTGCAGCTTGACCAGGATATCGGGCAGGGCGATCAAACGCGCGGTGCTCTGAAGCGAGGCGAGCAGCGCTCCCAGCGTGGTCACCGACAGGGCGGTCCACTCGTAGCCGGGCGAAGGGTCGGCGGTCAAGGCTTGACGGTTCGTCGACATCTCGATGCTCAGCCCAACGGCGCGGCAGCGTGAAGACGGTCTTCTTCCTGGGCGAGAAGGCGGCTCAACTGGTCGAGGTGCTGACGCTCGCTCGAGGCAGCCGCCTCGACCTGGGCAAGCTTTCGCTGAATCATCGCCAAACGCCGCTCGGCTAGCCCGATCGCGGCGCGTAGCACCCGGGCGCGGACTTCCGGATCGGTCGTCCCTCGAAATTGATTTCGCAAGTGGGCGCGGACGTCGTCGGCATCGAGCAGCTCGGCGATCTCGGTCAACGAAAATCCGATGACTTCCCGCAGCCGCTTGATCTCCTTCAAGCGTTGCACGTCGCTCTCGTCGAACAGGCGATCCGATCCTTTGACCCGGACCGCCGGACGGAGGAGGCCGAGCTCCTCGTAGTAACGGATCGCCCGCGGCGTCAGCCCGACCTCGCGGGCGACGATTCCGATCGGGCGCAGCTCGTCGGATGGCTCGTAGAACGCGTTCAGCGATAGCATGGCATCTCCCCGGGTTTCCCACGGCCCGGAGAACGGGTCAAGGGCGTGGGTGATCAGGTCAATCCCGAACCCTAACTCTTCCCAGGACTCGTTCCCATCAGGTGCAGGTTGTACCGGAATTATCCTGCTACCTTCCGTGAACGTCAAGTTTTGACGTAAACGCGCCGCGAGGCATGCCATCGTGCTCGGGTCGGCCGCATTCTTTACCGATGGCTGGGGAAGAGATTGGGCGCCTTCGGTTCAGGCTCGAGGAACGGAGGGTGGCGCCGCCGACTCGACCGAGAGAATGCCGGACGGACGGCAGGTGGTGCAGGGGCGAAATCCCAGGGCGACGGCCTCGTCGTCGGAGCCGAGGCCGACCGATTCGCCATCGGAAATCCGTTTGGCGTCGCGGCACGTGGGAAAGCAATAAATGCGCGTCGTGGCGTCGCCGACGTAGCGGATTCCAGCCCGCGCCAGGCGCTCGAGCCAGTCTGGCGACACGCCTTCCGCGGCCAGCAGCGCCCGCTTCGCCTCGGTCCCGCCGAGTCCGTACTCGCCGATCCGCCCATCGCGGCGAACGACGCGGTGGCAGGGGATCAGGAGAGGAATCGGGTTTCGACCGACCGCCGACCCAACCGCCCGGACGGCGAGCGGATGCCCGATCTCCCGGGCGATCCAGGTGTAGGATCGGACTTCGCCGTACGGGATCTCGGCCGTCTTCAGTAGGACCGCGCGGTCGAAGTCGGACATTCCGCGCAGGTCGAAGGGTAGGCTTGCTCGTGCCTGTTCTACCGAAAGCTTGCCGGCAAGGTAGGCGGCGACCGCGGCGGCCAGATCGGCGGGCGGCTCGGCCGCCGGCTGAACCGGACGGCGAAAGTGCGCTTGGAACGCCTGCTCGAACTCGGCGCCGCTCTCGGCGCGCATGATCGCCGAGATGCCGCGCTCGTTGTAGGCGATGAAGGACGGTCCGAGGGCCGTCTCGATCGTCCAGTAGTAGTCGCTCATCGTGTGTAGGCTGGCGGGGAGGGCCACCCGCTCGCGGGTGGCCCTCCCCGCCAGCAACATCAATACCCCAGCTTCTTGTCGGTCAGGTTCTTCAGCGGCTCGTTCTTGAGGAAGTGACCGACGTTTTCGAAAAAGATCGACCACATCAGCTCGGTCGTCAGCGTCGAGCCGCCGGAGATGTGCGGGGTGATGATGAGATTCGGCACATCCCACAATGGATTATCCGGAGGCAGCGGCTCGGTCTCGGTGACGTCGAGCGCCGCCCCGGCCAGGTGGCCATCTTTCAGCGCGGCAATCAACGCCGGCTCGTTCACGATGCCACCGCGCGACACCGCTACGACGTACGAGCCCGGCTTCAGCAGGCGAATCTCGGTCTCTCCGATCATCCCGCGCGTCTCCGGGGTGATCGGGCAACTGATCGTCAGCACGTCGGCTTCACGCAGCGCGTCGTGGAGATGGTTCAATCGGTAGACCGCCTTCACGTGCTCGTTGGCCGGGACTTCCTGGGCATCAACCGCGAGCACGTTCATCTCGAATCCGTACGCCCGCCGCGCGATGGCCCGCCCGATGTTTCCGAATCCGACGATCGCCATCGTCTTGCCGTCGATGCCGGTGAGACGGCGATACCCTTCGCCGCGCAGCCAGGTGTGGCATCCCTTCGCGTGGTCGAAGAAGCGAAGGGCGCGGGTAAGCGTCAGCAGCATCGCGAACGTGTGCTCGGCGATCGTCGCGGCGTGGGCACCACGGGCGTTGGTGAGCAGGACGTCGCTTTCTTTCAGCTCCGGAATGGCGTGGACGAACTCGATACCGGCGCTGGGGGCCTGAATCCAACGGAGCTTCTTCGCCGCCAGGTAGATCTCGCGCGAAGGGTTTCCGAAGTAGGCGTCGGCGTCGACGATTTGCTGCCTGGCTTCCTCGGGCGAGCCGGCGCTGACGAATTCGACGCCGGGATAGGCGGCGCGAAAAGTATCGAGACGCGCATCATTGGGACGGCTGCCAAGAACGATCTTCACGAATCTACCCTCTCCTTTTTCTACTTCTACTGGGTCGCGGTCACGCCGCCGTCGACGAGCAAGACGTGACCGGTTACGAAGCTTGACGCGGGTGAGGCGAAGAAGAGTGTCGCGCCGACGATGTCGGCCGGAACGCCGACCCTTCCAAGGGGAATCCGCTCGGTCAGACCGCGCCGAAAGTCGGGGTTCGCCAGCATCTTCTCGACGAGCGGCGTCTCGATAAACGTCGGACTGATCGCGTTCACCCGCACGTTGTGCGGAGCCCATTCGGTCGCCAGCTGACGAGTCAGGTTGTTCACCGCCGCCTTGCTTGGCGTATAGGCGGCGTACCCGCGACGAATCGCCAGCTGACCGCGCACCGACGACAGATTGATGATGCTTCCGCTCTTTTGAGCGATCATGACCCGTCCCGCTGCCTGGCAGGTGAGAAAGGTCCCTTTGACGTTGACGTCCATCACCCGCTGCCACTGATCGAGCGGAAAATCCTCGGCCGGGGCCTCATGCTGGGTTCCGGCGCAGTTCACCAGAACGTCGATCCGCCCGAATCTCTCCATCACCTGCTCGACCAGCCGATTGACCGACTCGGGGTCGGTCACCTCGACGTTGAGCCCGGCGGTCTTCCGACCGGTCGACGCCAGATCGTCGGCGACCGCGCGCGCGTGCTCCAGTGAGCGACCGGCCACCACGACGTCAGCGCCAAACTCGGCAAGACCCCGCGCGAGCGCCGCGCCGATGCCGCCGGCTCCTCCCGGAAGCACGGCGATCTTTCCGTCGATCCGAAAAATATCCTGGTACAAGCTTTCCTCCTCGCTATTATGGGAGATGCGAGTCCGAGGTCGGGGGCCGGTACGCTTCGCCCTCCGTGGCTGACCGTCCTCCGTCGAGGGCGCGGAGGCGAAGCGCGAGCCCGGCGTTGAAGCGGTGATCGGCGTTGTGAACGTCGATGCCGCTCACCTCGGCGATACGCTGCAGCCGATACTTCAAGGTGCTGGTGTGGACGTCGAGCGCGCGCGCCGTCGTCTCCAGGTTTCCTCCGTGAATCAGGTAGGACTCCAGGGTATCCACCAGTCGACGATGGCCGCGACGATCATAGGCGATCAACGGCCCGAGCACCAGATCTACGAACTCCTGTCGCGTTTCCGGACGGGTGCTGTCAAAAAGGAGAAAGACAGCCAACCGTGGATCGCTGGTCGAGATCGAGCGACCTCGCTGACCGAGCAAGCTCAGGATCGAGAGCGTCTTCCGAGCGGCGGCATAGACTTCGCGGAGCTCTCGAGCATCGCGGACCGGGGGCGCGATCACGACCGACAGCGTCAGATTCGGGAGATAACCCGCCACCTCTCGGCGGAGCGACGAGGCCAGCTCGGCCTGAGCCGGATCCAGGTCGACCTCCGGATCGCCAGACGACCCCGGGCGGGTCAAGCGGTCGCCGCCGGCGCGGCGCGACCGCAGGCGCGGCTTGGCCAGGTCGCCCGACAGGAGCACGACGACATCGCCATCGCGCTCGGCGACCAGGCTACCGGGCGCTTGGCGTCGTGCCCAGGAGGAGACGATCGTGGCCAGGTCCCGCAGCGAGGACGGACGGTCGACGTCGGCGCAGACCGGCGAGACGACGAGCAGCGTCTGAGGCGCGCCGGCGTCGAAGCCGAGCAACGCCGAGCGCATCGCCCGGGTCTCCGGCGGCGCATCCGCGCCCTGGAGCACCAGGTCGAGCGCGTCGCCCTTGAACCGAAGCTCGACGTCGATCATCGCCTGTTGCTGCACGAACGCTATGGCCGCAGTGAGCGCGGCCTGGTGAGCCAGCGCCAGATCGATCGACTCGAGTGGACGGTCACGTTCGACGATCGAAACGTAGCCCACCACATCGTCGCGAACGTGGATCGGCGCCGCGACGCGCGCGCCCGACTTGCTGCGGTCCCGCGGCGCGGGTAGAAGCGCTGCCTCTCGCTCGTTATGGAGGCGCGACCAGGTCTCATGGGCAGCGGGATCCTTTCGGAGCACCCGAAGGGAGACCGGCCGATCTTCGCGCGGTGATGCCGCGGGCGAGGCGTGGGCGAGTGACTTGAAATAGCGGCTTTCGATCAGGACCGGATTCCCGGCGAGCTCGCTAAGCGCACCGGCGAGGAGCGCGAAACCGCCGCCGTCCAGCGCGAGGCGCGCGAGCCGCTCGTGAGCCGCCAACAGGCGATGGAGCTGCTCGTGGCTGTCCTTCAGCGCGCGAAGCTCGTCGAGGGCGTTCGCGATGTGGGGCTCGGTTCGAGGTGCCCTGGTACCGTCGTTCGAAGTGCTCGCCAGGCTCGGCGCCTGGTCGGCGACGGTGACGCGAGACTTCTCCATCCTGACCCCGCTCTATTCGCCGGTTGTGGCCAATCCGGCTGGTCCGATTACCATATCAAATTCAGCCGAAGTCATGGTAGTCATCGCGGACGGAATCCGTGATGATGAGTCCAGCGTGGTAGGAGACAGCTATGAGGCTACAACTCGGACCACCACCATCGATTCGGCGAACGTCGTTGCTCGACCGAGTCTTTCACCGGGGAAAAGACCGGATTCCCGTTGTTCCCGCCGACGTCGCGTCCTCGACCTCTGATTCGGAATTCGGTCCGCCGCGCGAGGATCGAGCCGAGCGCCAAACCGACACCCCGCCTTCCGATTCGGCATTATATCTGGAAGCACGGCAGCACATCAAGCGTCGGGCCTGGGGGCGAGCCCAGCGGGCGCTCGAGGAAGCCGCGCGCCAGGACCCCGATTCCCCGGCGGCGCAGGACCTTCAATCGGTGCGGACGATCCGACGCGCGCTGCGCCGGTCGGCGCGCTGGCCGAGCGACGTCGAGGCGCACCTGGACCTGGGACGGGCCTGCTTCGACCTCGATCTCGGCGACGATGCTCTCGCCGAGTTCGCCCGGGCGCAGCGTCTCGCTCCCGGCCGATACGAGGGATTCGCCCTCGCCGCGCTCGAGTACCTCTACCGGGGAGAATACACCCACGCGATGAGCACCTGGCTGCACGCCCGCGCGCTCAACCCCGAGCTTCCCGAGCTCGACGACGTGATGGGAAGCCTGCCGGTGAAGTGAGCGCCGCGGGGTCGCGCGTTCCCGCGGACGGATCCGAGGGATTATACTAGCCCCGAACGTCCGAAGGAGGCGCGCGATGAGTCAGGATGAGATCTGCTACCAGCCGGCGACCGAATTGGCGGCCCGCATTCGCCGCCGCGAGATCTCGCCGGTCGAGGTCGTCGACGCGTTTCTCGCCCGGATCGACCGGATCAACCCGATCCTCAACGCCTACTGCACCGTTACCGCCGACCTCGCCCGGGCCGGCGCCCGACGGATCGACGCGGCGATCCAGCGCGGCGAGAGCGTCGGTCCGCTGGCCGGGGTGCCGGTGTCGATCAAGGATCTCCTGATCACCAACGGAGTTCGGACGACCCGAGGCTCGCTGCTCTTCGCCGATGCCGTTCCGACCGAGGACGCGCCGGTCGTCGAGCGCCTTGCCGCGGCCGGCGCGATCTCCCTCGGCAAGACCAACACGCCGGAGTTCGGCTGGAAGGGCGTGACCGACAACCGGCTCTTCGGGATCACCCGCAACCCCTGGAACCTCGAGCGAACGCCCGGCGGATCCTCCGGCGGGGCCGGCGCGGCGGTCGCGGCCGGCCTGGGACCGCTCGCAATCGGAACCGACGGAGGCGGCTCGATCCGCATTCCGTCGTCCTTTTGCGGCATCTTCGGGCTGAAGCCGACCTACGGCCTGGTGCCGGCCTACCCGCCGAGCTGGGCCGAGGCGCTCGCCCACACCGGGCCGATGACCCGCACCGTTCGCGACGCCGCATTGATGCTGAACGTCATCGCCGGCCACGACCGCCGCGACCGTAACAGCTTTCCGATCGGCGCGGTCGATTACCTGGCCGGGATCGACTCCGGCATCCGCGGCAGCCGCGTCGCCTGGAGTCCGAACCTCGACTACGCCACGGTGGATTCGGTCGTACTGGCGGCCTGCGAGCGGGCGGCGCGCCGCTTCGAGGAGTTGGCCGGCGCCGTCGAAACGGCGTCGCCCGGCTTTGCCGACGTCGGTCGTCCCTGGGAGTTGTTGTTTTATGGCGCGATCGGCGGGGCGATCGCCGCGCTTCCCGCCGGCTGGGAAGATCGGACCGATCCGGGCCTGGCGCGGCTGGTTCAGCGCGCGCGATCCTGGACCGCCTTCGAGCACGCCCAGGCCTTCCTGACCCGCGCCCAGGTCTACGATTCCACGCGGAAATTCTTCGAGCGCTACGATCTGCTGCTGACCCCCTCGATCGCCGTGCCACCATTCGAGGTCGGGATCAACTCCCCACGCGAGATCGCGGGCCAACCGGCCGACGGCCTGAGCTGGTCGCCGTTCACCCTTCCCTTTAACCTGACCGGCCAGCCGGCCGCGACGGTGCCGTGCGGCTGGACCGCCGATGGCTTGCCGATCGGCTTGCAGATCGTCGGCCGTCGCCACGAGGATGCCCTGGTCCTGCGCGCGGCGGCGGCGTTCGAAGCCACGTCCCCCTGGACGGACCGCCGGCCGAATCTGCTATAATTGTCGTTTGGTCGCCTGAAAATCGATCGTCGTCTGAGAGTGGCGCGGGTTTTTCGAAACCCGGGCCGTTTTGGCGTGTCCGCGACCGGAAGGGGGAAGGTCCGCGTGTCCATCCGCCTTTACTGGGAGATTGGAAAGCGCGCCTATCAGCGCCAGCTCGCCTACCGGGCCGCGAACCTCAACGGTTTGATCACGAACGCTTGCTTCGGCTACCTGCGGGCGGTCGTGTTCGTCGCGCTCTACCAGGGTCGGAGCAGCATCGCCGGCTACGACGCCCGGGAGGCGATCACCTACTCGTGGGTCACCCAGGCGCTGATCATGGTCGTCGCCCTCTGGGGCTGGTGGGACGTCGAGCAGACGATCCGGACCGGCGACGTGGTCTCCGACCTGTCCAAGCCCTTCTCCTACCTCGGGTTCTGGCTCGCCCGCGACTACGGCCGCGCGCTGTACTTCGTGATCTTTCGGTGTGTGCCGATCTTCCTGGTCGGCCAGATCAGCTTTGGATTGCGCTGGCCCTCCTTGCCGGTCACCTGGCTGGCCTCGGTCGTCAGCATCGGTCTGGCCGTGGCGGTGTGCTTCGCGATCCGCTTCATGATCAACCTGAGCGCCTTCTGGACGACCGACGCGCGGGGACTGGGAGGGCTGGCGATGAGCGCGATCACCCTCCTGAGCGGATTCCTCGTGCCGGTGGCCTATTTTCCGGATAGCGTCCGAGCCGCCATCCAGTGGCTCCCGTTCTCCAGCATCGTTCAGATACCGTGCGACGTTTTTCTGGAGCGACTGAGCGGCACGAGCTTGCTGCTCGCGCTCGGCCAGCAGGCGCTTTGGGCGGTCGTCCTGCTCGGGGCGGCCCAGTATCTCGTCACCGTGGCGATCCGCCGGGTCGTGGTGCAGGGAGGATGAGCGAATTGCGGGGAATCGAGGAGTCGGAATCCAGAATCCAGGAGAGGAAGGATCCGAGCGAGATCTCAGATTTTCGGGATCACCTTCGGCTCTATCGGCTGCTCCTCGCCGCGCGCTCGCGTGGGCAGATGCAGTACAAGTTCTCGTTCGCCCTGCGCATCGTCAACGCCGTCGTCGCCACGGTCGTAGACTTCGTCGAGATCCTGGTGATCTTCGGGCGGATTCCGGTGCTCGGGGGCTGGTCGCTCGGCGAGGTCGCCGTTCTGTACGCGATGGCCGCGATGTCGTTCGCGCTGGCCGAGACTTTCGCGCGGGGCTTCGAGGATCTCAGCCAGTACATCGTGCAGGGCACTTTCGATCGCGTCCTCACCCGCCCGCTCGGCGCCTTCTTCCAGATCTTCGCCTCCGACCTGGCGCTCTGGAAAGTCGGCCGGCTCGCTCAAGGGGTGCTGATCCTGGCAGTCGCGCAGCGCTCCCTCGGGATCGAATGGTCGCCGGACAAGCTGGCCATGCTGGTCAGCGCGCTGATCAGCGGAGGAGTAATCTTCTTCGCGATCTTCGTCGTCGGCGCGGCGTCGTGCTTCTGGACCGTCCAGACCAACGAGGTTGTGAACGTCTTCACCAACGGCGGCGTGGTTCTCTCGAGCTATCCGCTGGAGATCTACCACGATTGGCTCAAGCGATTCGTCACCTTCGTCGTGCCGCTCGCTTTCGTCGACTACTTCCCGGCGCTCTTGATCCTGGGGCGTCCCGATCCGCTCGGCCTTCCGCCGTGGGTTGGCCTGCTCTCGCCGGTCGCCGCCGCCATCTGCGGTCTGATCGCCTGGCAGGTCTGGGCGATCGGGGTGCGCCATTATCAGAGCACCGGATCGTGAGGGGAACCATGCCTTTGATCGAAGTCTCGAAGCTCGAGAAGACCTTCCGGATTCCCCGGCACCATCGGGGCGTGCTCGGCACGTTTCGGAACCTGGTCACCCGCGAGTACCGCGAGGTGCGAGCGGTCGATGGGATCAGCTTCACGATCCAGGGCGGCGAGATGGTCGCCTGCATCGGCCCGAACGGCGCCGGCAAGTCGACCACGATCAAGATGCTGACCGGCATCCTGGTGCCGAGCGGCGGCGAGATCGAGGTCTGCGGACTGGTGCCGCACCGGCGACGGAGGCAAATCGCCGGTCGGATCGGCGTTGTCTTCGGACAGCGCACTCAGCTCTGGTGGGATCTGCCGCTCGTCGAGTCCCTCGACCTGCTCGGCCACATCTATCGAGTGCCGGCACGGCGATTTCGCGAGAACCTGAGCGAGTTCCGCGAGCTGCTGGACCTGGGCCCGTTCCTGAGCACGCCGGTCCGTCAGCTTTCGCTCGGCCAGCGCATGCGCGGCGACCTGGCGGCGGCGCTGCTCCACGAGCCGGAGATCGTCTACCTGGACGAGCCGACGATCGGCCTCGACGTGGTCGCCAAGCACCGGATCCGTGACTTCCTCCGCCGAATCAACCGCGAGCGCGGGGTCACGATTCTCCTGACCACCCACGACGTCGGCGACATCGAGCAGCTTTGCTCGCGCCTGTTGATCATCGACCATGGCAGGCTGCTGTACGACGATGCCCTGGAGAAGATCCGCGATCGCTTCGGTGCCGAGCGCACCCTGGTCGTCGAGCTGGCCGACGATCGGGATGGAGCCGAGCCGTTGACCGTGGCGCACGCACGGGAGGTTCGCGCCGACGGTCCTCGGCGTTGGCTGCGCTTCAACCGGTCCGACACCACCGCCGCCGACCTCATCGCCAGCGTCGCCGGTCGCTACCGCATCCGCGATATCTCGATCGACGAGCCGGAGATCGAGTCGATCATTCGCCACATCTACGAAGAGGGAATCTAGCTCAAGCACCTTATCAGCGCGCCAGGGGGCGACGCAGGTGCTGGTTGGGAGGAATTGTGAAAGGTACCGTCATTCGTGATCTTGGCGATGGGCTGATTGTGCGGCGATCGACGGCCGAGGACGCCGAGAGGTTGGCCACGTTTAACGCCGAGATCCACGCCCGACCGGACGAGGGCGTACCAAACCCGCGCATCGCCGGTTGGACTCGCGATCTGCTCGGTCGATCGCATCCTACCTTTCGGCCGGGCGACTTCGTCTTCGTCGAGGATACCCGGAGCGGCGCGATCGTCTCGTCGCTCAACCTGATCTCTCAGACCTGGACGTACGAAGGGATCGCGTTCGGCGTCGGCCGCGTCGAGCTGGTCGGCACGAATCCGGCCTACCGCCAGCGGGGGCTAGTTCGGGCGCTGATGGCCGAGGTCCATCGCTGGAGCGCCGCGCGGGGCGAGAAGGTCCAGGCGATCACCGGCATTCCCTACTTCTACCGTCAGTTCGGCTACGAGATGGCGATGACCCTGGACGGCGGCCGGTCCGGCTACCCATCGGACGTGCCGGACCTCAAGGCGGGGGAAGGCGAGCCGTTCCGCGTTCGGCCCGCCGTCGACGCCGATCTGCCCTTCATCGCCGACCTCTACCGGCGGTCCGGACAACGCTATCCGGTTACCTGCGTCCGCGACGAGGCGATGTGGAGCTACGAGCTTCACGGCCGGAGCGAGCCGAGCGGGGCGCGCTCCCAACTGTGCGTGATCGAGACGGCCGACCGGGAGCCGGTCGGGTTTCTGGCGCACCAGCCGCGGCTGTACCACAACCGGGCGTTGTCCGTCACTTACTGCGAGCTGAAGCCGGGCCTCTCCTGGCTGGCGGTTACGCCGAGCATTCTGCGCTACACCCGAGCCATCGGGCAGGAGTACGCCGCCCACGACGGCAAGGGCGAGTATCGGGGGTGCACGTTCAGCCTCGGGGCCGCTCACCCGATCTACGATGCCGCGGGCGGCCGCCTGTCCCGGGTCGACGAGCCTTACGCCTGGTACCTGCGGGTGCCAGACCTGCCCGACTTTTTGCGTCTGATCGCGCCGGTCCTCGAGCGTCGGCTCGTCGACTCGATCGCGGCCGGCCACACCGGCGAGGTCACGCTGAGCTTTTACCGAGGCGGCCTGCGGCTAGCCCTCGAGCGCGGCCAACTGGTCGCCGTCGAGGAATGGAAGCCGCCCGCGACGGAGGCCGGTAACGTCCGGTTTCCCGGGCTCAGCTTTCTCCAGCTGCTCTTCGGCTACCGCACCCTCGACGAGCTGCGCCACGCCTTCCCCGACTGCCAGGTCTCCAGCAACGACGCCCAGGTCATCCTGAGCGCGCTGTTCCCGAGGCGCCCCTCCCACGTCTGGCCGATCGCGTGATCGTCACCGTCTACTGCACCGATTGCGCCAAGACCTGCTCCCGTTCGGCGACCGGGATCGGCGTCCGCTGCTTGATCAAGTCGATCAGCTTCGGGAAGCCCTTGCGCTGGCCGATGATCACCCCGCCGACCATGCGCTCGCCCTGGAAGAACAGACGCCGGTAGCTCTCCGAGGCCTCGTCCAGCCACATCACCGCTTCCACGTCGGGATTCGACTCCGGCGTCGCGCCGAAGGCCATGATTCGATTGTGGAACAGCGTCGTCGAATAGGTCGGCACGTCGTCGTAGGGCACTTCGCCGCCGAGCATGTTCTGAGCGACGATCTTCCCGTGGTTGGTAGCGTTGTCCCAGGTGCCCATCAAAATCGGGTGCCCGACGTACGGATCGTAGTACTCGGCCGAGTCGCCCGCCGCGAAGACCCCCGGCACGTTCGACCGCAGGCACTGGTCGGTCAGCACGGCGCTGCTCGTCTCGATGCCGCTCCCGGCGAGGAAGTCGACGTTGCGGGTAATCCCAACGCCGACGCCGAGAAGCTGGCACGGAAACACTCGTCCGTCGCTCGTGACGACCTCGCTGACTTTTCCGTCCTGCCCCCGAACCTCGGCGATCTCGACACCGTGGATCACCTGAACGCCGTGGCGGCCGGCGATCCGGTCGACCAGCGCGCCGCCCTCCGCCTCGAGCACTCGCCGGAGAAATCGCGGACCGCGCATCAACCAGGTCGTCTGCAACCCGCGCGAGCGGAATGCCTCGGTCAGCTCGTAGGAGATGTAGCTTCCGCCGATGACCACCGCGCTTTCCGAGCGCTCGATCTGGGCGAGAATCGCCAGTGAGTCGTCCAGGGTCTGGAAGTTGAACACGTTCTGGAGCCCGTTGGCGTTGGGCAGCGGATTCGCGCGTCCGCCGGTCGCGATCAGTAGCGTGTCGTACGGCAACGTCGCGCCCGAGGCGAGATACACTTCCCGAGCCAGCGGATCGACCCGAACTGCCGTCTGCTCGAGCATGAGATCGATGTTTCGCTCGGCGTGCCAGGCCTCGTTGTGGATCGTGACCTTCTGGCGGGCGATCTTCTGCTTCAAAAACGGGGGCAGGGCGATACGGTTGTAGAGTGGATGGGGCTCGTTGGTGAGCAGCTTGATCGACGCGGCACCGTCGGCCTTGCGGATGTGCTCGGCCGCGGTGGTTCCAGCGATACCGTTGCCAATGATCACGTACCGATGTTCTCCGTTGCTCGTTCCCGAGGACATCATTCCTCCGACAGAAAGGTGCGCGCTTATACGTTTAACATCGGCAAATTATATCGGGAGCGTCAACCGTCTGGTCGAGTCCGGCCAGCAGCCCTCCTCCAGGACGGAAGCGCGCTCGCGTCCGCGGCCACGAGAAGGATGCTCGCCAGGATTCTCGCTCACCGTTTCGTCGATACAGCAAAAAGCTTCCTGGCGGTGACCAATTGTCCCAGCGGGCTGCCCCGCCAGTATCGTCGGCGCTGCGGCCTTTCACGACCGTGTTCGGGATGGGAACGGGTGGGACGACCGCGCTTCAACCACCAGGAAGCCTTTGGTCGGGGCGCCCAGATTTGAACTGGGGACCTCGTGGTCCCAAACCACGCGCGCTGAACCAAACTGCGCCACGCCCCGCTTCGCAAAATTGTACTCTACTTCGTCGCCTTACGTCAAATCAGCCGGTCGGGCGGGCCAGTGCCGAATGATCCCGCGCGGGAGGGAATGGGGACGATACCGGTGCCCGCGGTGAGCCCGCGTGCCAACCGATGACTGCCGATCGAGCGCGCTAGCGGCGCCAGTTCTCGTCGCCGGACTGACCGCGCGAGGTACCGAAGAGGATCCCAACGGTCGCCGCGCCGACGACGACGTTGAGAAAAGCAATAACCGGAAGCTGGGCGGTGACCAGGACGTCCGCGAGCCCAACAAAGAATCCGATCAGCAGGATCACGAAGGTGGCCTGGGTCCGATGGTGGAACGCGCGCTCGATGAGGCTGTGCTCGTCTCGATTGGCGGGCCAGGGCATCCGCGCGACCGAGAGCGCGACCAGGGCCGAGGCGAGCAGGAACGCCCCGGTGATGACCACGATGCCGGTGATGAGGTCCATACCCCGGTCTTTCACAAAAACCATGCCAGGCGAATCGGCACGCAACTTGCCACCAGCCGACTCCCGCGACTAATCGCGGGCACCTGGACTA